>DAOKZK010000020.1:0-40544 GCA_035325645.1 Candidatus Macondimonas sp. | reverse complement strand
CCGCTGATCGGCCGCTCGCCGCCGGCACGATCGATATAGGCACCCTGCAGGATCAGCGAAATATCGGGATTGAAGGCCCCGGATGCCGGCCTCGATGTCGCCGCCTGGGCGCTCTGCTCGGCGCTGGTGACGGCGGTCTGCCGGGTCGTCCGGGCTTGATCTTGCTGCGCTTCGGCTGCCTGCACGCGGCTTTCGAGCGCCTTGAGGCGCGCCTCGTAATCGGCTTGCAGATCCTTGAATTTCTGATCGAACTCGGCGCGCAGTGCATCGAGTTCTGCCTGCGGTGCGGCCAGCGTCGGTGCCGTGAGGGCGCACAGCGCCGCCGCAATGATGACGTCACGCTTGAACATGGAAACACTCCCGTGAACGTTCCGCGTCGGGAACGCGTCGCTGAGGCACGCGACCGATATGCGGCCGCGCGAGGATCAGGCGTTCGCGTGCGGGGGCGGGGCGCGCGCCCGGGTGGTGACTACCGTCGTGGGGATTTCGGCAGGCGGATTGCGGGCAGGAAGGCGGGGGTTTCCCCCTCTCGCGAGGATGACCAGTGCGACGGCCGGCAGCATGCCGCCCAGCACGCCAAAGGCCGTGCAAGCCTTGCACGTACCGGGATCGGGTAGGTCGGACGGCTCGTGATGGCCGTGCGACGACACGTGTTCCAGCGCGTGACGCAGGGCACCGTGTTGTGCGACGGGGAGCAGCAGGCCGAGCGCCAGAACGAGACCCAGCCATGCCCCGCGCACGACCCGTCGCGGCGGCTGGCTCGGAACACGATGGGCAGCAAAGGGGGAAATCACCGGCGCTGGGCTCGTCTATTGGGTGGCTCGGGCGGCGTGACGGCACGCAGCTTAATGCTTGCAGCGCGCATGATGCAACATTGTTTCATTGAGGTGTGCGGTGGAGTCGTGTCGTCTGTCCGTCCTGACTCTTGTGGTCTAGGCTGGTATGTGCTGTTGATCTGGGCATCGCCGTTGCATCTGATATCAATAGCTTATAGCGAAAACAAGCACTACACACTGCCTGTACACATCAGGGATGAGGAGAAATTCCAATGGGCCGGTTCGGATCATTCGTCGCCATCAGTCTCGCCCTGATCCCAGCCTGGGTCGGGGCCACATGCGCCCTGCCGCAAGGCATTGCGCCGGGTCCCGCTGTGGACCCGCAGACACTGGACGGGTTTTATTTGGGCGGGGACGCGTGTCTGTATGATCCGCAGTCGATCGACCCGGATGCGGTGCCGCGTTTCCGCGGTTCCCGTGTCAACGCCGACGTCCCGACGCTTTACTACGTCAATGGCGCGAACGGATCCCCGTTGATCACGGCGGTGAATCTGGCTGCGCTGGCTGAGCAAAGCCAGCTCGCGATACTGGGTATTTTTTATGCGGGAGACGGTATTGCGGCGGTCCCTGGCACGCTCCCGCTCATCTCATCCGGGCGTGCGGTCGACACCTTGAAGCAGGTGATCGCGGATCATCTGACGCGGCAGGAGCCGATGCACATCCGGGGCGGCAGCGCCGGCACGGTGGTGATCAGCGAAGCGATCCATGCGACACGCAATCGACTGGCGCGGGAAGCCCGATTGCGTGGCGATTGGGCGGCGCCGCTCGACTGGTTGCGGGTCGAGACGCATGGCTCGGTGGCTCGTGATTTTCCCGATGGACCGCGCTACATCCACTACGACGCCAAGCTGGATCCCGTTCCCAAGATCGGTGTTGCCGGCTCCGTGGCGCATCCTGGCGCGGGCGCCGTCATTGCGCGGTTCGATGCCGGCCGATTCGGGTCGGCGCGACGCCAATCGGCAGTGTCGCTGGCACAATCGATTCAGGCGGTCGGCGCTGGAAGGTCCGCGGTTGGGGACGAGGCTGTCCTCTCGAGGGTTCTCAAAGACCGGGGGTTGGGGGTGAACAAGCCCCTTGAAACACAGGATTTCATCGCCGAGATGGCCTTGGCTGTACTGGTTCCGGGCAGCGGTGTGGGCCTCGTGCCGGACGCGCTGAAAGATGCGCTGGCCTTCCTGTCGAATGCGTTTCTGGCGGTGCATGGTGCCCAGACCTATGACCCCTATCGCCGCCCGTTCGACACGTTGTATGGGGCCGAGCGGCCCGCCTCGCGCGCGGTGCGGCAGGTCACGCTCGAAACGCCACCGCTGATGATTCACGGCTTGTGATTCCCCGTGGTGTCTTCAAGATCCGAGGCATTGAGATTCTCCCGTTGTGGCGGGGCCGCATCGGAGACGGCTGGGCTGCTGTCGGCGGGCAGGCGTTCGGCCAGGCGGCGCTTTGCGGAACGCGCGCCGCCGAGAATCGCCTTTCAACGTGAGCCTGGGCCGGGAATTGGCCAGTGAGTCGTCAGCGGCGTTGGTGGCGTAGCTTGCGACAGGCGCTGCGGCCGGGCTGGTTTTGGGAGGCAGGCGGTCTCGTAAATCCTGGTCGAACGGGTTCCCGACCCGCCTGCAGGCACCGGCGCTTGTTCCTCCGGTATTCGGCGCACGGGTCCCGGGTGGCGTAGCCGACCCGTTCGATGGTATTGGCCAGGTGGTCGCAGCGGCGGGTGGCCCCCATCCGGCTCGCGCGCCAAGGGTCCGGAGGGGTGACACGGAGGCCCGCGCTCCGCATTTGCTGCCGGGCTTCGGATTGGTTGACGCTGCTGCCGTCGTCTCGATGGTCGTCCGAAGCGCGTAGCTACGAGCTGGCCGGCGTGATGGGTGACCACATGAAATTCCTCTCTGCGCACACCCGCGCATCGATGGGCCAGCCGGCACGTGGAAGAGGAATTCAAGTGGAAGAGGTTGCGCGGGATGCAACACGCGCTCTTCCGTGCATCGCCCTCCACAACGCCGACACCATGCCACAGGCCGGTCTCCGGACTTGCGAGCGGGGAGCCTCCCCTTGGCACGGTGCCTTCCCATGCTTGCGCGCAGCGGCAGATTGCCGTGCCAAATAACGCGCTTAGCGTTGCGGGGTGGCGCTGGCCTTGCTCGATGGAGCGCACCGGCTTCCCGTTTCATTCCTTTGGCAATGTGCCATCGGAACATGTGACGGCGCGGGCATTCCATCAGACGGAAAGTCTCATATTGACGCCATGGCTCGACGCCCGACTCGGCGAGCTGGACTTCGGCATGAAGGCGCACATCGGCGTCGACGATCAGAGCGGGTTGGTGCACACCGTTGTCGGCATCACCGCCAAAGTCTCCGACATGTCACGGTTCGGCGAGCTGCTGCAGGGTGAGGAGGAATGCGTCAGCGCACCGGGGCCAGGAGCATCCGCAGATCCACGCGCATCTGGAAGGGAGCCTGATCGAGGACTGGGTGGCCCGCAAGACCAGGCAAGTCGCTGAACGCCTGGACGTGCAATCTGCATCATGCGATCGCCCAGGTGCGTGCGATCGGCGAGCACCCGTTCCGGATCCTCGAGTGTCGGTTTGCTGACACGAAGGTGCGCTACCGTGGCCTGGCGAAGAACACGGCGCAGCTGGTGACGCTGTTTGCGCCGGGGAACCCGTATCCGGCGAGACGTGCGTTACCGGCGATGGGATGAATCCGCCTGCAATGGGGCGGATGGCTCGGAAAATGAGCAATCCGAGGTAAACGACCGAGGATGCGCAGGTCGATACCGTGCCCGCAGATAAAACCGTTCGTGCGCCGGAGCGCGGGCTCGTCAGTGCGACTTGTTCAGGGCTTTCCGAGGCGAAGATTGCCACAGCGCCAAATCTGCCGCCGCGTGTCCGATATATCGCTCATTTCCGCGCCAGCAAGTTGAGCTGTCGTCTCACACCGTTTCTGCACGCCTCCAGGTGATCGGTGACGGCGTGTGAGGGCGGGACGATGCAAGCGCCGTCGCGCGATCGCTCGACCGACTCGCGCGCGACTTCGGGGCAACCAGCCCCTGCGTCGAAGCCCGCGATGCCTGGCGCCCCGAGGGGGCGTTCTGGCTGGCGGAAAACCAAGCATTGTTCGACCGTGCCGAAAGGCTGCAGTGCTGTCGATCTTCGACGGGCAGTTCGGCGGCCGGCTACTCGAATTGACCGCCTTGACCGCCGATGCGTTACCCCTCGGCCCTGGTTTGAAAATCTGAATAGCCGTTCGTCGGAAATCCTTTGACCTGTTGCAGGTTGGAGCCTAAAACAGCGCACTGCCCGGATGGGTGATCGTGGCTCGGTCGCTGTATCGACACTCGGCTTCGCTGACTGAGCGCAGCGCGCTGGGCGATAAGGCATGGATGGGCATGAAATGAAGGAGGTTTTGTCATGGGTTTCGTGCGTTCTTCAATCCGCCGTGGACTGCTGGCGACGGCTTTGTGGTGGGCGGGTGCCGCAGGAGCTTGCGATCTCACAGGCGGCCTGTCGATCGAGGGCATGCGCGATTTTTCCCGGATGGACGGCTATTTCATCGGGGGCGATCGGTGTTTTTATCCTGGGTCGACTCCCGCAGCCTCCATTCCCCCTTTCAAGGGGCCCAATCCCGCCGATAACCGTCGCTTGTTCTACGTGAACGGCGCCAACGGCGATCCGGCGCGCATTGCCCAGGTGCTCGAGGCCATGGCGGCGCGGAGCAATATCTACGTGGTGGGGCTGTTTTATGCCTCGGGTAACATCAAGCAGATCGCCCAGGGCCTGGTGCCCCGCACGCCCAAAGGCGCCTCTGTAGAGACCTTGCACCAGCTCCTCCGGGATGCGATCAACGCCAATGAGACGATCCATATCCGTGCGGGAAGTGCCGGGACCTTTGTCGTGGGTGAAGCGCTTCGGCGGATGAGCGCCGAGTTGACTCAGCGGCGTTTGCAGCCCGGCAAGGGACCCGAGCAACTGGACCTGATACGCGTCGAAACGACTGGTTCGGCAAACCGCGACTTCCCCGATGGGCCGCGCTACGTCCACTACATCAATCGGCTCGATCCCGTCGCGGCATCGATGGACACGCCCGGATTGGCCACACAACTGGGTGCGCGGGCCGTGCTGGCCCTGTTTACCGACAAGGCCCCGGATGGGACCATCTACGAACCCGATGCATCGCCTCAGCAGGCCCGGTTCCTCAGTGTGCACGGTCCGGAAATTTATGACGGGTATCGCCGGCGCTTCGACAGTCTCTATGCGGTGGATGGGGATCGTCGCGGACCCCCGAATCTGCCCCGCCGCATCAACTTGAAGTCCATCGACCTGCCTGGCGAGGGCATCTGATGCGTCAGCGGACCGGGGCGGTGCGCTTGCTGGAGAGAACGCGCGCGTAGAACGCCGCCTCGGCCTCGAGGCAGGCGATGACGGTCTCGGCGCGGCGGAAGCCGTGGCCTTCGCCGGGAAATTCATGGTAGTCGGCGGCAATGCCGTTTTCTCGCAGCAGCCGCGCCATCTCGCGGCATTGTGCCGGAGGCACGACACGATCCTCCGCGCCCTGGAAGAAGATGACCGGCGCGCGGATCCGCCCGGCGTGAAAGCGCGGCGAGCGGGCCCGGTAGATCGCCTCGGCGGCCGGCCACGGCCCCACCAGGCTGTCCAGGTAATGCGCCTCGAATTTGTGCGTGTCCTGCGCCAGTGCAGCCAGATCCCCGATGCCGTAATAACAGCCGCCGGCGGCGAACCGCTCGTGAAAGGCCAGCGCGCCGAGCACCGTCAGGCCGCCGGCGCTGCTGCCGCTGATGACGCAGCGCGCGCCGTCGACTGCTCCCGTCGCGACCAGAAAGTCAGCGCCCGCCACGCAATCGGCGACGTCCGCCTCGCCCCAGCGGCCATCCAGCGCCTGCCGGTAGGCCTGGCCGTAGCCGGTGCTGCCGCGGTAATCGACGTCCAGTACGGCAAAGCCGCGGCTGGTCCAGAACTGCGTGCGCGGTTCCAGCGCCGTCGTCGCGCGGCTGGTGGGGCCGCCGTGGCCGCGCACCAGGAGCGGCGGCAAGGCGCCCGTGTCCCCGCGGCGCGGCGCGGGGGCATAAAAATGGCCATAGGCTTCGCCCTCGCCGCTTCGGAACGCGAGCCACTGCGGTGAGGAGACGCAGACCCCAGCCGGCAGCGGCGGCGCGTCCGAGCACACCGTCGAGCGCGCGGGGTCGAGACTCAAGGCGATCACCTCCCATCGGCGGTCGGGGGCGGCCGCGATACAGGCGAGTTGCAGGCCCCATGCGGTCAGCCCTGCGTACTCCGTCCAGGGCAGGTCGAGCGCGGCGACCGTCGCGGCGATGGGTTCGAACACCATTAGCTGGCGCTGCCCCCGGGAGGTCGCGACCCAGACGATCCGGCCGTCGTCCAGCAGCGCGAGCTGGCGCATGCCGGCCTGCCAGCGCGGGAAACCGCAATCCACGGGCTCGGGCCACAGCCTGTGCAGTGCGCCGTCGTGCCAGCGCAGCGGCGTCCACCAGCCGTCCGTCTCGCCCAGCAGGACGATGTCCCCGCGTGCATCGAATTCGGCCTGGCAGACGCTCCGGCCCGGCCCGCCGGCGATGCGCTGCACATCGCACGGCCGGCCGCCGACCAGTATGGCCCGGTAGAGCGCAGCCGCATCCCAGGGCATGTGCGGGGCATCCCAGGCGATGAACAGCAGCGCGCGGCCGTCGACGCTGACGCGCGGGTTGGCGTAGAAGTCCGCGCCCGCCGCCAATTCCGTCAGACCGCCGGTGTCCACGGCCACGAGGCTGAGCCGTCCGTCGGCCGCTTCCCGCACGGCCAGCAGGCGCGCGTGCGCCGCATCCCAGTACAGATCGCCGAAACGATCCGGGCCGCCGGTCCAGATGCGCTGCGGCACGGCCCCGTCCGCCAGATCGAGGCGATAGAGATCCTGCCCCGGATCGCTCACGAACCACAGCGCGCCGCCACCCACGGCGAAGGCGCCGCCGCCGTATTCCAGCAGCCGGCTGCGGGCGCTGAAGGGCGCGGGCAGAATCTCGACCGGCGTCTCGCCGGGACGCGCCTGCATCAGACTCACCCGTCCGCCCTCATCGGGCCGGGACTCGCTCCAATACAGGCGGTCCCCGGACCGGTGGACCTGATCGGGTGTGCGACCGGCCGATGCGACCTCCGTGGCCGTCCAGGGTCGACAGGTTACGGCGCCATTCATGGCGCCTCCCTGCGCGCGCGTCCGTTCGGCGTGAGCGTCCAGTCGGACTGCCCGCTCATTTGTCCCGCGGCGTCGAAACGCCGCTCGACGAGGCGCAGTGTGCCTGCCGCATCGCCCAACACGACGGTGGAGCAGCGCGTGCCGTACTGCGGATGACGGATGAAGGCCGGCGAGAGCAGCCGCTCCCAGGCGAGATCGAGACCGGTCCGGGGCAATTCCTCATCAGGCGCAATCGCATCATCGCCCAGCAGGGCGAACAGGTCCTCAACGGGCGGCTCGCCCGTATCGAGCAGATTGGCGAGGCGGCGCTTGCCATGGCGCACCTTGGGCCAATCTGCATCGAGGGTGCCGTTGCTGAGGCCGTGGATTCCCGGCGGCAGGGCTTGCAGGGCCGGTGTGGCGCGGTTGCTGAGCAGCCACAGGCCCTCACGGTCGGCGGCCAGCAGGTTGAACCCTGCGTAGCCATCAATGCGCTCGCGCAGTTCCGCCAGCACGTCGAAAACCGGCTGCGGCGAGCGCAGCACCCTGCTCACCAGCGCCCCGCGGGAAGGCGCACCCGCCCGGGGGCGGCTGGGTTCGCGGTAGTTGGTCAGGGCGCAGAAACGGTCCGGCGCCCCGATGCCGAGCCAGGTTCCGCCAGCCTGCAGGTCGCGCCCGCCGACGACCTGCGGCGCGTCGTCCCACGGCGCCGCAGGCAGGGCCGAGCGACCGTGAAATTCGTCGCGATTGGCGGCGACGATCAGCGGCCGTGCGGCATCCGTTTGCCAGCCAATAAACAACAGACACATGGGGCGATGACGATCCGTTCCTTGGCTTCGATCCGCACGAGTGTAGCGCGGAGCAGGCGACGATGGCCGCTCCGGCGCCTTGGGGTATCATGACTGGCTTTTGAACCTTCCACCGGCAAGGCATTCATGGCGTCGACCCGCGCTTCTTCCCATTCCCAGCATGTCGTCATCGTCGGCGCCGGTTTCGGCGGCCTGTACGCCGCCAAGGCCTTGTCGCGCGATCCGTCCTTCCGGGTCACCGTCATCGACAAGCGCAATTACCATCTGTTCCAGCCTCTGCTCTATCAGGTGGCCACGGGCAAGCTGGCGCCCAGCGACATCGCCACCCCGGTGCGCCATGTGCTGCGTGGTCGGCCGAACGTGCGCGTCGTGCAGGGCGCCGCCGTCGACCTCGACCCATTGGCGCGGCAGGTCATCCTCAATGGCGGGGCGCGCATCGACTACGACATCCTCATCGCCGCCACCGGCGTCAAGCACAGCTATTTCGGCAACGATGCCTGGCGCGATAACGCCCCCGGTCTCAAGACCATCGAACATGCGCTGGAAATGCGCCAGCGCATCTTCAGCGCCTTCGAGGCGGCCGAGCTGAGCGAGGATGCCGGGGAGCAGGCGCGTCTCACCACCTTCGTCGTCGTCGGCGCCGGCCCGACCGGCGTGGAGCTGGCCGGCGCCATCGGCGAGCTGGCCCAGCACACGCTGAAGGACGAGTTTCATCACATCGACACCCGCCGCAGCCGGATCGTGCTGGCCGAGGGCGCTGCGCAGGTGCTGCCGAGCTATCCCGCCGATCTCGCCGCCGCGGCCGCCAAATCGCTCGCGCAGCTCGGGGTGGAGGTGATGACCGGGACCCTGGTGACCCAGATCGATGGCGACGGCGTGCGGCTCAAGCGGCCGGACGGGCGCGAGGAAGCGGTCGAGGCCCGCACGGTCCTGTGGGCCGCGGGGGTGCGTGCCTCGCAATTCGGCCAGGCGCTCGCGCGGCGCGTGGACTGCAAGCTGGATCGTGCGGGCAAGGTCGAGGTCAACGCCGATCTGTCACTGCCGGCGCATCCGGAAATCTTCGTGATCGGCGATCTGGCGCACTACGCCCCGGCGGGCGGCCAGGCGCTGCCCGGGGTCGCGCCGGTCGCCATGCAGGAGGGGGACTACGTGGCGCGGCTGCTGAAAGCGCGTCAGCGCGGGCGCACCCTGCCGCCGTTCCGCTACCGCAACCAGGGCAGCATGGCCGTCATCGGCCGGCATGCGGCGGTCGGGGATCTGCGCTTCGTCCATGTGAAGGGCGTGGTGGCTTGGTATCTGTGGGTGCTGGTGCACATGATGGGCCTGATCGAATTCGGCAACCGGCTGGTGGTGATGACGCGCTGGGCGTGGAACTACCTCACCCGCAACAGCGGTTCGCGGCTCATCACGAGTGTGCCCGAGGCCCGCACCGATCATGCGGACCGCGCCCATCGCTCCTCCGGTCGCTGAAGCGCTTCACAGGTCGTCCGGCAACTCCAGTTCCTTGATCTTGCGCGTCAGGGTGTTGCGGCCCCAGCCCAAGAGGCGCGCGGCTTCCTGACGCCGCCCGCCGGTGTGGCTCAGGGCGGCGCGGATCATGATGCGCTCGAAGTTGGGCGTGGCGTGGCCGAGCAGATCCTGTTCGCCGCCGGCCAGCTGCTGTTCGGCCCAGCGCTTGAGGCCATCCTCCCAGCCGTGCACGGTTTCGGCGCTGCGCGCATCCTGGCGCACCAGTTCCGGCGGCAGGTCCTCCATGTGCACCTCGCGACCCGAGGCCATGACGGTCAACCAGCGGCAGGTGTTTTCGATCTGGCGCACGTTGCCCGGCCACTCGAGCCGGCAGAGGTAGGCTTCCACGTTGGGTCGCAGGATCTTGACCTCCATGCCGAGTTCCTTGGCCGCGCGGTTCAAGAAAAACCGCAGCAGCAGCGGGATGTCCTCGCGCCGCTCGCGCAGCGGCGGCACGTGCACCCGGATCACGTTCAGGCGATGGAACAGATCCTCGCGGAACTGTCCGGTCTTGACCAGGTTTTCGAGGTTCTGGTGCGTCGCCGCGATGATGCGCACGTCGACGTGCAGCGGGACATGGCCTCCCACGCGATAGAACTGTCCGTCCGCGAGCACGCGCAGCAAGCGGGTCTGGAGTTCGGCCGGCATGTCGCCGATCTCGTCCAGGAACAACGTGCCGCCATCGGCCTGTTCGAAGCGCCCGCGCCGCAGCGCTTGGGCCCCGGTGAAGGCGCCCCGCTCATGGCCGAACAGCTCGGATTCGAGCAGTTCGCGCGGGATGGCGGCGGTATTGAGCGCGATGAAGGGCTTGCCGGCGCGGGGGCTGTGGCGATGCAGGGCGCGCGCCACCAGTTCCTTGCCGGTCCCCGATTCACCGTTGATCAGCACGGTGATGTGGGAGCGCGACAGCCGGCCGATGGCGCGGAACACCTCCTGCATCGCCGGCGCCTCGCCGATGATGGTGGGGATGTTGAGGGGCTCGGGTGCGACCAGATCGGGGCGGCTTTTCTGGACGCGGTGCTTGTAGGCGCGCCGCACCAGTTCCACCGCTTCATAGATGTCGAATGGTTTGGGCAGATATTCGAAGGCGCCGCCCTGGTAGGAGGCGACCGCGCTGTCGAGATCCGAATGGGCGGTCATCACGATGACCGGCAAATGGGGGTCTTGTTCGTGGAGTTGCTGGAGCAGGGCAAGGCCGTCCATGCCCGGCATGCGCACGTCGGTGACCAGGACATCCGGTCGCCGGCTGCGGATTTCCCGCAGCACGGCATCGGCGGACTCGAAGGATTGGGTCGACATCCCATCGTTGCGCAGGGCCTTTTCCAGCACCCAGCGCATGGATCGATCATCATCCACGATCCAGACGTTCACGATTTCGCTGTTCATTTTGGGGCCTGCTGCAGGGGAAGAAAAATGGAGAAGCGGGTTTCGCCGGGACGGGTGTGGCATTCGATCGTCCCGCCATGCCGGGCGATCAGATCCTGCGCAATGGACAAGCCCAGCCCTGTCCCCTCGGCGCGGCCGGTGACCATGGGATAGAAGATCTGCTCGGCGAAATCGGGGGGAATTCCCGGACCGTTGTCCACGACATCGACCCGAATGACTAGGCGATGGCGGTGATGGCCGATGGTGAACTGGCGCTGGGCCCGCGTGACGAGCACGACCTCAGCCGGTTGATGGCGCCGCGACTGGGGCAGCAGCGCCTCGATCGCGTTGCGCACGATGTTGAGTACCGCTTGAATCAGCTGGTCCGGATCGGCGCTGAGGAGCGGCAGACTGGGGTCGTAATCGCTGCGCACGGTGATGCCGGGATGCCCTTCGGCCGCGACCAAGGTGCGCACCCGCTCCATGACCTCGTGGATGTTGATTTCGACCATCCGCGGCAGGCGGTTGGAGCCGAGCAGGGTGTCGACCAGCTGTTGCAGGCGATCGGCCTCGGCCATGATCACCCGCGTATAGTCACGCAGTTCCGGATCGTGGATCTCGGCGTCCAGCAATTGCGCGGCGCCGCGCAGCCCGCCGAGCGGGTTCTTGATCTCGTGTGCCAGGCCGCGCACGACCGCTCGGCTGGCCTGCTGTTGGGTCTGCAGATTCTCTTCCCGCGAGATGCGCAGGTGGCGATCCTGTTGATGGAGTTCGAGCAACAGGGCGCGAGCCCCATTCAGGAGCCGGATCGGCGTCACCAGGCAGTCCACGACCACGGATGCGGCATCGACGGTGGATTCGAGATTCAGCTGCAGCTCGCGCTCGGTGTAGGGCGTCTCGCTACCCAACGCTTCGAGCAGCCGTTCAGCCAGGCTTTCGCCCTGAGCGATCAGCGCGTGCAACGGGGTATCCATCAATCGCCGGGCGCTGGCGCCGAAAAGCATCTCCGTCGCGCTGTTGAGGTAGCGGATACGCAAGCTGCCATCCAGTACCAGCACGGCGCTGGCCAACTGATCGAGCAGGGCCGCAGCGCCCAATCCGGCAGTGGTCAATTCCGGGTCTCGTGCGTCCTTCATGGCGATTTGAGGAAAGCAAGGGTCATGCCGATGAGCATCCGATTCAAAGCGGTGCGCCACACGCCGTTGCGTATGCGCCATGGCGCCGCAGATGACGGTCAGTATGCACCAAAATAGGGCGTGCGGCGCCGAGCGCAGAACAGCAACGGCTGCCATGCGCAGGATCAGGGCGGGTCGATCGGCCAGAAGGCTCGAGCGACGTAAAAAAACCTGCCCGAATTGCTTCGGGCAGGTCGGTCATGCCGAACGGGTGCGGTTACAGGCTGTAATAGAGGTCGAACTCGACGGGGTGCGTCGTCATGCGCACGCGCGAGACGTCCATCGTCTTGAGCGCGATATAGGCATCGATCATGTCGTCCGTGAAGACGCCGCCCGCGGTGAGGAATTCCCGATCCTTGTCCAGGGCATCGAGCGCCTGCTCGAGCGAGAAGGCGACCTTGGGGATGGCCTTTTCCTCTTCGGGCGGCAGGTCATAGAGATCCTTGTCCATGGCCTCGCCGGGATGGATCTTGTTTCGGATGCCGTCCAGACCGGCCATCATCATGGCCGCGAACGCAAGGTAGGGATTGGCCGTCGAGTCGGGGAAGCGCACTTCGATGCGCCGCGCCTTGGGGCTGGAAACCCAGGGAATGCGGACCGAAGCCGAGCGGTTGCGGGCCGAATAGGCCAGCATCACCGGGGCCTCGAAGTGCGGGACCAGGCGCTTGTAGCTGTTGGTGCTGGCGTTGGTGAAGGCGTTGATGGCATGGGCATGCTTGATGATGCCGCCGATGTAATACAGAGCCGTTTCCGACAGGCCGCCGTACTGGTCGCCAGCGAACAGATTCTGGCCGCCCTTGGCGAGTGACTGATGGACGTGCATGCCGCTGCCGTTGTCGCCGACCAGCGGCTTGGGCATGAACGTCGCCGTCTTGCCGTAGCTGTGGGCGACGTTCTGGACGACATATTTGAGGACCTGGACCTCGTCGGCCTTTTTCACCAGTGTGTTGAACTTGACGCCGATTTCGCACTGACCGGCGGTCGCCACTTCATGGTGATGCACTTCCACCGGAACGCCCATCTCCTCGAGCGTCAGGCACATCGCCGCTCGGATGTCGTGCAGGGCGTCGACCGGCGGCACGGGGAAATAGCCGCCCTTGACGCCCGGCCGGTGGCCCATGTTGCCGTCGGCATACACTTTTTCGGTGTTCCAGCCGGCTTCCTCGGAATCGATCTTGTAGAAGCAGCCGCTGATGTCAGCGCCCCAGCGGATGTCGTCGAAGATGAAGAATTCGTTTTCAGGCCCGAAAAAGGCCGTGTCGGCCAGCCCGGTGGACTGCAGATAGGCCATGGCCCGCTTGGCGAGCGAGCGCGGGCAGCGGTCGTAACCCTGCATGGTCGCGGGTTCCACGACATCACAGGTCAGGTTGAGCGTCAGTTCTTCGAAAAACGGGTCGAGACGCGCCGTTTCCAGATCCGGCATCAGGATCATGTCCGATTCCTGAATCCCCTTCCAGCCGGCGATAGAGGAGCCATCGAACATCTTGCCTTCTTCCAGCACCTCGGCATCCACGGTGTGGGCGGGCACCGTGACGTGCTGTTCCTTGCCGCGGGTGTCGGTGAACCGAAAGTCCACGAACTTGACTTCTTTATCCTGAATCAGTTTCAGCACATCACCACTGGACGTCGACATTGCATTCCTCCAAAGAGAGACCGAGTAAAGTCCTACCGACCCAACCCTGGGATGGGTATTCGCTCAAGAAAAGCATGAATCATGCCGCTGCCGGTGGTAGAAGCCCTGCTCACTTTGAGGGCTGGAATCGACCGGCCACGGGCACTTTGTGGGTCCATTGTGGTGCGCCGCCGGCGAGATTGCACAAAAACGGTGCGTTACCACCTCTGAGTCCGTGTCACCCAGCGTCGGGCGCTGCTGCGCAAGCCTAGCATCCCCTTGCAACCGGAGGACAGGGGGCGCTGCACGCCTTGTCGAGCGACCGGTATACTCCAAGGCTTTGGCCGGCTTTTTCGACGGTCCGTCATCCCCTTCTGGCACGGAGGCTCATGAGCGCGTCGCCCCAAACCTTTCAGGATCTGATTCTGGTGCTGCAGAACTACTGGGCTCGGCAGGGTTGCGTCATCCTGCAACCCCTGGATCTCGAGGTCGGCGCCGGCACCTTCCATCCCGCCACTTTCCTGCGCGCCATCGGCCCCGAAACCTGGAATGCGGCCTATGTCCAGCCGTGCCGCCGGCCCAAGGACGGTCGCTACGGCGAGAACCCCAACCGGCTGCAGCACTACTACCAGTTTCAGGTGGTGATGAAGCCCTCGCCGCTGGAATTTCAGTCGATCTATCTCGATTCACTGAGGGAGCTCGGCATCGATCCTTTGGTGCACGACATCCGCTTCGTGGAGGACAACTGGGAATCGCCCACGCTCGGCGCCTGGGGGCTCGGCTGGGAAGTCTGGCTGAACGGCATGGAAGTCACCCAGTTCACCTATTTCCAGCAGGTGGGCGGCCTGGAGTGTTATCCCGTGACCGGTGAGATCACCTATGGTCTCGAGCGGATCGCGCTCTACCTGCAGGGCAAGGATTCGATCTTCGATCTCATCTGGACCATCGGCCCAGACGGTGTGCCTGTCACCTACGGCGATGTGTTCCATCAGAACGAGGTCGAGATGTCCGCCTACAACTTCGAGCAGGCGCCGGTGGATGAGCTGTTTCGCCTGTTCGATCTGTACGAGGCTGAAGCGGGTCGGCTCATGGCGGCTGCCCTCGCACTGCCGGCCTATGAGATGGTCATGAAAGCCTCGCACGCCTTCAATCTGCTCGACGCGCGCCATGCGATCTCGGTGACCGAGCGGGCGCGCTACATCCTGCGGGTGCGCACCCTGGCGCGCGCCGTCGCCCAGGCCTACTTCGAGGCCCGCGCGCGGCTGGGTTTCCCCTTGGCGACGGCGGCGCTGCGGCAGGAAATGCTGGACCAATGGCAGGCGCGGCAGGAGGCTGCCGCATGAGTCACGCCGATCTGCTGGTCGAACTGGGGACCGAAGAGCTGCCGCCCAAGGCGCTGCGCAGCTTGCGCGACGCCTTTGCCGAGGGCATGCGACGCGAGCTTGCGGCAGCGCATGTCACGTGCGGCGCCGTCGCGGCCTACGCGACGCCCCGTCGTCTTGCGGTGCACATCGAGGCGGTGGCGCTGCAGCAGCCGGATCAGCTCGAGGAAAAAATGGGACCCGCATTGGCCGCGGCCTTCACCGCTGATGGTGCGCCGACGCCGGCCGCACTCGGATTTGCCCGCAGCTGCGGCGTCGCCGTCGAGGCGCTTGCACGCCAGGGCGAGGGCAAGCAGGCGCGGCTGGTGCATCGTGCCGTGCGGCCGGGTCAGCCCACGCGCGACCTGCTGCCGTCGCTGGTCACGCGTGCGCTCGAGACCTTGCCGACGCCCAGGCGCATGCGCTGGGGTGCGGGCCGGGACGAATTCGTGCGGCCGCTGCACTGGCTGGTGCTGCTGCTGGGCACCGAGGTCGTGGAGGGAACGGTGCTCGGCGTTGCGTCCGGCCGCTACAGCCGCGGACATCGCTTCCATGCGCCCGACCCGATCCTGCTGGAGCGGCCGGCGGATTACCTAGAGTGTCTGATGGCGGGCCATGTGGTGGCCGATTTCGACGCGCGTCGCGCGCGCATCGTGGAGGGCGTGATGGCCGCCGCTGCGGCGCTGGGCGGCGAGGCGGTCTTGGACGATGACCTGCTCGATGAGGTGACTGCGCTCACCGAATGGCCGGTGCCGCTCGCGGGGCGCTTCGATGCGCGTTTCCTCGAGGTGCCGCCCGAGGCGCTGATGTCCTCGATGCGCGGGCATCAGAAATATTTTCCGGTGCGCGATGCGACCGGGCGCCTGCTCAACCATTTCATCACGCTGGCCAATCTGGCTTCGCGCGATCCGGCGCAAGTGATCGCCGGCAACGAGCGGGTGATCCGCCCGCGGCTTTCGGATGCCGCCTTTTTCTTCGAGCAGGATCGCAAACAGCCACTCGCGGCGCGGCGCGACGCGCTGCGTTCGGTGACCTATCAAGCCGAGCTGGGCAGCCTGTTCGACAAGACCGAACGGCTGGCGGCCCTCGCCGGCTGGATCGCCGCGCAGATCGGTGGCGAGGCGGCGCTCGCGCAGCGCGCCGGCCTGCTGTCCAAATGCGATCTCATGACCGAGATGGTCGGTGAGTTCGATGAGCTTCAGGGCATCATGGGCGAGCACTACGCCCGTCTCGACGGCGAAGCGCCGGATGTGGCGCGCGCTCTGCGCGAGCAATACCTGCCGGCCTTTGCCGGTGACGCCTTGCCGGCCACATCGACCGGATGCGCGCTGGCGCTCGCCGATCGGCTCGATACCCTGGTCGGCATCTTCGGCATCGGTCAGGCGCCGAGCGGTTCGCGCGATCCTTTCGGACTGCGCCGCGCCGCCATCGGTCTGCTGCGCATCCTCATCGAGCGCGAGCTGAGCCTCGATCTGCGTGTGCTGCTGACCCAGGCCCGCGCCGGCTATGGTGCCCTCAAGGACGAACCGGTGGAGCCAGTGTTCGCCTATGTGCTGGAGCGGTTGCGGGCCGTCTATGAAGAACAGGGGATCCCCGCGGAGGCCTTCCTCGCCGTGATGGCGCGCGCGCCCACGGTGCCGCTCGACATCGATCGGCGGGTGCAGGCGGTGGATCACTTCCGCCGTCTGCCCGCAGCCATGGCGCTGGCCGCGGCCAACAAGCGTGTGGCCAACATCCTGGCCAAGTCCGAATTCGCGCCGGGCGAGGGTCGCATCGATCCCGAGCGCTGCGTCGAGCCGGCGGAGCGGGCGTTGTTCGAGGCGCTCGGAGAACGTCAGGCCGCCATTGCGCCCCTGCTGGCCCAGCGTGACTATACCGCTGCGCTGACGGCCCTGGCCGACCTGCGTGCGCCGGTCGACGCCTTTTTCGACACCGTGCTCGTCAACGCCGAGGCCCCGGCGCTGCGCGCCAACCGCTTTGCATTGCTCGCCGCCTTGCAGGCGCTGTTCTGGGAGGTGGCCGACATTTCCCACCTCTGCCCGGCCAGATGAGCGCCACAGACCTGCGACCGCTCGAGCCACTCGCCCCGCCCGCCGTTCATCCGGCACGGGGCTGGGTGGTCCTCGACCGGGACGGGGTCATCAACCGCGACCGGGCGGACTACGTCAAAACCCCCGAGGAACTCGTGTTCCTGCCCGGTAGCCTGGCAGCGATCGCGGCGCTCGGCCGCGCAGAGTTTGGCGTCGTCGTGGCGACCAACCAGTCCGGTGTGGGTCGCGGCCTGCTCGATGCTGCAGATCTGGGCGCCATCCATGACCGATTGCAAGCCGAGGTGAGCGCGGCGGGTGGCCATCTGGCCGGCATCTTTGTCTGCCCGCACGCGCCCAACGCCGGTTGCGCGTGCCGCAAGCCGCGCCCGGGGTTGCTCGAACGGATCGCCCGCTGGGCACACATCGCGCCGGCGCAGATGATCGTGGTCGGCGATGCGGCGCGGGATCTCGAGGCCGCCCGCGCGGTGGGCGCGCCCGCCGTCCTGGTGCGCACCGGTCATGGCGAGCAGACCCTGCAGCAGTGGTCCGGGCCGATCGATGTGCCTGTGTTCACGGATCTGGCCGCGTTCGCGCGTCATTGGATCGAGCAATCCATCGGGCAGGGAGAACCCGCAGGGTGAACCGTGACACCTCCTTCAGCACCCTGCAGGCACTGCGCTGCAGCCTGTTCTTTCTCCTGCTGGGACTGAGCATGGTGTTGTGGGCGCCCGTCGTGCTGGCCAGTCGCCCCTTCCCCCGGGCCCGGCGCTACCATCTGGCACGCGTCTGGTTGCGATTTCACGCCTGGATTTTGCGCTGGATCGTGGGTCTGCGATTCACCGTGCAAGGCCTGGAGCACTTGCCGCCCGGCCCTGCCGTGGTGTTGTGCAAGCACCAATCCATGCTCGAGACCTTCCTGTTGCCGTTGATTCTCCCGCCGCAGACCTGGGTATTGAAGCGGGAGCTGCTCCGCATCCCGCTGTTCGGGCCCTGCATGGCGCTGATGGAGCCGATCGCGATCGATCGCGAGCAGCCGCGGACGGCGCTCAAGGAGGTGCTGGTGCAGGGTCAGGATCGCCTGAGGCAGGGGCTGTGGGTCGTCGTCTATCCGGAGGGAACACGGGTGGCGCCCGGCGCGTCGCGACCCTACAACAAGGGCGGGGCGTGGCTTGCCCAGCGCGCCGGCGTCCCTGTCGTGCCTATCGCGATCGACACCGGCCTGTTCTGGCCGGGCGCGAGCTGGCGCATCCGGCCGGGAACCATTCACTTGGTGATTGGTCCCTCCATTGAAACCGACGGGCGCGACGCCGACGCCATCAATGACGAGGCCAGAGATTGGATCGAAACGACCAGCCGTCGCCTTGCCGGTTTCAGCGCTGAAATGCATGCCCAAGGCACCGCGCAGAAGGACGACGTCAATCGCGTCAATTGAAGTTTTCCATAAGCTTGGTTGCGTATGGGTTTGAAAGTTCATACCATGGCCCTGGCTGTCCGGCGACGGAACGCTGCGTCACTGCCAGGTGGGTGTTGCGCCGAGTAGGAATTTTGCGCACCGTATCCCCGCCGGTGGGTGGCGCACGAGCGCTGGAACACCCGTCGTTCATCCAAATTCGAGAGGGTTAGACAATGACCATGAAACAGAAGCTGTTGATTCCCGCGATCGCGCTGGCCGCCGCAGTGGCCGCACCGGCTGCCATGGCGACCGATACCGCCGGCAAGTTCGGTCTGGGGATGAGCAAGGTCATCGACGAAGATACCGTTGCGCTGGCTGGCCGTTATTGGGCTTCGGAAAGCGCTGGTCTGCAAGGCACGGTTTATTACAGCAGCGAAGATTACCAGACCGCAGTTAACAACATCATCAGCGATGTCGAAGTCACGCAGTGGGCTGTGGGTCTGAAAGGCCTGTTTGCGCCCATCGTGCGCGAGAACAGCAAATTCCTGATGTCTCTCGAGGTCGGCTACAACGAAGCCGAGGTCGACGTGAAGCGCGGTGGCAAATCCGAGACGGATGGCTGGTTCGTCTTCCCGGCGATCGGCGCTGAATTCATGCTGAACGGCTTGCCTGAACTCGGCCTGAATTTCGAAGTCGGTTATCGCTACGAAGACTCCGATGACCTGAATGTCCAGAAAGATGGTGTGAAGGGTTCTGTGGGCGTGGTTTACTACTTCTGATCTGCCACGGGATCTCGTCATTCTTCTGAGCGGCTCCATTGGGGCCGCTTTTTTTGTTGACGCCGGTTTGATGCGTCCGGCCTGCTATTCTGATGGTTCCCCGCTTTGGGAGCACGACATGGATCCTTTGCCACCGACCGACGCCGAATGGCGCAAGCGGCTCAGCCCGGAGCAGTACCGCATCACCCGCCAGTGCGGCACCGAACAGGCCTTCACCGGGATCTACCACGATTGCAAGACGCCCGGGCTGTATCGCTGCGTCTGCTGCGCGGCGCCGCTGTTCGCGTCCGACGCCAAGTACGATTCCGGCTCGGGTTGGCCGAGTTTCTGGAAGCCGGTGTCCGATGAGGCGCTGACCCGTCTCGAAGACACCAGCCATGGCATGCGTCGTGTCGAGGTGCGCTGCGCCCGTTGCGCGGCGCATCTGGGGCACGTCTTTCCCGACGGGCCGGCGCCGACGGGCCTGCGCTATTGCATCAACTCCGCCGCTCTGGATCTCGAGCCTGAGACCGCTTCCGCGCTCAACAAGTCGCCGGAGCGCTGATAACATTGCCGCTTTGGCCGGCTTGCGGCTTCGAGGTCCTGCTTTGAAACACGCTATTGCGCGCTGGCTGTCCCAGGCCATTGCCCAGCTCCCCGATATTCCCGAGGGCGTGCGCGCCCTGGCGGCGCAGATCGAGCGCACCCGCGATGCCGCCCACGGCGACTTCGCGACCAACTGGGCGCTCGTGGCCGCGCCGCGCGCCGGGCGCAAGCCGCGTGAGTTGGCCGAAGCGCTGGTCAGCCATCTGCCGCCGCACCCGCTGGTTGCGGAAGTCACCATCGCAGGACCGGGATTCGTCAACGTGCGGCTCAAGGTCGAGGCCTATCACCAGACGGTGCGTGAAGTCCTCAACGCAGGCGAGCGCTACGGGCAGATCGACTTCGGCCAAGGTCAGCGGGTGCTGCTGGAATTCGTCTCCGCCAACCCCACAGGGCCGCTGCACGTCGGCCATGGCCGCGGCGCCGCCTATGGCGCCAGTCTGGCCAACGTCCTGCGCACGGCGGGCTATCAGGTCGCGTGCGAGTACTACATCAACGATGCCGGCCGGCAGATGGACATCCTGGCCGCGAGCGTCTGGCTGCGCTATCTGGAGCTGTGCGGCGAAACGGTGCCGTTCCCGGCCAACGGATATCGGGGCGATTACCTGCTGCCGATCGCGCATGATCTCCTGGCGCAGGCGGGCGCGGCCCTGCGGCATCCGGCGGCGGCGGTTTTTGCCGGCCTGCCGCCCGATGAGCCCGATGGCGGTGATCGTGAGCGTTATATCGATGCGCTCGTTGCACGCACGCGGGAGTTGCTCGGCGAGACCGATTACGCGCGGGTGTTCAATGCCGGGCTCGAGTCCATCCTGTCGGACATCCGCGATGATCTGGCCGAGTTCGGCGTCACCTACGATCGCTGGTATTCCGAGCGCAGCCTCGCCATGAGCGGCGCGCTGGAAGGGACGCTGCATACGCTGCGCGAAAGCCGTCACACCGAAATGCGCGATGGCGCCCTGTGGTTCCGCGCCACCGAATTCGGCGATGAGAAGGATCGCGTCGTGGTGCGCGAGAACGGCGCGCCCACCTATTTCGCCTCCGACATTGCCTATCACCTCGACAAATACCGGCGCGGCTTCGATCGTCTCATCGACATCTGGGGCGCGGATCATCACGGCTACGTGCCGCGGGTGAAGGCCGCCCTCACGGCCCTGGGCGAGGATGCCGACCGGCTCACCGTGCTGCTCATTCAGTTTGCCATCCTCTACCGCGGCAAGGAAAAGGTGTCCATGTCCACGCGGGCCGGCGAGTTCGTGACCCTGCGCGAGCTGCGCGCCGAGGTCGGCAACGACGCGGCGCGGTTTTTCTATGTATTGCGCTCGCACGAGCAGCATCTGGACTTCGATCTGGAACTCGCCAAGTCGCAGAGTGCCGACAACCCGGTCTACTACGTGCAGTACGCCCATGCCCGCGTGTGCAGCGTGTTCGGCCAGCTCGCAGAGCGCGGCGAATCGTTTGATCCCAAGGCTGCTGACCTTGCGCAACTGGACAGCCCGCACGAAACGGCGCTGCTGGTGGCGCTGTCGCGCTACCCCGAGACGATCGAGGCGGCCGCGCGCCAATACGCGCCGCACCACATCGCCCATTACCTGCGCGATCTCGCGCAGGAGTTTCATGCCTATTACAACGCCCAGACCTTCCTCGTGCCCGATGCCGGGCTGCGCAACGCGCGTCTATGCCTGATCGCCGCCGCGCGCCAGGTGTTGCGCAACGGACTCGATCTGCTGGGCGTGTCGGCGCCTGAACGGATGTAAGGATGGCTGGCGGTTCGCGCTCCCCTCAGCCATCGCGACGGCCGGTGCGAAACCGGCGGCGATCGTCGCGCCAAGCCGCGCGCATGAGCTTGCCGGGCTGGGCCTGGTTGCTGCTGGGGCTGGCCTTGGGTGTGGCGGGCGCAGCCGTGTTCTACATCAGCCAGAATCACCCGTCGCGGCCCATCATGGCCACGGAACCGTCTGGCAAGGCGCCGGCTCCCGCGGGCCCGGCGCCGGGCGCGTCGTCCCCTTCGTCCGCGCCAGTCGTGCCGGCGCAGCCGGAGTCGGACCGGTATGAGTTCTACGAGCTTTTGAAGGAAGGCGAGCAGATCGTCCCGATGCCCGAGAAGGCCAAGCCGCCCAGCCCGGCATCGACGGTGCCGCCGTCCACGACGCCGGCTCCCGCAGCTCCGGGGCGCTACATCCTCCAGGTGGGTTCTTACCGCACGTTCGAGGACGCCGACCGCGTCAAGGCCAGCTTGGCGCTGCTGGGGCTGGAAGGTCGAATCGAACAGGCCACACTGGCCAATGGACAAACCTGGCAACGGGTGCGGATCGGTCCCTTGACCGACCTGCAGCAGGTGCAGTCCGCACAGGATCGTCTCAAAGCCAATGGCTTCGATGCCTTGTTGATCCGCACCGACCGCTGAATCCATTGGGCTTCGCGTTTGCCACGGACCCCGCGTATCAGGCAGGCAGTTCATGCGCGCCCGCCTGCCAGTGCTCTGGATCGCGGTCAGCCGATATAGGCTTCGGTGGCGTAGCGGCGCATCATGCGGTGGCTGTTGAAGTAGCTGGCGTTCTTGCTGATCGCGCCGCGCATCAGAGGAATCCAGGCCGCTTGGCCGCCCTCATGGAACAGCGGCAGGACGGTGTGCTCGAGCTTGTCGTACAGCGCCGGGGCATCGCCATCGGCTGTATCCGCATGATCGCCGATCGCCCACCCGGTGATGCCCTCGATGCAGCCCTCGATCCACCAGCCGTCCAGAATGCTCAGTGATGGGACGCCGTTGAAGGCGGCCTTCATGCCGCTCGTTCCCGAGGCCTCCAGCGGACGCAGCGGCGTGTTGAGCCAGACGTCGGCACCGGCGGTCAGCAGCCGCGCCGTATCCAGGTCGTATTCCGGGAGATACGCGATCGGCAGCGTGTCGGCCAGGGTCCGCGCATGTTGATGAAGCTGCTCGATCAAGCGCTTGCCGTCCCCATCGCGCGGATGGGCCTTGCCGCCCAGCACGATCTGGAACGGATATCGGCGTGCAATGGCTTTCAGGCGTTCGATGTCGCTGAAGAGCAGATCAGGCCGCTTGTACGCCGTCATGCGCCGCGCGAATCCGATCACCGGGCGTAGAGGATCCAGCGTCACACCCGTTCGAACCCGGACTTGTTCGAGCAGGGCGAGTTTGGCCTGACTATGGGCGTTCCAGATCGCCTCGGCAGGCAGGCAGCAATCGGCGCGCACCAGCCGCTCGGGCTCGTGACACCAGCCCGGCAGATAGCGGTCATAGAGTGCCCGGAAGGGTGCACTGGCCCAGGTGAAGGGGTGCACCCCATTGGTGATCGCGTGAACGTGGTAGCCGGGGAAGAGCCGCCGGGACACCTCGGCATGCCGTTCGGCGACCCCGTTCACATACTCGCTGAGGTTGAGCGCCAGGCGGGTCATGTTGAGCTTGTCCTCACCCGCCAGACGTTTGAGGGTGGCAAGCTCGATGGGGCGATCGAGGATGCGAGCCACCATGTCGTAGTCGAAGCGGTCATGGCCCGCGTCAACCGGAGTATGGGTGGTGAAGTTGCATTGCTCGCGCACGCGCGGAAGGTCGTAGGGGGATTCTCCGGGGCGCAGGTCCTCCGGCGGATAACTGTGGCGACGGAGCAATTCCACGCCCAGGAACGCCGAATGTCCCTCATTCATGTGGTATTGGCGGATCTCGAAGCCGAGCGCCTGCAGCATGCGGATCCCGCCGATACCGAGCACGATTTCCTGCTTGAGCCGGTAAGCCTCGTCACCACCGTAGAGGAAATGCGTGATGGTGCGGTTCTCGGGCGTGTTTTCGGCCAGGTCCGTGTCCAGCAAAAGGACGGGCTGGCGGCCGCCCATATGGCCTTCGAGGACGTAAAGCCAGGCGCCGATCCAGACGGTTTGATCATCGATCGACACTGCGATCTTGGCATCGAGCGGCCGGGCGAACGCAGCCGGGTCCCAGGATGCCGGCCGTTCGATCTGTCGTCCCTGGGCATCGATTTCCTGTCGAAAATAACCTGCCCGGCTGACCAGACTGACCGCAACCAAGGGCAACCCCAGATCGGCCGCCGCACGCACCGTGTCGCCGGCGAGCACGCCCAGGCCGCCGGCATAGGTCGGCATCTCATTGCGCAGCGCGATCTCCATGGAGAAATAGGCGACACGCGGTTCGTGGATGAACTCATCGAGCATGAGGACGCTCCCGCGGGGATTTTCGCTTTGCCGCACGGCCATGGTAATGGCTTTGTGCGCCGCATCGATAGCGATCCGCAGGGAGTTCGTCGACGGCTCTTCAACGGCACGGCCATGGGGGGCTGACCTGCGTTATCGAGATCCCCGGCCCCACGGTTGCGGGCGAGACGATACACCGATGCCGGATCCACGCCACAGCAGCTTGGAGAATTCCAGGATCACGACCGGCAACAGGCTCAGCGCCAGGACGAGGCCGCAGTCGGCCAGGCTGAGCGCGCTGATCTGGAAAATGGTCTGCGTGGCGGGAAGGTGATGGATGCCGATCTGGATCAGCGCCGACAGGACCACGACGCCCAGCAGGCGCGGATTGGTGAATACCCCAACCTCCACAAACAATCGGTTCGGGCTGCGCGCTGCGAGGGCGCGGAAAAGTTCACTCAGCACAAGGGTGGAAAACGCCAGGTTGCGTGCCTCTCCCAGATCGCGGCTGGCCAATGCCCAAGCGAACACGCCCAAGGTGACGCTGGCCTGCAGGGCGGCGGTGAATGCCACGCTCAGCCACTGGGAGCGGCCGAGCATGGGTTCATCGGGTGGGCGTGGCGGTCTCTCTAGCGCATCGCTATCGATGGGATCCATGGCCAGGGTCAGCGCCGGCAGCCCATCGGTCACCAGATTGATCCAGAGTAGATGCAATGGCAGCAGCGGCAGCGGCAGGCCGATCAGCGCCGCGATGAACATGACCAACAGCTCCCCGGCATTGCCGGCCAAGAGGTACACCAGCGCCTTGCGGATGTTGTCGTAGATGCCGCGGCCTTCTTGGACGGCGGCGACGATGCTGGCGAAATTGTCGTCAGTGAGGATGATGTCAGCCGCTTCGCGGGTCACCTCGGTGCCGCTTTTGCCCATGGCGATGCCGATGTGCGCCTCGCGCAGGGCCGGGGCGTCATTGACGCCGTCTCCGGTCATGGCCACGATGGCACCTCGTTTTTTCCAGGCCCGCACGATGTCCAGCTTGTCTTGCGGCGTGGCGCGGGCATGAACATAGCCTTCCGCGGCCTCGCCGGGGCGCGTGATCCCGAGTTCCCGGGCGATGGCCTGGGCGGTGACCGCATGGTCGCCCGTGATCATGACCGTGCGGATACCAGCGCGCTGGGCAGCGGCCACGGCAGCGATGGCCTCGGGACGCGGCGGGTCGGCAATGCCGATGAGCCCCAGCAGGGTGAGATCCCGTTCCTCCGTGCCCGTGCCCGTTGCCACCGCAAGCACGCGCAGGCCGCGGCTGGCCATGTCGTCATGGGCCTGCGCGATGCCCGCCGGCACGCTGCGGCACAGCGGCAGCAGGCTGTCGTAAGCACCCTTCACATAGAGCGTGCCATCCGCGCGGCCGATCGACATCCGTTTGCGGTCGGCGTCGAAGGGATGAACCACCGTTCGGGGCTGCGCCCGTTCGACGGCTTCCCGGTGGATGCCGTGCTCGGCCGCCGCGGCGAGGATGGCAATCTCGGTGGGATCGCCGATGCCGCCACGCCCGGCCGCGGCGAGCTCGGCGTCGCACACCGACGCAGCGGCCTCCAGCAGTTGCCCGTGGTCCGGCCCCCACAGCTCGCGTACCGCCATCACACCGGTGGTCAGCGTGCCGGTCTTGTCGGTGCAGATGACCGTGGCGCAGCCCAGGGTCTCGACCGCGGACAGGCGACGCACCAGCACATGCCGGGCGGCCATGCGCTGGACGCCCAGGGCGAGCGCGATGGTCACGACGGCCGGTAGCCCCTCGGGAACCGCCGCCACCGCCAGCGACACCGCCGCCATGAACACCTCGAAAGCCGGCTGGCCGCGAAGCCAGCCCAGCAGTGCCACCACGGCGACAATGGTCAGGCAGAGCGCAAGCAGGGTCCGGCTCACCCGCGCAAGGCGGGTCTGCAGCGGTGTGGCCTGTTCCTGGGTCGTGGTCAGCAAATGCGCGATCCGGCCCAGCTCCGTATCCATGCCGGTTGTGGTCGCCTCGGCCAGGGCGCTGCCGGTACTCACGGCGGTGCCCATGAACACGGTGTCGAGCCGTTCCGCCAGAGGCGCATCGGCGGCAACCGGGTGGGCGGACTTGTCCACCGGCAGGCTCTCGCCGGTGAGCGCCGCTTCGTTGACGCTCAGGTCATGCGCCGTGATGAGCCGGGCATCGGCGGCGACCACATCGCCGGCTTCCAGGACCAGCAGGTCGCCGGGAACCACCTCAGCCGCCGGGATCTCCCGAACATGTCCGTCGCGTCGGACGCGGGCATGCGGCGCGGTCATGTCCCGCAACGCCCGCAGGGCATTCTCGGCGCGATAGTCGAGGAAAAAGCCGATCAATCCGTTCACGATCACGATCGCGCCGATGGCCAGGGCATCGACCCATTGACCCAGCGCGCCGGAGACGACGGCGGCGCCGGCCAGCAGGCCGATGACAGGGCTGTTGAACTGCGCCCACAGCAGCCGCCAGGGTGACGGAGGAGGCTCGGACGCAATCCGGTTGGGTCCGACCACCGCGAGGCGGCGCGCGGCTTCGGCCGTGCTCAAGCCGGATGCGGTCGGGTTTGGAGGGGACGGCTGATCCATGCGCAGTCACATCCGGGATGAGTCAGGATGTCCCAGAGCATATCGCCTGAATGCGACGGGATTCAGAACCAGACTCGCAGGCCTGCGACCAGCGTCGATTCGCGCACGTCCGCGCCGCCCTCGCGCGCCCGGTCCGCGGTGCCGGCCAGCTTGCGGGTCCAGGACCAGCCGAGATACGGAGCGAACCGCCGGTCGATTTCATAGCGCAGGCGCAGCCCTGCCGTGGCGCTGGTGAACCCGGCGTCGCGTTCGAACGCGCGATCCTCGCGCGCGGCGGCACCGAGTTCCAGGCGCGGTTGCAGGATCAGGCGCTGGGTGACCAGCAGCTCGGATTCGGCTTCCAGGCGCGTCGTCAGATGGCCGTCCTCATCCAGGCGCAGCGTGGCGTCAATCTCCAGTCGATAGGGCAAAAGACCGTGCAGGGCAGCCACGGCCGCCAGCCGCTCCGCGCTGTCCTCCACGCCCGCATGACGCTGGTAGCCGACGCCGCCCAGCAGATCCCAGTAGGGCGCGACGAGCCGGCCGTAATAGACGTCGAATCGACCGATCTCGGTTTGATCGTCCCGGGTGCGATGCTGCCCCTCGCTTTCCAGCCACAGCCGCCGATGGTCACCGCCGACCCAGCCGAGGACGTCCCAGGCCAAGGTCTCTGCTTCGCCGGCGCGGTATTCGAGCTGATCGATGAGCAGGCGGTGGTAGATCGCATCGTCCTCGATGGGCGCCGGCAGGTGGCCGGGATCGTGCGGCGATGCCGGATCCGCCGCGGCCAGGCGGGCCGCGCCGAGCAGCACCGCCGTCAGTCCGAGCGAGATCCGGCGCTCTGATTGCAACACCATGTCGACTTCCTCAGCCGACCCGCACGATGCGGAACATGCCCAGATCCATGTGATAGAGCAGATGACAATGGAAGGCCCAATCGCCTGGCGCGTCGGCGGTGATGAGCGCCGAGAGCCGTTCGGCGGGCTTGACGCTGACGGTGTGCTTGCGCGGGAGGTGTCGGCCTTGGCCGTTTTCGAGTTCGAGCCACATGCCGTGCAGGTGGATGGGGTGTTCCATCATGGTGTCGTTGACCAGCACCAGCCGCAGGCGCTCGCCGTACCGGAACGGAATCGGTTCCGGGGCCTCCGAGAACTTGCGGCCGTCGAAGGACCACAGGTAGCGCGACATATGACCGGTCAAATGCAATTCGATTTCGCGGGCCGGCGGGCGATCGTCGAAATCATGCGCGAGACGCCTGAGATCGGTATAGACCAGCACGCGATGGCCCACATCGGCCAGGCCCGTGCCCGGCTCGGCCAGCCGGTTGCGCTGCACCTCGGCGACGCTGGTGTTGCCCGGGCCGTGCGTGTCGGGGCCGTGACGCGCCACGATCGGGCCCGGACCGCTGTCGGGCGTGGGTGGCGCGGCGCCTGCGGCGTGATGCGCGTGGGCGGCGACGTCAGCAACATGCACGGCGTGTGCGTCGGCCGGGTCCGGCTTATGCGCGGCGTGATCCTTGGCGCCGGTGGATGAGGCGCCGTGCCCCGCGTGTGCGGCCATGCCCATGTCGACCATGGTGCGGCGCGGCGGCCTGCGCAGGGCCGGCACCTCGGCGCGCTGCCCCGGTCGAGGATTCAGAAAGCCGCAGGCCGAGCCGCTGCGATCCATGGACTCGGCAAACAGCGTGTAGGCGCGATCCGCCTCAGGGGTCACGATGACGTCATAGGTTTCGGCCACGGCGATCTGCAGTTCGTCCACGGTCACCGGCGCCACGTCCTGACCGTCCGCCTGCACCACGGTCATGGGCAGGTCAGGGATGCGCACATTGAAGTAGCTCATGCTGGCGGCGTTGATGATCCGCAGCCGCACCCGCTCGCCGGGCGAGAATCGTCCTTCCCACGGCGCATCGGACGGTTGCCCGTTCAGCAGATAGGTGTAGCTGTGCCCGGTGATGTCGGCGATGTCGCTCGGGTTCATGCGCATGGCCGCCCAGTCGAGCCGATTGCGAATGGCTGCGCGCCAGGCGCTTTGCCGGGCTTCATCGACCAGGCTCATCAGGGTCGGTTTCTGGAAATTGTCGGCATCGCTCTGCTGTTTCAGGCGGGTCATCATGCGGTGAGGATCGGTATGCAGGAAGTCCGAGAGGATCACGACATGCTCTCGGTCGGATGCGACCGCATCGGGCTCTGCCGGATCGATGATGAGCGCCCCATAGTGGCCCTGCTGCTCCTGCATGCCGCTGTGGCTGTGATACCAGTATGTGCCGTGCTGGCGGATGGGAAACCGGTAGGTGAAGGTGGTCCCGGGTCCGATGCCGGCGAAGCTGACCCCCGGCACCCCGTCCATTCCGGCCGGCAGCAGCAGGCCGTGCCAATGGATGGAGGTGGGCTCGTCCAGATGGTTGTGCACGCGGGCGACGAACTCCTGGCCTTCGCGCAGCCGGATCAGGGGGCCGGGAAGCTGGTCGTTGAGCGTCACTGTCGTGGCACTGCGGCCGCCGATCGCCCGCTGCTGCCTGCCGACGTGCAGATCGAGCGGGTCCTCAGGCGCGCCGGACCCGGTCGCGCGCATCGCGGCGGCCTGTAGCGCGCGCGACGGACTCAAGGCCAGGCCCAAACCGAGAGCGCCGCACCATTGCAGCAGCGCGCGCCGCGAGAGTCGTCCTGTCTGTTCCGTCATCGGGCCTGGGTCCTGTTCGTTGCCGGGCGACAGCGTAAGGTTCGAGGCGGGGCACAGGTCAAGTGCCGGGCACACCGCTGGTCCCAGAGCGCGGCCGCACGGCTCGGCGACGGCCAAGGCGTTTGGCGGGGAGATCGGCGATTCGGATGGAGCAAACGGGCGCGGCCATGGCAAGCGCCGGGGTGACCTTGGTGCAGGCGATCTGACCGGGATCGTCCGCGCCCGGCGGCTGTCGCGGGCGACGGTGCACAGCATCCGCCGGAACCTGTTTTTCGCCTTTGCCTACAACAGTCTCGGCGTGCCCATCGCGGCGGGCCTGCTGTATCCGTTTTTCCGCGTGCTGCTCTCGCCCATGCTGGCGGCGGCGCCATGAGCCTGTCCTCGGTGTCCGTCATCGGCAATGCCCTGCGGCTGAACCGCGTCGAACTGTAGGGCGCCGGCCGCTAGCCGCGCAGAGCTGTGCCGGGGGCGGCGCGGCGCAGGTCGGCGAGCCGGCGCAGCGTCAGGGTGCGGGCAAACGCTTGGCTGTAGCGGATGTGTGCTGCCATCACCTCGCGCGCGGCGGCGAGATCCCCGGCCAGCAGCAGTTCGGCGATGCGGTGATGTTCGGCATAGGTCAGCGCGACGCGCTCCCGATCCGTGAAATCGAGCCGGCGGATGATGTGGATGCGGGCGTTGACGTCCTCCAGCAGGCCCCGTCGACGGCGTGGTCAGCCTGATCGGTTGCCTGCTCGGCAATCCCTTCATCAACGCCGTCTACATCGGCCACCCCGGCTGGAAGGCCATCGGTGGGCGCATCGGCTACTCGGCGGCCACCGGCGTGATGGTGCTCATCCTGTCCTGGTTCGGCATCATCGCCGTGCTGATGGCGCTGATCCCGGTGGTGGCGATCTCGCCCATCCTGCTCTACATCGGCATGCTGATCGGCGCCCAGGCCTTCCAGGAGGTGCCGAAGAGTCACGCGCCGGCGGTCGTGCTGGCCCTGATCCCGCAGGTCGCCGGCTGGGGCAAGCTGATGATCGACAACGCATTGGGCGCGGCGGGGACCAGCGCCGCAGCGGTGGGCATCGACAAGCTCGCCGGCACCGGGGTGCTCTATCACGGTCTGGAACTGCTCGGCAGCGGCGCGATCCTGACCAGTCTCATCCTGGCTGCGGTCGTGGCCTGCATCATCGATCGCGCCTATCCACACGCCGCCGGCTTCGCGCTGGCCGGCGCGGTCATGACCTTCGTGGGCTTCATGCACAGCGAATCCATCGGCCTGGGGCACAATCCCGCCGCCGCGCTGGCCTATCTGGCCATGGCGGCCGGTCTGTACGGCTACGCGCGCATTCACGTCGCGGCCGCTCAGGGCGAGGTGCTGGAATCCGCCGAACTGCGCGCACCGGCCTAGGAGCGACTCGCTACCACCCAGACCCTCCGCTTGCTTCATGACGTTCGTGGGCTCCTGTCCCGGCTTCGGCCGGGACTTTTTTATGGCGATCTGGCCGGGGCGGGTGGATTGGGCTATAAGGCGGTGACGACCGATGCCCGGGGGAAAACACATGATCCGGCTCTACCAGTTTCCACCCGCCTACGGCCTGCCGAGCGCAAGTCCTTTCTGCATGAAGGTGGAAACCTGGCTGCGCATGACGGCGCTGCCGTATCAGGTGATGGCCGGTGATCCGCGCAAGGCGCCCAAGGGGAAGCTTCCCTACATCGAGGACAACGGGGTCCGGGTCGCTGATTCGCACCTGATCCTGGGGTATCTCACCGAGCACTACGGCGTCGATCCGGATGCAGGTCTGCCCGCGCCGCAACGGGCCTTGGCGCTGGCCGTGATCCGCATGCTGGAGGAGCATTTCTACTGGGTGGTGCTCCACGGCCGCTGGATCGACCCGCAGGGTTGGTCGATGTCGCGGCAGGTGTTCTTCGCCGCCATGCCGCAACCCCTGCGGACGCTGGTGCCGTTGCTGGTGCAGCGCCAGTTGAGGCGAGACTTGCGGGGGCATGGCATGGGGCGCCACGAGCCACCCGAGATCGACGCCCTGGGCATCGAGGATGTGGACGCACTCGCCGCGCTGCTGGGGAACCGGGCGTATTTCCTGGGCGATCAGCCGCGCACCGTGGACGCGGTGGCGCATGCCTTTCTGGCCGGCGTCCTGGCTTTTCCGGTCGATTCGCCGGTCAAGGAGTCGGTGGCGGGCCACGACAATCTGGTCGCGTTCGTTTCGCGCATGAACCAGCGCTTCTATCCGGCCGACCCCACACGCCCATGAATTCGCCGGCCGAGCCCGCGACTTTCATCCATCCCGATCGCGTCCGACGGCTCAACGACCGCCCCTGGCGGCCGGGTCGCTTCGTGCTCTATTGGATGCAGCAGGCGCAGCGGGCACAGGACAACCCGGCTCTGCAATTCGCCTGCGGCCAAGGGCAGCGGCTGGGGCTGCCGGTGGTCGTGGTGTTCGCGCTGCTGCGTCGCTATCCCGAGGCCACCCTGCGACATTTCCGCTTCATGCTGGAGGGGCTCGTCGAAACCGAGCAGGCCTTGGCCGCGGCCGGGATTCCGCTCCTCGTTCGTCGGGGCGAGCCTGTTCCGGTGGTCCTCGACCTCGCGCAGCAGGCCGCCGGCATCGTTTGCGATCGCGCCTATCTGCCGCCCCTCGTGGCCTGGCGGACGACCGTCGCGGCGTCTGCCTCCTGCGCCGTCTGGCAGGTGGAGACCGAACTGGTGGTGCCGGCCGACACGGCGAGTGAGCGCGTCGAGGTGGCGGCCAGAACCCTGCGACCGCGGATCATGCGGCACTTGACCGAGCACCTCGAGGTCGCGACCGAAGCGCCCGTTCAGAGCGCCGATCCGCCCTCGCTCGCGGGTGAGTCGCTCCATGATCTCGACGGCCTGTGCCAGGGCATCGACGCCGACCGGACGCCCGGCCCTGTGACGCGTTTCTTCGCCGGTGGCCATACGAACGCCGAGCGCGCCCTGGATCGTTTCATGCGCACGGCGCTGGACGGCTACGCGGTGAGGCGACGTCATCCGGAAGCGGCTGCGGTGTCGCACCTGTCGCCTTACCTGCAGTATGGCCAGATCTCGGCCCAGCGGATCGCGGCCACCGTCGCAGCGCGGCCGGGGACGGCGAGCGCCGACCGTGATGCCTTTCTGGATGAGCTGATCGTGCGGCGGGAACTCGCCCACAATTTCACCCTGCGTCATCCCGCTTGGGATCGCTATGAAGGCATTCCGGCCTGGGCGCGGGAGAGCTTGGCGCGCCACGCCGGCGATCCACGGCCCCATGTCTACGATCTCACGCAACTGGAGGCGGCGACGACGCACGACCCTTACTGGAACGCGGCCATGACCGAGGCGCGGCTCACCGGCTACATGCACAATCACTTGCGCATGTACTGGGGCAAGAAGATCCTCGAGTGGTCGCCCGATGCACAGACGGCACACGCGCGCTGCCTGTACCTCAATAACCGCTATTTTCTGGACGGGCTGTCACCGAACAGCTATGCCAATGTCGGATGGTTATTCGGGCTGCATGACCGCCCGTGGCCCGAGCGGCCGATTTTCGGGACCGTGCGCTACATGAACGCCGCGGGTCTGGAGCGCAAATGCGACATCGCCGCCTATGTCGCCGGCATCCGACGGCTGGCTGTGGATGACATCAAACCGTCACGAAACTGCCATAAGGTTTGATGACTGACAGTCCGCGCGCCCCTTATAGTGCGCCGCAGCTCCCATCCGCGCCCCATGGTCGGCTCCGCATCGCCGGAACGCCAATCCCGGATGGTACCCCCTGAACCTGTAGCGAGAGGATGTTTCATGCAGAAGAAGATCGGTCATCTGGCCTTGGCCGCCGCGAGTTTGCTGGCCGCGCCCCTGGCTGCCCAGGCGCGGGACTACATCAGCATCGTCGGATCCTCGACGGTTTACCCGTTTTCCACGGTGGTGGCCGAACAGTTCGGCAAGACCGGGCAGTTCAAGACCCCGAAGGTCGAATCGACCGGCACCGGCGGCGGCTTCAAGCTGTTCTGCGGCGGCGTGGGCGTGCAGCATCCCGATATTTCCAATGCCTCGCGCGCCATCAAATCCTCCGAGAAGGAAGACTGCGCCAAGAACGGCGTGAAGGACATCGTCGAGATCAAGGTCGGCTATGACGGCATCGTGCTGGCCAACAGCAAGGCCTCCAAGGTCCTCGAAATCGATCTCAAGCAGCTCTATCTGGCGCTGGCCAAGAACGTGCCGGATCCCAAGAGCGGCGACAAGCTGGTGCCCAACCCCTACAAGATGTGGAGCGACATCGACGCCAGTCTGCCCAAGCAGAAGATCGAAGTCCTGGGTCCGCCGCCGACCTCCGGCACGCGCGACGCTCTGGTGGAGCTGGGCATGGAAGGCGGCTGCAAGGGCTTCCCCTTGCTGAAGGAAATGAAGGAAAAGGACGAGAAGGCATACAAGGCTGCCTGCGGCACCATGCGTGAAGACGGCGCCTTCATCGAGGCCGGCGAAAACGACAACCTCATCGTCCAGAAGCTCGGCGCCAACAAGGATGCCTACGGCATCTTCGGCTATAGCTTCCTCGAGGAGAATCTCGCCACCGTGAAGCCGGCCATCATCAACGGTTCACGGCCGAGCTTCGAGTCCATCTCGGGCGGTGCCTATCCCCTGTCGCGCCCGCTGTTCTTCTATGTGAAGAAGGCGCACGTCGGTGTGATTCCGGGGATTCCTGAATTTCTGGCCGAGTTCACCAGCGAGAAGGCTTTCGGGCCCGATGGCTACCTCACCGACCGCGGCCTGATTGCGCTGCCCGACGACGAGCGCAAGAAGGTCGCCGATGTGGCCAAGAAGTTGACCACCCTGAAGTAAACCAAGGCTTGGAGGCCGGCGTCGAGGCCGGCCTCCTCCCAGTGCGGAATAACGCATGAATCCCCTGATCTCGAGTCTTCTTCTCGTCGCCTTGGGAGTGATCACCTATCAGCTCGGGCGGCGCCGTGCCTTTGGACTGGTGGACGGGGAGCTGCGCAAGCTGCATTCCCTGCCGGCCTACTACGGCTTGTACGCGGCATTGTGGTGCGCATTGCCGGCTCTGCTGGTGTTGATCGCCTGGACAGCATTTGACGGCGCCATCATCGCCCATCTCGTGGTCAGCCAGATCCCCGAATCCCTGCACGGTGGGGACGCCGGGCGCATCAATCTCTTGCTTAACGATATCCGGAATGTGCGCTTGGGTCTGGTGTCCGGGGACAGTGCGGATCCTGCCATCGTCGCGGCGGCGGCGCATTGGGATCGGCTGCAGCTCATCGGCAACGCGGCACTGGCGGTCATTGCGCTCGTTCTGGCCATGCTCGGCGCTGTATTCACGCTCACGCGCATCCATCCGCAGCAGCGCGCGCGCAATGCCGTGGAGCGCACCGTCCAGATCATCATGATGGCCGCGGCAAGCGTGGCGATCCTGACCACCCTGGGCATCGTGCTCTCGGTTCTGTTCGAATCGATCCTCTTTTTCCGGATGATTCCGGTGACAGAATTTCTGTTCGGGACGCAATGGAGCCCCCAGATGGCGATGCGTGCCGATCAGGCCGGATCGTCCGGTGCCTTCGGAGCGATTCCGGTGTTCGTCGGCACGGCATTGATCTCGGCGATCGCCATGGCGGTCGCCGTGCCGATCGGTCTGTTCTCGGCGATCTATCTCTCCGAATACGCGAGCCCGCCTGTCCGCTCGGTGGCCAAGCCCCTGCTGGAAGTATTGGCGGGCATCCCGACCGTCGTCTACGGCGTTTTCGCAGTACTGGTGGTGGCGCCGCTGATTCGCTCGTGGGGGCTGCAGTTGGGCCTTGACGTCTCATCCGAAAGCGCACTGGCAGCCGGCCTGGTGATGGGCGTGATGATCATCCCTTTCATCTCATCCCTGTCCGATGACGTCATCAACGCCGTACCCCAGTCGCTCCGCGACGGGGCTTATGCGCTGGGTGCCACGCCTTCAGAAACCATCCGCAGGGTGGTCCTGCCGGCGGCGCTGCCGGGCATCGTCGGCAGCATCATGCTGGCCATTTCCCGCGCCATCGGCGAGACCATGATCGTGGTCATGGCCGCCGGGCTCACCGCCAACCTAAGCTTCAACCCACTCGAATCGGTCACGACGGTGACGGTGCAGATCGTGACACTGCTGACCGGGGACCAGGAATTCGACAGCCCCAAGACCCTCGCGGCCTTCGCGCTGGGGCTCGTGCTGTTCGTGGTGACCCTGTTGCTGAACGTGATCGCCTTGCGTGTGGTCAACAAATACCGGGAGCAATATGAGTAAGGCCATGCTGCCGGCCCTGCGGCCGGTCGAGATCATTCAGACGGGCCTCGCCCGCCGCAGGGCGGCCGAGCGGCGTTTTCGACGGTATGGCTTGATGGCGATCGTCATCGCGCTCATTTTCCTGGTTTTGCTGTTCGTCAGCATCGTGAGCAAGGGCTACACAGCCTTTTGGCAGACCGAACTGCGCCTTGACGTGACGCTCGATCCCGCCTTGCTCGATGTGGCCGACGCCACGGACCCATCCCAGGTCCGCGTCGCCAATTACGGCGCCGTTCTGAGGGAAGGGCTCAAGGAGCTGTTTCCCGAGGTGCAGGACCGCGTAGAGTCGCGTCAGCTCTACAGGTTTTTAAGCGGCGCTGCTGAGGATGTGCTGCGGGAGCGCCTGCTGCAGGATCCGGATTTGCTCGGCCAGCGCGTGACCGTCTGGGCGCCCGTCAGCAGCACCGTCGACATGGTGATGAAAGGTCATATCGATCGTGACCTTCCCGAATCCGAGCGTGCCTTCAGCGACCAGCAGCTCGTATGGATGGATCGCCTCGTGGAGCAGGGCCGGTTGGAGGAGAAATTTAACTGGCATTTCCTGACCAGGGGCGATTCGCGCTCGCCCGAGCAGGCCGGGATCTGGGGCGCGGTGGTCGGGTCTTTCCTGACTTTGGCGGTGACGATGCTGCTGTCCTTCCCCTTGGGCGTGGCCGCGGCGGTGTATCTCGAGGAATTTGCTCCCAAGAACCGTCTGACCGGCATCATCGAGGTCAACATCAACAACCTCGCAGCGGTTCCGTCGATCGTATTCGGTCTGCTGGGCCTCGCGGTGTTCATCAACTTCTTCGGGCTGCCGCGCTCAGCGCCGCTGGTTGGCGGATTGGTGCTGACGCTGATGACACTGCCGACCATCATCATCGCCAGCCGGGCCGCCTTGAAGTCGGTCCCGCCCTCGATCCGCGAGGCGGCGCTGGGTGTCGGTGCCTCGCCGCTGCAGACGGTCACCAATCACGTGCTGCCGCTGGCCATGCCGGGGATGCTGACCGGCATGATCATCGGGATGGCGCGCGCGCTGGGCGAGACGGCGCCATTGCTGATGATCGGCATGGTGGCCTTCATCGTCGACATCCCCAAGGGGATCTTCGATCCCGCCACCGCCTTGCCGGTGCAGATCTATCTGTGGGCCGACAGTCCCGAGATGGGATTCACGGAGCGCACCTCGGCCGCCATCATGGTGCTGCTCGCCTTTTTGCTCAGCATGAACGCGCTGGCCGTGATCCTGCGGCGGCGCTTCGAACGCCGCTGGTGATAGACTACACGCCCTCTCGGGAGAGTGATCGATGAACACGTCGACAAGTGATCTGGAACACAAATCGGTGCAGACGAGCTACGTTGCGCCCGATCGAACGGCTGCATCGCGGGCCACGGTTGATCGTGAAGTGCGCCGTACGGTCGGCGAGGTGCGGGTCGCCGAGCCGCGGATCCGTTGTAACGACATCCATGTCTACTACGGCGCCGCGCACGCCATCAAGGGCGTCAATCTGGATGTGGCCCGTAACGAGGTCGTGGCCATGATCGGGCCTTCTGGCTGCGGCAAGAGCACCTTCCTGCGCTGCCTGAATCGCATGAACGATACCATCGACGGTTGTCGAGTGACGGGCGAAATTCTGCTGGATGATCGCGACATCAATACCCGGGACATCGACGTGGTGCCCCTGCGGGCGCAGGTCGGCATGGTGTTCCAGAAGCCCAACCCGTTTCCCAAGTCGATCTGGGAAAACGTGGCCTTCGGTCCGCGTATCCATGGTCTGGCCCGTACCCGGGCGCAACTCGACGAGATCGTCGAGTCCAGCCTGCGCCGTGCCGGGCTGTGGGACGAAGTGAAAGACCGCTTGGACACGCCCGGCACGGGTCTGTCGGGCGGCCAGCAGCAGCGTCTGTGCATCGCACGCACGATCGCGGTTCAGCCCGAGGTGATCCTGATGGACGAGCCCTGTTCGGCGCTCGATCCGATTTCCACGGCCAAGATCGAGGAACTGATCGACGAACTGCGCCAACATTTCTCGATCTGCATCGTCACCCATTCCATGCAGCAGGCCGCGCGCGTGTCCCAGCGCACCGCGTATTTCCATCTGGGCGATCTCATCGAGGTCGGCCCGACCGAACAGATCTTTACCAATCCGCAGCACAAGCTGACCGAGGACTACATCACGGGCCGCTTCGGTTGAGCGGAAATGGGCCAGCGGCTATCGGCCGTGGAGGATCTCCATGAGTCAGTACAATCTGGAAGGCCATACCGTCCGGCGCTATGACGGGGAACTCAACCACGTGCACTTGCGCGTGATCGAACTGGGTGGCCTCGCCCTCCACCAGACCCGCAATGCACTCGCCGCTCTGCAGGAGCGGGACGTCCGGCTCGCCCGCTCGGTCATCGGTCGGGAATGGGAGGTCAACCGCCTCGACGTCAGTATCGACGACGAGCTCATCTCCGTGATCGCGCGCCGTGCGCCGGTCGCGCGCGACCTGCGCATCGTGATGGCGTTTGCCAAGGCCGTCAATGAGCTGGAGCGGGTTGGCGATGAGGCCAACAAGGTGGCACGGCTGGCGCTACAGCTGTTCGAGGGAATCCGGGTCGATCCGGGCGAAGCCTTGATGTGGGACGTGCAATCCATGGGCCGACGGGTGCTGGATCTTCTCGAGCGGTCCATGGATGCGCTGGACCGACTCGATCTGTTGGCGGCCCGGGGCGTTGCGGGTTGTCAGCGCGAACTGGAAGCCGAGTTTCAGGCCGGGATGCGCCGGCTGTCCACCTATGTCATGGAAGACGCCCGCAACGTCGGGCAGGTCATCACGTTGACGCAGATCATCAAGGCCTTGGAGCGCATCGGGGACCATGCCCGCCACGTGGGTGAATACGTGGTGTATCTGGTCTCTGGCGAGGATGTGCGTCATCGAAAATGCGCGCCCGAGGAGGGCGCGGTGGACGAAGGCGAACCGCAGGACGGTGGCTGAGGAGCGCGCCGCGTCATCCAACAGGATGCTGCGCCGCCGTTTTCAGCGGTGATACGCCGGGCTGAGCTCCACGACCGCCTCGACGAAGGCCTCGGCATGCGCGACCGGGATGTCCGGCGTGATGCCGTGGCCCAGATTCATCACATGCCCGCTGCCCGATCCATAGGATGCCAGGACGCGCTGGACCTCCTCGCGGATTACCTCCGGCCGGGCCCGCAGGATGGCAGGATCGAGATTGCCCTGCAGCGCCACCCGATCGCCCACCTGTCGCCGCGCCTCCCCGAGATCGGCGGTCCAATCGAGCCCCACCGCATCAGCGCCCGTTGCGGCCAAAGATTCCAGCCACAGGCCGCCGCCCTTGGTGAAGACGATGACGGGAACCGTCTGTCCCGCGTGGTCGCGAATCAAACCGGCCACGACCCGCTGCAGATACCGGCGTGAGAACGCCTCGAAGGCCGGCGTGCTGAGCGCGCCGCCCCAGGTATCGAAGATCTGCACGGCCTCTGCGCCCGCGCGAATCTGGGCGTTGAGATAATCGGTGACCGCGCCCGCGAGATGCTCCAGCAGATGATGGGCGAGGGCGGGCTCGTCATAGATCAGTGTCTTGATGCGCGCAAAATCGCCGGGGCTGCCCCCCTCGACCATGTAGCAGGCCAGCGTCCAGGGGCTGCCGGAGAAGCCGATGAGCGGCACCCGCCCGTTCAGTTCGCGGCGGATCAGGCGCACCGCATCCAGCACGTAGGCGAGATCCGTCTCGGTCTCGAGGCGGCGCAGCGTGCGGATCGCCTCTGCGCTGCGCAAAGGGCGCTCGATGCGCGGCCCTTCGCCTTCGATGAAATGCAGGCCCAGCCCCAAGGCATCGGGAATGGTGAGGATGTCGGAGAACAGGATGGCGGCGTCCAGCGCGAAGCGGCGCAGCGGCTGCAAGGTCACCTCACAGGCCAGCTCCGGCGTGCGGCAGAGCGTCATGAAATCCCCCGCCTGCTCGCGCAGGGCGCGATATTCGGGCAGATAGCGGCCGGCCTGACGCATCATCCAGACCGGTGTGCGGTCGACCGGCTGGCGGGCCAACGCCCGCAGGAAGCGATGTTCGGAACGGGCCGGTGCCGTCATGATGCCGCCTGTGCCGCGAGGGCCTGGCGGATCTCGGCCTGAATCGCACCTGCAGCCGCCGCGGGGTCCGCCGCGTCACGGATCGGCCGGCCGACGACGAGATAATCGGCGCCCTGCTGCAGCGCCTGGGTGGGTGTGACGATGCGCTTTTGGTCGTCCGTTTCCCGATTGTCGAGCGGACGGATGCCCGGGGTGACGACCACCAGGCGGCCGTCCACCTCCCGGCGCAGGCGTTCCACTTCGAGTCCCGAGGACACGACGCCATCGCAGCCGGCCTCGAGCGCCCGGCGTGCCCGGGACAAGACAAGCGCGTCGAGATCGCAGGCAAATCCCAGATCGTCGAGATCGCCGCGATCGAGACTGGTCAGCGCCGTGACGGCGAGGATCTTGAGCCGGTCGCCCTTGGCGGCAGCCGCGGCTTCCATCATGCCCTGGTTGCCATGCACGGTCGCGAAGGTCGCGCCCCGTTCGGCCAGCCGGGCCACGGCGCGGCCGACGGTGGCCGGCACGTCGAAGAATTTGAGATCCACGAAGACACGGGCGTCACGCCGGCAGAGATCATCCACCAGCTCGAAGATCCCCCCGGTCATGAACAGCTCGAGCCCGAGCTTGAAAAAGCGCACCTGGCCTTCGAGGCGGGCGATGAAGCGCCGCGCCTCGGCCACCGTCGGCAGATCGACGGCGAAGATCAGGCGCTCATCGAGAGGGATTTGAGGGCGTGCAACGGCCCATGCAGAAGACATCCTTCACACCCCCAGATGGTCGAGGATGCCTTGGGCGGCTTCGCGGCCCTCGAAGACGGCGGTGACCACCAGATCGGAGCCACGCACCATGTCCCCGCCGGCAAATACCTTGGGGTTGCTGGTCTGTCCGGTGTGGGCATGGCCCTGTGTCCGGACGCGCCCGTCACTTTCGAGTGCGATGCCGAAGTCGCTCATCCAGTCCGCCGGACTGGGCCGGAAGCCGAAGGCCATGATGACCTGGTCGGCGGGGATGACTTCCTCGGAGCCCGGCACGACTTCTGGCTGACGACGGCCGCGGGCGTCGGGCGCGCCGAGCTGGGTGGTGACGAATTTCACGCCTTCGA
>DAOKZK010000019.1:0-40962 GCA_035325645.1 Candidatus Macondimonas sp. | reverse complement strand
GAAACCCCGTAAAGGGGCGAAATCTTACCCCCTGCCGCCGCCGATGACAAGACACGATCACAGGCGCAGTCGATCCACGGGCCGGCCCTGTTGGAGATGTTGTTCGACGATGGCGTCGACGTCCTCCGTCGAACGGCAGCGATACCAAACCTCATCCGGATAGACCACGACGACGGGACCCTGCTCGCAGCGCTCCATGCAGCCCGCCTGGTTGATGCGGACCCGGCCGGGACCGGCCAGATGGAGCTCGGCCACGCGCCGTTTGGCATGTTCGCGCAACTTTTCAGAGCCGCAGCCGCCGCAGCTCGGCCGCGGCGCATCGGGCGGGCGCAGGTTGGTGCAGAAAAAGACGTGATAGCGGTAGAAGCTCATGACATGCTTGTCCTCGACCGGAGCGCTGCGCCCATCCTACCGTGGTCCGCCCGTTCATGTGGCCCGCCACGAACGTGATCCACATCGGGCCCGTCGAGACTGCGGCTTGCCTCGACAGCCCGGCGCCGCTAGATTCGGTTTCATGGACAATCGAAATTATCGCTGGACCGATCGTATCCTGATGGATGTCCAGCAGGCCATGCGCACGCTCATGGCCGACCCGCGCGAACCCATCGGCGCCCATCCCGATGATGGCGTTCCCGAGCCGGTGCTCGCCGCCGAGGAGCAGCGCGAAGCGGCACGTCTCATGCGGATCAATCACGCCGGCGAGATCAGCGCCCAAGCGCTTTACCAGGGCCAGGCGCTGTTCAGTCGCGATTCCATGGTCGCGGACACGCTGCGGCAAGCGGCCCGCGAGGAACATGCACACCTCATCTGGTGCCAACGGCGCTTGGAGGAGCTCGAGGACCGGCCGAGCCGGCTGGCGCCGCTCTGGTATCTCGGGTCACTGGCCATCGGATCGGTCGCGGGTCTGGCAGGAGATCGCTGGAGCCTGGGCTTCGTGGTCGAAACGGAGAATCAGGTGATCGCTCATATCCGCGATCACCTCGACCGTCTGCCGTCCGCCGATGCCAAGAGCCGCGCCATCCTCGATCAGATGGAGCGCGACGAATTCCACCACGGCGATACCGCCCGCCGCGCCGGGGCGCGGAACCTGCCAGCGCCCGTGCGCTGGGTCATGCACGCCGTGTCCCGCGTGATGACCCGCACCGCCTATTACTTCTGAGACCCCCGCCCGCGGGCACGCTGGACCTCGGGCTCGCCGCCCCACTCGTTCACCTTGCGCATGTTGCGGCCATAGAAGATCTCCAGCATCTCATGGCGCAGCTGCTTGCGGATGGCCTTGCGCTCCTTGGGATCGAGTTCCGCCTCGGTCTCCCCGAACAGGTAATCATCCAGACGGAAATCGCGCAGGATCATCTTGGTATGAAAGATGTTTTCCTGATAGACGTTGACATCCATCATCTGGTAGCGGGAGAGCGTGTCGCGCGTCAGGTAGTTCTGCACCGAGTTGATGGAATGATCGATGAAGTGCTTGCGCCCGCGCACGTCACGCGTGAAGCCGCGCACACGATAGTCGATGGTCACGATGTCCGACTCGAAGCTGTGCAGCAGGTAATTCAGTGCCTTGAGCGGCGAGATCACGCCGCAGGTCGATACATCGATGTCCGCCCGGAAGGTGCTGACGTTGTTGTGCGGGTGGCTCTCCGGATAGGTGTGGACCGTGATGTGGCTCTTGTCCAGATGCGCCAGTACGGTCTCCGGCAAGGGGCCGGGCGACTCGCTGTTGTCGGACTCCTCCGGATCGACCGGGCCTTCCGAAATCAGCATGGTCACACTGGCGCCCTGGGGATCGTAATCCTGGCGGGCGATGTTGAGGATGTTGGCGCCGATGATGTTGGCCACATCGGTAAGGATGCCGGTCAGACGCTCGGCGTTGTAGGCCTCGTCGATGTACTGGATGTAACGCCCGGTCTGCTCGTCCGTGCGGGCGTAGCAGACGTCGTAGATGTTGAAGCTCAGCGACTTGGTCAGATTGTTGAAGCCGTGCAGCTTGATCTTGTTGGTCGGTTGCAGCAATGCAAGATCCTCCAGATCCGGGACGGGATACCCGGAGAGTCCCACGCCTCCCCCGAGTTCCGGTCGGAAAGCGCCAGAAGAAAAAAACCCGAAGAATCCGGCTCCGGATCGCTTCAGGGGGGGATGAATTATAGGGCAAGAAACCTGCCCTGTCTCACCTCAAAGCTCAGGCGACGGCTGCCGCCCGGATCTCGAAGCTGTGGGTAATCTCCGCTGTCTTGCCCAGCATGATCGAGGCCGAACAATACTTCTCAGCGGACAACGACACGGCCCGACTGACCTGCGCCTCGCCCAGATCATGCCCGGTGACGATGAAGGAAATATGAATCCGGGTGAAGACCTTGGGGTCGGTCGCGGCCCGTTCGGCTGTGAGTTCGGCCACGCAATCGGTGATGCGCTGCCGACTCTTGCGCAGGATCTGCACCACGTCGAAGCTGGCGCAGCCGCCCATGCCGATCAGCAGCATTTCCATGGGCCGCACGCCCAGATTGCGGCCACCTGTCTCCGGTGGACCGTCCATCACGACGGCATGGCCGCTTCCCGACTCGCCGAGGAAAGTCACCTCCTCGACCCACTTGACCCGAGCTTTCATGGCAGCTCCTTGTGAGCAGTCGTCGTATCGAACAATTCCCGCAGGCGGACGCCGGGGTCCGGCGCGCGCATGAAGGCTTCCCCAACCAGGAAGGCATGTATGCCGCGGGCCCGCATGGCTGCCACGTCCGCCGGCGTATGGATGCCGCTTTCGGTGACGATGAGCCGCCCGGCCGGGATGGCGTGCATAAGCGTCCAGGTGGTCTCGAGCCGGGTCTCGAAGGTGCGCAGGTTGCGGTTGTTGATCCCGATCAGCACAGAGTCCGGCAGGCGCAGGGCACGCTCCAGCTCGGCCGCATCGTGCACCTCGACCAGCACCGCCAATCCCAGCGAGCGCGCCAACGCCTCCAGTTCGACCAACTGCTCATCACTCAGCGCCGCCACGATGAGCAGGATGCAGTCGGCGCCCATCTGGCGCGATTCCCAGATCTGGTAGGGATCGACCATGAAATCCTTGCGCAGGACCGGCAGGGCGCAGGCCGCCCGCGCCGCGAGCAGAAAGGCCGTTGCTCCCTGAAAGAAATCGCGATCGGTCAGCACCGACAGACACGCCGCCCCGCCGGCCTCATAGCTGCGGGCAATCGCGGCCGGATCGAAGTCGGCGCGCAGCAAGCCCTTACTCGGGGATGCGCGCTTGATCTCGGCGATGACGGCCGGCTCGCCGCGGAGGGTGCGCCTCTGCAAGGCCGCCGTGAAATCGCGCACGGGCGCGCAGTCCTGCACGCGGGCCTGCAACTCGCCGAGCGGCACGCGTGCGCTGCGATCGGCCACCTCTTCCCGCTTGCGCGCCAGAATCCGGGCGAGGATGTCTTCCTGCGCTTCAGGCTGCGTCATGCCGCGAGCTCCTGCGAACGCCGCGCCAGCGCGTCCAGACGCCGGCCCGCCTCGCCGGAGTCGATCGCCTCCGCCGCCAAGGCCATGCCGGCGCGCACATCCCCCGCCCGGCCGGCGACGTACAAGGCCGCGGCCGCATTGACGAGCACGATGTCCCGGGCCGCGCCCACCGCGCCGCCCAATACCTCGCGCATCAGTGCCAGGCTGTCATCGGGCGAGCCGATCTCGAGGCTGTCCAGCGACTGGCGCGGCACGCCGAAATCCTCCGGCGTCAGGACGTGGTTGACGACCTCGCCCGCGCGCAACTCGGCGACCCGGGTCGGCGCGTGGATGCTGATCTCATCGAGTCCGTCCTCGGCGTGCACCACCATGACATGACGGCTGCCCAGCGCGCCCAACACCTGCGCCATGGGCTCCACCCAGGCGGCATCGAACACGCCCAGAAGCTGATTCGGCGCCCGCGCCGGATTGGTCAGCGGTCCCAGCAGGTTGAACAGGGTGCGCACACCCAGTTCCCGGCGCGGACCGACGGCATGGCGCATGGCGCCGTGATGGGCCGGCGCAAACAGAAAGCCCACGCCCAGCGCATCGATGCAATGCGCCACCGCCTCCGGCGCCAGATCGAGCCGCACCCCGGCAGCTTCCAGCACATCCGCGCTGCCGCTGCGGCTCGAGACCGAGCGGTTGCCGTGCTTGGCCACCCGTCCGCCGGCGGCTGCCACCACGAAGGCCGCTGTCGTCGAGACGTTGAACAGCCCCCGACCGTCCCCGCCCGTGCCGCAGGTATCGACCAGATAAGTGGGATCGGCGACCGGCACCGGCGTCGCCAGCTCGCGCATGACCCGCGCTGCGGCTGCGATCTCGGTCACCGTCTCGCCCTTCATGCGCAGGGCGACGAGAAAGCCGCCGATCTGCGCCGGCGTGGCCTGACCGGACATGATGGCCTGCATCACCTTGGTCATTTCGGCGTCATCAAGATTGCCGCGCTCGATCAGCCGCGCGATGGCCTGGGGCAGGTCCACGATCGCCGTCCCTCAGGCCGCGCGCGCCGGCGCCGGCGCTTCGAGGAAATTGCGCAGCAGGTCGTGACCGTGCTCCGTGAGGATGGACTCGGGATGGAACTGCACGCCTTCGACCGCGAGCGTGCGATGCCTGAGACCCATGATTTCCTCGCGCGAGCCGTCGGCCTCGAGCGTCCAGGCAGTCACCTCGAGGCATGCCGGCAGACTGTCCGGATCGACCACCAGCGAATGGTAGCGGGTCGCCGTGAAGGGGCTGGGCAGGCCACGGAACACGCCCTGTCCGGTGTGATAAACCTCGGAGGTCTTGCCGTGCATCAGCCGCTTGGCATGGACGACGTGGGCGCCAAAAGCCTGGCCGATGCTCTGATGCCCGAGACAGACGCCGAGGATCGGAATATGGCCGGCGAAGCGGTGGATGAGCGGCACCGAGACGCCTGCCTCGTTGGGCGTGCAGGGACCCGGGGAAATCACGATGTGGCTCGGCGCGAGCGCGGCGATCTGCTCCAGCGTGATCTGGTCGTTGCGGTGCACCGCCACCTCGCAACCCAGCTCGCCCAGATACTGGACCAGGTTGTAGGTGAAGGAATCGTAGTTGTCGATCATCAAGATCATGTCGACGCCATCCCGCGCTGCCCTTCCCGCTCACACACCAGCGGTTGACCGGTTATGGTACCGCAGACACGCGGCCTTGGGGTCGGCCTGCCTTGGCGCAGGCTGCGTGTTGCCAACGGATCGGCTGCGGATCCGTCGGATGGCCAGCCACGGCGCGCACGGCGCAGAGATCTGCGCTCAGGCGATACGAACCGTGAGCGGCTCGAGGCCTGCGATGCGCGCCTCCAGCCGATCTCCGGGCACCACGGGAGCCACGCCGGCCGGCGTGCCGGTGAAGATGAGATCGCCCGGATGCAGCGCGACCAGGTGCGACAGGGCGGCGATGATCTGCGGCACCGCCCAGATCATCTGACCGAGATCGCCCGACTGGCGCAGCGCGCCGTTCACCTGAAGGATGATCGGACCGGCGTCGAGGCGGCCGCATGCCGCAACCGGGGTCACCGCGCCGATGGGTGCGGCGCCCTCGAAGCTTTTGCCCAGATCCCAAGGCCGCCCGTGCGCCTTGGCCGCCTGCTGCAGGTCGCGCCGGGTCATGTCGAGGCCCACGGCATAGCCGAAGATGCAGGCGCTTGCCTCGGCTTCGGGAATGCTTCGCCCCCCGGCGCCCAGCGCCACCACCAGCTCCACCTCCGGCTGCAGGTCCGCAGTCTCAGGCGGATAGGCCAGCGCCGCGCCGCTCGGCAGGACCGACCAGGCCGGCTTCATGAAGAAAAACGGCGGCTCGCGCTTGGGATCGCCGCCCATCTCGCGGGCATGCGCGGCATAGTTGCGACCCACGCAATAGATCTGCCGGACTGGAAACAGCCCGCCCGAACGGATCGGGATGGTGACGGCAGGCGCGGGCGGAAAAATGAGACTCATCGGTGTGCTCCCGGGGATGTTTTTTCGCAGATGGTCGGCCCGGCATGCCTGAGAATCGGAGGGTCGGCATCGCCGGGGATTGCAGGCACGACACCGCGCGGCACGCATCCCCTCCGCTGCTTACCGGCCGCCCCCAACAAACGCCTCCTCCATGCACGCGCGGCCCAAGAGATCCTCCCGGCCGAACGCACATCATAGGCCAGCGCGAATAGCGGATGCCCGCGTCAAGCGTCTTGGGCAGCGCCCCCCCGGAACGCCTTCAACGAACAGGGGTTACGGCAAAAAACCAGGGCCAGATCGGAAACATGGTGCAAGGCGGCATGCGACCAATCGTCGCAGTTGATTGAACGATCGGTATGGCGATGCCATGTTAGGGAGACGGTCCCGCAGAGGACTGAGGTACCTGAACTTTCGAGGAGACGACGACATGAATGCCATTCGTTCCGTATGGGACTACGTCAAGTTCTTTCAGTTTCCCCTTCTGCTGGGTCTATCCCTTCCGCTTTTCATCGTGGGCGGCTCTGGGCTGCTGATCTACGCGCTGGCACTGGCGCTCTATGTAATCGTGGGCGATCTGTTTTTCGGCGAAGACACGCGTCACTACGAAGGCACCTGGCGCCACCTCGATCTGCTGATCTGGATGGAAGTCCTTAGCCAGCCGGTGCTGATGAGCGTGGTCATCGCATTCGCATGGATGCTCGGCCTGCCCAACGGTGTCGACCTGTTCGGCATCGGTGCCGCGATCCAGTCGCTGACCGGCTTCGATGCGATCGCGGCGCACGCAGCCCATGACAACTTCGGCACGCTGCTGGGTGGACTGGCACTTGCCGCCGGTGCGGGGACCATCGCCGGCGTGGTGATCGGGCACAATCTGGGTCATCGCACTTACGATCTCAAATCGGTCATCGCCGCACGCGTCGGGTCGGCGTTCGGCATGTTCAGCTACTTCACCATCCGCCACCCCTACGGACACCACAACCTCGTCGGCACGCCGGCCGATCCGTCCTGGGCCCGCCGCGGCGAGAGCTTCTGGAAATTCCGGTTGCGCTCGGTGATTGGCCAGTACCGCATGACCTGGGCGCTGGAAAAGAAACGCCTCGAAAAGATGGGTCAGCCGGTGTGGAGCTGGCGCAACGGCGCGTTGCAGGGCTGGGCCATCGAACTGCTGGTGGCCGCCATGTTCTTCCATGCCGCCGGGCTTGCCGGGGTGCTGGCTTTCCTCATCATCGGGATCCTGGCCCATACCGGACTGGAGGTGGCCAACTACATCGAACATCAGGGCTTGGTCCGGGTGCCGACGCAACCCTTCCAGCCGCGTCATGCCTGGGATGATGCCCACCGCATGACCTACTGGCTGGTGTCGGCCATCTCGCGCCATTCTCACCACCACTCCGACGCCCAGGTCGAAGAATACGAGTTGCAGCCCATGGCCCACATGGGGCGCGCAATGAGTACGCCTTGGGGCTATCTGGCCACCGGGTTTGTCGCGATGTTCCCGTCGTGGTGGAATCGCGTCATCACCCCGCGCCTGCTCGAGTGGGATGAACGGTTTGCCACACCGGCCGAACGTGAACTCGCCGCTCGGGAAAACCTCCGCAGTGGGGTTCCCGAATTGATGGCCGCGGCCCGGCGCTACTATGAGCAACAGGGGCGGCCCGTGCCGCCGATCCGGCCCGGCGATCCACTCGATGGGCACCTGCCGCCCGACGCCCCGGCCGGACTGCTCGCGCGCGCGTGAGCGCCGCGCCACCTCTGAGCCGGCGGCGGAAGCGCCGGCACAGAGGTGGGCCGATCGCCGTCGGTCACACTTGCGAGGCCAGGCGCGCTGCCTCCGCCGCTCAACCCCGTCGAGCCGCTGCGACGCATTGTCCATCGGTCAACATAACCTGAACCACCGGATGCCCTATCGTGAGCCCCCCGACGTCCGACCCTTGGAATTCCGCCCTGAAGCACAGGTCGACCCGATCCGGGCCCCTGGCCTATTACGACTTCGGCACCGGGGATCGATCACTCCTGCTCCTCCACGGTTTTCCCGACACACCTCGCACGTTTGAAAGTCTGGTCGAGGCGGCCTCTCGAGCGGGTTATCGATGTCTCGTGCCGTTCATGCCCGGCTACGGGGATTCGGCACTGCCCCATCCGGGTGGCGCATCGATTCTGGCGATCGCCCGCATGCTGAGTGACTTTCTGGATCAGGTGGCCCCGCGCCAGCGGCTGGCGGTCGTCGGCCACGACTGGGGCTCCATTTTGGCCCAGATGCTTTGTGGGCTGCAGCAGGAGGACCGGCCGCCGACCTATCGCATCGATCGGGTCGTGCTGGCGGCCGTGCCGCCGCTGCGCACCTTCTTGCGGCGTATCAACCCGCGCCAGATGGTGCGATCGCGTTATATGTACTATTTCCAGATTCCCGGCGCCTGCGAACGGATCCGGCGGGATGATCTCGCCTACATCCGCCGCCTATGGCAACGCTGGTCACCGGGCATTGACCCCGATCACCCGCAACTCGGCCGGGTCATCGATTGCTTGCGCGAACCTCACGGGCTGGAACGGGCGACCGACTATTACCGCGCCTTGATCAATCCGCTGCGATTGCTCCGTGCACCCGAACCGTTGACGCAACTGCGGCTGATGTTTTCCGCCAAGCCCTGGCCGGCACTGGTCCTGGTGGGAAGTGAGGACGACTGCATCGGGCCGGAGATGTATCGCGGCGGGCAACTCGCATTCCCTCATCCGGACAGCCGCCAGGAAGTGTTGCCCCACGCCGGGCATTTCCTGCATCTGGAGCAACCGGAAGCATTCAATCGGCGGGTGCTGGATTTTCTGGGCTGACGACCACGGTCGTCTGCCATCCGGACGCTGTCGTCGATCGGTCATCCATCACGGATAAAGTTGCGATGGCGGGGCGATCAGGAAAATTCGATGACGCACCACGATCGGCAAAATGCCCGTTGGTCTGCCAGTTTCAGTGCCAGACCCATCTGGATGGGGATCTGGTTGTGGTGGACAGCTCTCGGCGCCCACGGCGCAACGATCTCGGAGCACGAGATCACGGTGCGCAACGGATCCGGCATCCCTGTCCCCATTGCATTCACGGTCTTTCAGCCGGACGGCGCGCCCGGTGATACCTTTCCCCTCGTCCTGGTCGGTCACGGCTGGGGCGCGAGCCGGGTGACCGAGATCGATCCCGTTCCAGCCAGCCTGACCATCGTGAGTGACGGCACGCTGGTCGCCAAGGCCGTGGAACGGGGATACGGCGTCATCAGTTTCGACTACCGCGGGCATGGGGGCAGCGGCGGCCTGTCGCATCTCATGGACCCCCGGTGGGAAGTGCGCGACATCGCGGCGATCCTGGACTGGGCCGACGCGAACCTCCCTTGGCTCTTGCGTGTCGACGGCGATCCACGGGTCGGCCTGCTGGGCCAGAGCTTCGGCGCCGCCTACCACATTCCCTTGGCGACCCGGGATTCGCGCATCGATGCGGTGGTATCGATGGTCACCTGGCATGACCTGACCGAAGCCCTGGTGCCCAACGGCGTTCCGAAATCCACCTGGCTGGATCTGTTGTACGTCACCGGCGCGCTGGCGACGGATTTCAAGCTCGACCCGCGGCTGACGCTCGTCCTCGGCCAGAGCACGCTGGCGAACCATGCGGGTCCCTTGCTGCAGCGGGAATTCCGCGGGCATGGCGCCGCCTCGACCTGCGCTCGGCGCGGCCCGGGGCCGAGCGCGGTGCCCACGCTCCTGGTGCAGGGCCTGAACGACGTCCTGTTCAACCTGAATCAGGCCGTTGCGAGCCGGGAATGTCTCGATCGCGCGGGTGCCGACGTGCGCCTCATGGCCGTCGAGGGAGGCCATGTGATTCCCGGCCTGCAACCGCCCAACCCGGCGCACCCTGCCTGCGGCACGCTCGATCCAGTCGACGCAGGTATGGACTGGCTCGACGAACACGTCAAAGGCGTCACGGGCGCTGCCGGCTACATCCCCCCGATCTGCTGGAACGTGAGTCTGAATGAAGCCGCCTATGCGTACCGACACGGCGATCATTTCATGCCCCTGCCGCCAAGGATCTTGCCGGTCGGCCTCCCCGGCAAGCACTTCCTGCCCCTTCGAACCGTGAGCCGATCGCAGCTTCTGGCGGGCATTCCCCGCGCCAGACTGCGACTGCTGCCCATCGGCGAGATTTCAGTCACCCGGCCCACGGTCTTCGTGGGCGTCGGCATCCAGCGTTTCGGGCAGAGCGACGTTCAAGTGGTGAATGGGCAGGTCACGCCGGTTCGGGGCGGTGGATGGCATGAACTGGATCTGGCCGGCGTGGGAGCCCGGCTGGAAGCCGGCGATACCGTCGGGCTCGTCTACCAGGGCGCCAGTCGCTTCTTTGCGGCGAGCGGTACGCGTTACGCCGAATATCCGGTGCAGGTCACGGGCGAAGCGGCCTTGCCGCTCATGGAATGATGGCCCGCGCGGCGGCAACCGAGACACGACGGCTCACTGTGGCATGACCGGCCATGGCAGGCGTGCGGGCGGCATGACCGGCCATGGCAGGCGCGCCGGCATGGGTGGGGCGGGCAACTCGAACCGCGCCGGATGGATGGGCGCGCGGGACAGCCGCTCGAGCCGAATGGCCTTGCCGTAGCGCAGCAGCGCAAGACCGCCCTCACGTTCCAGTTCAGGCGGCAGGTCGAACGGCCCGGCGCCCAGCAGGCTGCCATAGCGGCGCAGTTGCTGCACCAGTGCGATTTGTACCTGCTGTAGTTCGGGATCGGCCGCGAGCACGACGGTTTCGGACACGATGGTTCCCTCGGGCAGCCGGGCGCTGGCGTAGTAAGTGGTGCCGGCGATCCCGGCGACCCGTTCCTGCGGACCAGTCGCGCCGGTCAGCCGGAAGGCCACCGGTCCGAGCGGCCCGGCCTCGGTGAGCAGCGACTGCAGCATCGGCCCCAGCGGGCCTTGCTGGGCGTCCTCCAGATCGACCACCTGCCAGATGCCGTCCAGCCAGCGCACCCAATACCCCCGGCCTTCTCGAAACAGCAGCACCTGACCGTTCCAGCTCAGGCGCAGCGCGGCGTCGTCGCGATACTCCACCGTCAGCGGCGCGCCGTCCTCCAGCCGCCAGACCTCGGTGACGTCGGCCGAGGCCGTCGATGTGAACAGCGCAGCCAGCGCCAGCAACGCCCAGCACCACAGGCGTTTCCCCGCCCGGCGGGCCGATGGGGTAGTCTTCCGCATCTTGAAATGTCTCCGCGATTTCGCCGAACCATGAGCGTACCCGAATCGATCTGCCTGTTGCGCCTGTCCGCCCTGGGCGACGTGACGCATGTGCTGCCCATCGTCCACACCCTGCGCAGGCACTGGCCGCAAACCCGGCTGACCTGGGTCATCGGCAAGCTCGAGGCGCGCCTCGTGGGCGATCTGCCGAATGTGGAATTCATCGTCTTCGACAAGGGCGCGGGCTGGCGCGGCTACCGCGATCTGCACCGCCAACTGGCGGGCCGGCGCTTCGATGTCGCCTTCATCATGCAGGTCGCGCTGCGCGCAAATCTCGCCAGTCTCGCCATCCGCGCGCCGGTCCGCATCGGTTTCGACCGGGCGCGCGCCAAGGACGGCCATGGTCTTTTCATCAACCGGCGCATTGCGCCCGATGCCGGCGCGCACGTGATCGAGGGTTTCTTCGGCTTTCTGCAGGCGGCCGGGCTCACGGCACGCGAATGGTGCTGGGATCTGCCCATCCCGGAGGACGCACGGGCATGGGCCGCGGCGCAATGCCCGCCTGATCGGCCGGTGCTGCTGCTCAGCCCCTGCTCCAGCCACCCGCGGCGCAACTGGCGCGCGGAAGGCTACGCCCGCGTGGCCGATCACGCGGCGCGGTGCCATGGGTTGCGCGTGGTGCTGTGCGGCGGGCCGTCGGCGGCCGAGCGCGCGATGGGAGATGCCATCCTCGCGGCCACCACCGGCGAGCGGCCGCTCGATCTGATCGGCAAGGACACCCTCAAACGCTTTCTGGCGCTGCTGGAACGCGCGTGCGTGCTCGTCAGTCCGGATTCGGGTCCGGCCCATATGGCGACCTGCACCGGCACGCCGGTCATCGGGCTCTACGCCGCCAGCAATCCGGCCCGCAGCGGGCCTTACAACAGCCGCCAGTGGTGCGTGGACCGCTACGACGCTGCGGCGCGGCGTTTTCTGGGCAAACCGGCAAGCGAGCTCGCCTGGGGACGCAAGCTGGAGTTTCCCGGCGTGATGGACCTCATCGAGCCCAAAGCCGTGATCGAGCGGCTCGATGCCCTCATGGCCTGGCGGGCGGCTCAGGGCGAGCCGTAGTCGGCGTAGGATTTTTCCTCGACCAGCGCCGAGCCCAGGCGCAGATTGATCTCGCGCTTGAGCGCCGCACGCCGGTCGTTCTGGTGGTAGACGGCGCGGGCCAGTTTGATGAAGCCTGCGTCGAACGCCTGCGCCCGCTCCTTGTCGCGAATGTCGTCCTCGATGTCCCACAACGCCTCGTTGACCGCTTTCAGCGCCACCCGCAGATCGTCGATGGCAACAACACCCTGCGCAGCGGCAGATGCCTCCCAGGCCGCCTGCAGCAGCGTCAGTTCATGGCTCACGTTGCGCCGCTTGCCGGGGTCGGTGATGCGCGCCTGCTTGATTTCGAGGATGGTGATCTTGTCGATCAGCTCGCCGTAGGAAACGGGGATCTGGATTTCACTCATGGGCCATTCCTGTAGGCTGGATCGCGCCGGGGCGCAGGTCAGCGGCGCAAGGATCTCGGGGCAACCGTGCAGCGATCAAGGGGTAACGCCTGCTTGGGTCGGTTTGCCGACGATCACCAGAGACACCGTTTCCTCGGCTGTCCAATGCGCCGCCACCGGCTCGGTGCGGGGATCATCGGGCGCGCCCTCTGCGTTGCCGCTCGTGGAAATACGGGCGCTGATCCACAGCGTCTCGAGCGCAGAAAGGCGCCGCGTCGGCACGAGGCTCATGTCGTCGGTCAGCACGAGATCAAGCGGCAGATCGGCCACGCGGCGGCGGATCGCGGCGACCGGCATGCCGCCTTGTGGATTGTCGCGGATCACCACGAAGACCGTGGCATCCGCCGGCAATGTGGACGCAAGGTCCTTGGAGAGGCCGATCCGCACCGTGGGGCCGGCAGCGGTCGCCGGCTCGGCTGGCGCAGCGACGGATTCATCCGGCGATTGGCCGATCTGGGTCAGCGCCTGACGCAGACTTTGTGCCACGGGTGCATCGGGCTCGATCAACGTCAAAAGATGCCGCCAATGCCGCCCGGCCGTCCCGGCGTCGCCGGCCGCCATGGCCGCTACCCCGGCCAGCCACAGGCTTTGCGCGTGATCGGCATCGATCGCCAGGGCGTCGGCCAACAGTCGGTTCGCCTCGGCCGACCATTGCGGCGGCTCGGTTTGCAGGGCCAGCGCCTGGGCACGCTGGGCGAGCACGTCCGGGTCCCTGGGCTCGAGCGCCAGCGCGCGGCCAAAGGCCTGCGCGGCATCGGCCTGTCGCCCCAGCCCCGCATACGCCCGGCCCAGCAGAATCCAGCCCTCGCGCTCATCCGGATGGCTTTCCAGACGCTCTGCCAGCGTCTGGGCCAGCTTGTTCAGATCCGCCTGCACGGGCGCCGGATCGATCGCGCGCCAGTCGCCCACCTGGACGTACACGACCGCGGCCAGCAGCGGAACGGCAAACGCCATGAAAACAGCCATGCGACGGCGCGGCGCGGACGCGGGCACCGGGACGGACGCTTCCTCCTGCCCAGCCCAATCGGAGAGCAGCGCGGCGTCCAGTTCCGCGCGCCGCACCCGGGCTTGGTCCTCGTCGATCAGGCCTTCGGCCAACTCGGCGGCCAGCTCGGCTTGCTTGCGCCGATGGATGGCCAGGAGCGCGTCCCGCTCCTCCTGCACCGGAGCGGCACCGCGCCACAGGGGCCGGACCACCAGAAAAGCCGCGAGGAGCGCCGCGAGCAGGCACGCGGCCACGAAAACAGCCGTCGTCATGGCGCCTTGTCCTCGTCGCGCTCGAGCAATGCGCGCACACGGCGCCGCTCATCGGCGCTGAGCACCGGGGCAGCCGCGCCCATCCGGCGCTGGCGGCGGGCGACGGTAAACCAGACACCGACACCGACCAGCAGCAATGCAAAGGGTCCGAACCACAGCGCATAGGTGACGGTCTTCACGGGCGGCCGGTAGAGCACGAAATCGCCATAACGGGCCACCAGAAATGCCCGAATCTCCGCATCGCTTTCGCCGCGCCGGACCAGTTCGGCCACCTCGCGGCGCAGATCGTCGGCGAGCGGCGCTTCGGATTCGGCCAGCGTCTCGTTCTGACAAACGAGGCAACGCAGTTCGGGGAGCAGTTGCTCGTATTGGCGCTGCTGGGCCGGGTCTTCGAAGTGCTGTGGGGTGACGGCCATCGCAGGGCCACCGACGACGGCGAGCACGATCATCACGACGGCGCGGACGGTCTGCTTCATCGCTGTGCCTCGGCGCGCATCCGGTCGATCAATGGATCGAGCCGCTCGGCGACCACCTGGGGTGTCAAAGGGCCGATGTGCTTGTAGCGGATGATGCCGGCCCGATCGACGAGGAAGGTTTCAGGCACACCGTACACCCCCCAGTCGATCCCGACGCGACCCTCTCGGTCCACGGCAATCTTGTGGTAAGGGTTTCCAAAACGGGCAAGCCAAGCGCGGGCCGCGTCCGGATCGTCCTTGTAGTTGAGCCCGACCAGCGGCAGATCGCGGCGCTTGACCCAGGCGCTGAGCACGGGATGTTCCTCGATACAGGCCGCGCACCAGGATGCCCATATGTTGAACACCGTTACCGGCGCGCCGGTGAGATCGCGTTCGCTGACCGCGCTCGCGCCTGCCTCCAGCGCCGGCAGCACGAAGGCGGGCGCCGGGCGGCCCACCAGCGGCGAGGGCACCTCGCGCGGATTGAGTCCGAGGCCCACGTAAAGCAGCGCCACGAGGACCAAAAAGCCGATCAGGGGGGCGACGAAACGCATCATGCCGGTTGTACCTGGGCCGCGCCGCTGCGGCGCGCGCGCGCCGCGTCCAACCGGTAACGCCGATCAGTGACGGCCAAGAGGCCGCCCAGCGCCATCAGCGCGGTGCCCAGCCAGATCCACCGCACCATGGGCTTGTAGTGGACCCGCACCGACCAGGCGCCGTCCGGCAGGCGATCGCCCAGCGCGGCCAACAGATCGCGCATCATGCCGGCATCGAAAGCGGTCTGGGTCATCATCTGCTGGCGGACGGTATAGAGCCGCTTCTGCGGCCGCAGTCGGGCCAACTCCCGCCCTTGCCGCGACACCACGATCAGCGCCTCATCCGCCGTGTAATTGGGGCCCGTGACCGGATAGACCGCGTCGAGCCGAAAGCTGTAGCCGGCCAGTTCGGTCGTCTCCCCCGGCGCCAAGCGCACCACGCGTTCGGCCTCCAGGGTACTGACCACGCCCGCCCCGATCATGAAGAGCGCAATGCCGGCATGCGCCAGGTGCATACCGTAGAACCCCCGCGGCAATTGCCGCCACGCCTGCAAGGCGTAACCCCGCCGGCCGAGCCGCTGGGCGATGCCGTAAGCCGACAGCCCCAGCGTCCAGAAGGCGAACCACAGGCTGACGCCCAGGACATAACGGCGCCAGCCCAGCCCCAGGATCACCAGGCAGGCCACCGCGACGATGAACGTCGGCAGACCGATGCGCCAGGCGAGGCGGGTCAGATCCGCAGCTTTGCCCTGCCGCCAGGCGACCAGCGGACCGAGCCCCATGAGGACGACCAGCGGCAACATGAGCGGCACGAAGACGGTATTGAAATAAGGCGGTCCGACGGAGAGCTTGCCCAGTCCCAGGGCATCCACGGCCAAGGGATAGAGTGTTCCCAGCAGCACCGCGGCCGCGGCCACCACCAACAGCACGTTGTTGGCCAGCAGCAGGCCTTCGCGGGACAGGGGCGCGAAGCGGATCGAGGCGCGCACACGCGGCGCACGCCAGGCATAGAGCACGAGCGAGCTGCCGATCACCAAGGTCAAGAAACTGAGAATGAACAGCCCACGACCGGGGTCGGTGGCGAAGGCATGCACGGAGGTCAGCACGCCCGAGCGCACCAGGAAGGTGCCGAGCAGGCTCAAGGAAAACGTGGTCAGCGCCAGCAGCACCGACCAGGCCTTGAAGCCGTCGCGCTTTTCCGTGACCGCGAGAGAATGGATCAGCGCCGTGCCGGTCAGCCACGGCATGAAAGACGCGTTTTCGACAGGGTCCCAGAACCACCAGCCGCCCCAGCCCAACTCGTAGTAGGCCCAGTGGCTGCCCAGCGCAATGCCGATGGTCAGGAACATCCACGCCGCCGTCGTCCACGGACGCGACCAACGCGCCCAGGTCGCATCCAGCCGGCCGCCCAGGAGCGCCGCGACCGCCAATGCAAAGGCGACCGAAAAACCGACATAGCCCATGTACAGCATGGGCGGATGGATCACCATGCCCGGATCCTGCAGCAGCGGATTGAGATCCGCGCCGTCGGCAGGCACGGGAAACACGCGCTCGAAGGGATTGGAGGTGAAGATCGTGAAGGCCAGGAAGCCGACGCTGATCAGACCCATCACACCGATGACCCGCGCCGCATACACGGTGGGCAGGCTGCGGGCGCCGGCAGCCACAGCGACGGTCCAGCCGGCCAGGATCAACGCCCAGAGCAGGATCGATCCCTCGTGACCACCCCAGACGCCGGTGATGCGGTAGATCAGGGGCAGCGTACTATTGGAATTCTGCGCCACGTACAGGACTGAAAAGTCATGGACGATGAAGGCATAGGTCAGCACGCCGTAAGCCAGCACCAGAAACAGCCCCTGACCCCAGGCGGCCGGCACCGCGACGGCCATCCAGTCGGCCCGGTTGCGCGCCGCGCCCCACAGCGGCAGCACGCTCTGGACGAGCGCCAGCACGAAGGCAACGACCAGTGCGAAGTGTCCCCATTCGACGATCACGGCCGTACCTTCCGCAACATCTCGTGATCGGGCATCGCACCCTGGGCTTTGAGCGCGTCGGCGACCTCGGGCGGCATGTAGTTCTCATCGTGCTTGGCCAGCACCTGATCGGCCACGAACAGACCCGTGCCATCGAGAGTTCCACGCGCGACGATGCCCTGGCCTTCCTTGAAAAGATCAGGCAGGACGCCCGTGTATTGCACCAGCACATCGGCCTGGGTATCGGTCAAGCCAAACCGCACCGTCACGCCATCTGACTGGCGCTCGACGCTCCCGGGAATGACCAACCCCCCGACGCGAAAGGGCTGGCCCGGCCGGACCTCGCCCGCCGCGACCTGGGCCGGGGTGAAGAAGAAAGTCAGATTTTCCCGGAATGCGAGGCTGACGAGAAAGGCCGCGAGGCCCACCCCCACCACCAGCGTCAGGATCAGGAGCAAGCGGTTCTTACGGGCTGTTTTCATCGTGAATCCGGTGAGTCGGTGCAGCAACTGCTGCGGAGTCCCGACGCCCATCGGCCCGAATCGCGCTTCGCAGACGCGCGTGGCGACGCAGGGGTACCCAGGCGTTGTAGATGAAAATGATCAGGGCGAGCGCATAGGAACCCCAGACGTAGGGGGCATAGCCGCCCATCGCGAAAAACTCGGTCAAAGCGTTCATCGCGCGACCTCGTCGATCACCCAGCGCCGATGCCGCTCCCGCTCGAGGATCTCCGAGCGCGCCCGCACCAGCACCGCCGCCGCGAAGTAGACCATGAAGCCCAGCGCCATGGTGAGCAGCGGCCAGAGCATGTCCCAGGTCATCGACGGATTGTCGAATTTCGACACCGTCGCGCCCTGGTGCAGCGTGTTCCACCACTCCACCGAGTAATGAATGATGGGAATGTTCACCACGCCGACCAAAGCCAGCACGGCGCCGGCACGGGCCGCCCGACGCCGGTCCTCGATGGCCGCCTGCAGCGCCATGAAGCCCAGATACAGGAAGAACAGCAGCAACACAGAGGTCAGCCGGGCATCCCAGACCCACCAGGTGTTCCACATGCGCGCGCCCCACAGCGAACCCGTCGCCAGAGCCAGCGCCGTGAACGCCGCCCCAAGCGGCGCGCTCACCCGGGCCAGGATTTCTGCCAGCTTCACATGCCAGATGAACGCAGAGGCGCTCGCACCGGCCATGAACATGTAGACGAACATCGCCATCCAGGCGCTCGGCACGTGCACGAACAGGATGCGATACGCCTCTCCCTGCTGATAGTCCACCGGCGCGAGCACCAGACCGCCCACCGTGCCGACGACGAGGAGGCCGGCCGCCGCCGCCCACAGCCAGGGGATCCAACGCCCGGATCGACGATAGAAAGCAGGCAATGAGGCCCAGCGACTGAAAAAGGCAATCATCTCAAGACCCCAGACTGGCCCGCAGCGCGGCGGCCGTCGCCAGCGGCACCACGGTCACGGCGAGAGCGAGTTCCGCGCCGAGCATGTAGAAATAAGGCAATACCGGCATCTCCAGCAGCGCGCTGCCGACCGCCCCCGCACCGAACACCAGCACCGGCGCGAACAGCGGCAACAGCAGCACCGAGATCAACAAGCCGCCGCGGGGCAAGCCCAGCGTCAGAGCCACCGCGACCGACCCGAGCAGACTCAGGGTCGGTGTCCCGAGCAGAAGGCCGCCGAAGAGCACCCCCTGCGCCAGAGGAGACAAGTTTAACAACACGCCCAGCAAGGGCGTGATGAGCAACAAGGGCACACCCGTCACCAGCCAGTGCGCCAAGATCTTCGCCGACACCAGGACGCTGGCCGGATGGGGACTGAGCAGCAACTGCTCCAAACTGCCGTCCTCGAAATCCGCCCTGAACAGACCCTCGAGCGACAACAGCGTGGCGAGCAGCGCGCCCACCCACACGATGCCCGGACCGACGCTGCGGAGCAGGGCCGCGTCAGCGCCCAGGGCAAGTGGAAACAAACTCACAACCGCCGCAAAGAACACCACAGGATTGCCCAACTCGCCGAGCCGTCGCACCGACAGCAGGAGATCCCGCCGCAGGACTGCCCACCAGGCCATGGCCAACGAGGCGCTCACGCGACCGCCAGCGTCAGCGTCTGCTGCCGGACGCCGGCAGGCAGCGTCAGGGTTTGGTGTGTGCTGATCACGGCAACGCCGTTGCCCATGAGGTGATCGGTCAACAACCGGCCTACCAGTGCGTGCCCGTTGCGATCCAAGGCGTTCAATGGCTCGTCCAGAATCCAGACTCCCGCTTGGCCCAGAAGGAGCCGCGCCAAGGCCAGCCGACGCCTTTGCCCGGAGGAAAGGCGGACCGCCGGAATATCGCCGGCGCAGGGCAGCCCGACCGTTTCGAGGACGGTGTCGAGAGCGGCTGAATCCAGGGCAGCTCCCTGCAGAACGGCTGCCAGACGCAAGTTCTCGCGCGCAGTGAGCGCAAGCCCAAGTCCGTTCTGATGGCCGACGTAACGTCGATCGCCGGCATAGTCGCCTGCGCACGCGGCGATACCCTGCCCGCGCCAGGTGACCGAGCCTGCCTCCGGTCGCAGCAGCCCTGCCAGAACCCGCAGCAGGCTGGTCTTGCCGGCGCCATTGGGGCCTTCCACCTTGAGCACGGTGCCCGGCACCAGCGCGAACGAAAGACCTTCAAACAGCAAGCGGTCCCCGCGCACGCACGCCAAATCGACCGCAGCCAGCAGCGCCTCGTCTGTCAACGGCATGGATCCACGCATGATCGGCCACATCGGGCAAGCACGACGGCTCGCCCGATGATCGATGGCACTTATTCCTTGATCCGGCTTCCCATGGCCTCGCCGACCTTGCGCGAGCCTTCCTGCATGGCGGCGTCCAGCGCCTTTGAGCGCACCTTGAAGTACTTCTTGCCCACATCCGACTCGGCAAAGTCGAGGTAGGCCTTCACTTCACTGTCGGGCAGGTCGTTGTAGAGGTAGGCAAACTTGATCAGGTTGATCTGTTGCATGAAGCTCGTGGCCTGCGGACGCTGGGCTTCGATCTTTTCGTTGATCTCCGCATCGCTCAACTTCTTGTCGCTCTTGGCCGTCTTGTTCATCGCCTTGACCATGGCCACGCGGGAGTTCAGCTGCATGTCGACCGTCGTCTCGGTGGTGAGCGTGGCCTTGTCGATGCGCTGGTAAAGAGCCTGACGCGCTTCGGGGATGGGCTTTTCCTGCGCCTGCTTGGCAAATTCGACGAGATCCTTCGCCTTTTCCGGATCGGAGAGCTGATTCTCCAGCTTGCTCAACTTCTGACCCGGGCTGCCTTGATACCAGCTCAGCACCTTCTGGAGTTCCCCTTCGCTCAACTGGTCGGCGAGCTGCTTGCCCACCGAGTCGAGGATGGTCTGGGTACCGAAGGCCTGGAGCATGACTTCCCCGATCTCACGTTGCTCGGGCGTGGCATTGCCGCTTTCCTCGGCCTTCTTCAGGCTGTCTTTGATGGAACGGGTGGTTTGCCCGAGTTGCAACTCGAGGCCCGAGGCGCGCATCACCTCGGTGGCCAAGCCGCGCTTGTCGGCGGCGTGGACCGACCCGATGCCTGACACGAGCATGAGCGCCAGGGCAAATGGCGCGAATCGGGACCGTAACACAGATACCTCACGCATCGATCTCAATCTCTATTGGGTAAATGAACACGGGGTAGACCCGGCTTCCGTCACAAAGGTTCTCCTCGGAGCGCGTAGCATACGCGGGCGGGCGCAAGCGGTCGATGGGTATCAGACGGCTCACACCCTTTCCAGGACAGCCGCATAGAAACCATCCGTGCCATGCCGATGTGGCGCCAGTTGCAGGTCATCGTCACGGAACAGCGACGGGGGCAAAAAGAGATTCCGCTGCTCCATCACCACCTGAGCCGGGCGCCGGACAAATTCCGGATGTGCCATGAGGAATGACTCGACGACGCCGCGATTTTCGGCGTCGATGAGGCTGCAGGTTGCATAGACGAGCCGGCCTCCCGGCGCGACCAGCCGCGATGCGGTCTCGAGAATCCGGCCCTGCAGCGCCGTCAGCGCGGCCAGGTCAAGCGGACGGTTGCGCAGATCGGGGTTGCGTCGCAAGGTCCCCGAACCGGAACAGGGTGCGTCGACCAGTACACGATCATGGCGTCCCGCCTGCGCCTGCACGAACGCATGCGGGTCGGGCCCCAGCTCATGCGTGCGAACGTTGTGCACGCCCGCCCGACGCGCGCGGCGCATCAGTTCCTCCAGCTTGCGACCCACGACGTCGCAAGCAAGGATTTCGCCCTTGTTCTCGAGTTCCATGGCCAGTGCCAACGTCTTGCCGCCCGCACCGGCACAGAAATCGACGACCCGGCCCCGCCGCGGCGCGTCCACCAGGCAGGCCAGCAGCTGGCTACCCTCGTCCTGAACCTCGAAGGCACCTTCCTTGAATCCGGGGGCAGTGAACAGCGCCGCGCGATTCTCGCGCCGCAATCCGTACGGGGAGTAAGGGGTCGGGTGGAGCACGATTCCGGCGCTCATCAATCGGTCGCGAAGACTGTCACGATCCGTGCGCAGGGTGTTGACCCGCAGATCGAGTGGCGCTGTCGTCGCCAACGCCCGCGCCAGTGCCTCGGCCTCCTCGCTCCAGTCCTGCACCAGCGCATCCGCCAGCACATCCGGCAGGCTGTGGCGAATCGCGAATGGGAGATCATCGGGATCCACGGCACGCAGCGCATCGGCCAGCTGCGTCGCCTGATCGGCCGGCAGAAATCGGGCCAGGGCGCGCTGGGACCATCCCTGCGTCAAGAGATACAGGCCGGCGAGGTGACTGGGATCGATCGGCGCATCGGGCTGGCGGCGCAGGCAATGCGCGAAAAATCGCCGCCGCCGCAGGACACCGAACACGGCTTCGGCGATGAAGCGACGGTCGCGTCCGCCGAGAAACCGCCGTGACCGAAAAAATCGGTCCAAGGCACGGTCGGCCGGCAAAGGGTTCGCCTCGAGACTGCCCAAGGCATCGGTCAACTGGTGAAACTGGGCTGCGCGGACGGCGCTCGGATCGAGGGATGCGGACATGAAGTTCCGATGGGCGCAGCGCCATGGCCGCGCCCGCCGGTCAGGGAAGCGGCTCGGACAGCCGGTCGGCCAAAGCGTGCATTTTATCCTCGAGACTCTGCGGTTTGTCCACCCGCGTACCGACCTTCAGCGTGGTCATGAGCCGCGGGACGCCGCATGCGTGCAGCGTTTCGTGGCAGGCGCGGATGGCACGGAACACCTCATCCCACTCGCCCTCTACGGCCGTGCCAAAGGGATGGGGCTTGGGGTGCAAGCCATGGCGTTGCAAGACTTCCACGCAGCGCGCCACCTCGGCCGATACCGACGCGCCGACCCCCATGGGAATCACGCAGACGTCCACGCTCACCCGCACAGGGACGCCTCTTCCTCCGCCACGCCCGTCAGCGCGGCCCATGGCCCCGCACGCATCAGGCTCTCCCACTGCGCGGAACTCGTCACGGCGAACACGCCGGCGTAGTCCAGTGCCGGGCCGGCGGGATGGGGAATCATCCACATCCAGCGTCGCGTCGCCAGCAGATGAAAATCACCGTCGCCACGCTTGCCCAGCAAGGCGCGGCGCATGCGCAGGTAAAGCACCCAGGCGATGCGCCCGCCCTGGTCGGGTTGCGCAAGCCAATCGGGTGACACCGCCGCGATGCAGTGAGGAAAGGTCCACCCCGGCACGCATCCCATGCGGTTGCGCAGATCGGCCTGAATCAACGCGCCGGCGACCGGCAACCCGAGCTGCGGATGAAGCGGCAGCGGGATCAGATCCATGGTTCGCGGCGTTTCGGCCCAGCCGTCCGGCCGGGCGGGGATGAGTGCGAGTGCGTCGCGGCCTTGCAGGCATTGCCACAGGAGGGAAAAATCGTCCGCATCAACCCCGCCCTGACGCCGGCAGATCCGGTGCCGCCCGAGACGCACATGGCCCGTCACCAGCGGTCGCTGCACCAGCGCGACGCGCCGTTGGCCATCGCGGTCTGCGTCGCCCAGAATGAAGGGCATGTCGCCGGGTACTGCATGATCACATTCCCGTTCACGCGCCTCATCGCGGCAAATCACGAGAAAGGGCGACGCACGCCCGGGACACGCCATGAGCGTCGCCGCAGGGCCAACCAAGCCCGCCGATTCGGCCCGCTCCCGGACCCGATCGATGAGCATCCACCACGCCGACGACCCTGTCTGCATTGGTCGACGCCTCCCGCCGTGACAGAATGAAGCCGTTTTCCTTGAGACTAAACCACTTCCTCCGGAACGCAAGCCCACGGTCATGTCCGCGACGGAATCGCGCATGAACCGCAAAGGTGAAGCAATGACCCCGCGCCGCGAAAAATCGCGCCGTCCAGACGGTATGACACTGTTTTTCATGGCGATTTCTCTCGTGGCAGCCGCGCTGCTCTACCGCCAAGGCGGTCTTGGCGCCATCGGCATCGGGCTGGAGAAGAGTATGGTTCTCCTGATCTCGGTCAGCCCGGTCGTCGTGCTGGCTCTGCTGCTCGCGGGATATGCGCAGACGCTCATCCCCCGCCGGTGGGTCGAAACGCGCCTGGGCCAGAGCAGTGGGCGCGGCGGCACGGCGCTCGCATGCCTGGCCGGCGCGCTGATGCCGGGCGGGCCGTTCGCTGCGTTTCCGGTCGTGCTCGTCCTGCGCCAGTCCGGTGCGGCACTCGGAACCTGCGTGGCCTTTCTCACCGCCTGGTCGGTGCTGGGGCTGCATCGCATGATCATCTGGGAAATTCCCTGGCTGGGCTGGCGCTTTGCGCTGCTGCGCTGGTTGATCTCCTTGCCGCTGCCCTGGCTGGCCGCTTGGGCCATGTACCATCTGGATGCCCGAATCAACAGCAAGGATGCTGCGTGATGGGCGCCGCGCTGCTGGCGTTGGCCATCATGCTGGGCGCATTGGCAGCGCTTGCGCACCGGCGCGACCCCGCATTGCATGGCCAGGCCCTCGGCATCGCCCGGGATCAACTGCGGCTGATCGCGCTGCGTCTGCCGCTCGCCTTGCTGGCGGCATCGATGCTGGGCGAGCTGCTGCCGCGCGAGAGCTTGGTCGACCTGCTGGGACCGCAGAGCGGCTGGCAGGGCATCGCGCTTGCCAGCGCCTTCGGCGCGCTGCTGCCCGGCGGACCGATGGTGAGCTTTCCGTTCGTGATTCTCCTCAAGCAAGCCGGAATGGGATTCGCGCCGCTGGTGGCCCTTATGACCGCTTGGTCGGTCCTTGCGGTCCATCGCGTTCTGAGCTTCGAACTCCCCCTCATGGGCACGCGCTTCGTGTCATTGCGCATCCTGGCTTCATTGGCACTGCCGCCGATTGCCGGGGCACTGGCCGTGCTGGTCGATCCGGCCGCCCCTGGGGGCTGACGGCCGTCGCCGCGGCGTGCACGGTTCCGTCCCGGGGGGGCGTGGCGGCTGTTTGCCACAGCGGAGGCCATCGGCCGGGAGCGGTGTGATCCAGATCAATGTCCTTACCGGATGCTGACGATAAGTTCACCTCAGGCTGCTCGAGCAGCCACGACCGAACATACAAGGTAGGTGAACGATGAAACGAACCATGAAGCATCAATGGGCCACGGTTGCGGCGGTATCGATGATCGGCCTGTGCGGCACGGCAAGCGCCTATGAGGCCGGAGACGTCCTGCTGCGTGCCGGCCCCACCTGGGTTCTGCCCAACGACGACAGCAGCGCGGTCAAACCCATCCCAGGCAGCGGCGTTGAAGTCGACGACGGCGTCAGCCTCGGCTTTTCGGTCACCTATCTCATCACGCCCCGGATCGGGGTGCAGTTGCTGGCCGCCCTGCCGTTCGAGCACGACATCAAGGGCAAAGGCTCTCTGGATGGCGTCGACATCGGCAGCATCAAGCACCTGCCGCCGACCGTGACCTTGCAGTGGTATCCGGAACTCGGCGTGGACTGGGTGCAGCCCTATGTCGGCGCGGGCATCAACTACACCACCTTTTTCGATGAAGACGCCGACGGCGAACTCGAATCCATCGTCGGCAAGACCAAGATCTCTCTGGACGATTCCTGGGGTTATGCACTCGAGCTTGGCGCCGACTGGCGGGTCTCCGATCGCTGGTTCATCAACACCAGCCTGTGGTACCTCGACATCGCAACCGATGCCACCCTGAAGACGGCAGGGGCCGGCACGCTGAAGACAGATGTCGACATCGATCCCCTCGTGCTCATGGTCGGGATCGGCACGCGCTTCTGAGTCGGCGCCACGGCCCGTGTTGCCGGGGACAGGGATGTTCCCGGATCTGCAAGCGCCGGGGTGACCCGGCGCTTTGCGTGATTGCCAAGGGAAGCGGATTGGGGTTGAATCACCTCCATCGTTGCGTGCCCATCCGGCCCCGAGGAAACCCCGACGCATGAATGCGACAACCCATGTCTTTGACGTCACCCTTCAGGATTTTCCGAGCCGCGTCATCGACGCATCCAGGACCCAGCCGGTTCTCGTCGACTTCTGGGCAAGCTGGTGCGCCCCTTGCAAGACGCTGAAACCGGTTCTCGAGCAGCTTGCGCAGGACTATGGCGGCGCCTTCCTGCTGGCGAAGGTCGACATCGACAAGGAACAGGCTCTGGCCAGCCACCATGGCGTGCGCAGCGTGCCCACGGTGCTGCTCTACAAGGACGGGCGACCGGTCGACGGCTTCACGGGGGCCCAGCCGGAAGGGGCGATCCGCGCCCTGCTCGCGCATCACGGCATCGAACCGCCACCACTGTCCGCTCTGGAAGAAGGCCTGCAGGCCCTGGAAGTCGGCCGTCTGGATGTGGCCCAGCGGCTGCTGGAGGCTGCACTGACCGAAGAACCCGGCAATGCCCAAGCCATTGTCGGGCTGGCCCGGGTAGCGGCGGCCCGCGGCGACGTCGCCTCGGCGCGCCAGCAACTCGAGCGCCTTCCGGAAGATCAGAAGGGGGGCCCGGATGCCGCCTCGCTCCGGGCGTGGCTCGCCTTCAACGATCTCATTGCCGCCGGCCCTCCCCCACAAGCCTTGCAGGACATGCTGGATAAATGGCCCGATGACCTCGAAGCCCGCTTTCGTCTGGCCATCTGGCGCCTTCTGGGCGGGGACGCCGAAGCGGCCATCGACGCGCTGCTGGCCATCATGCAGAAGGACCGGAAATTCCACGACGACGGGGCTCGCAGAACGCTGCTGCAGGTCTTCGACTACCTGGGCAAGGATCACCCCCTGGTGCGCGGCGCCCGCGCTCGCATGGCGATGCTGTTGAACTGATCCACTGCGGTCATCCACCTTCGCTCAGGGAAGATCACATGGACAGACAGACGCCGCCCCGCATCGCCGTGCGCGGCGATCGCTTCATCGACGCCCACGGCCGCGAGGTCATGCTGCGCGGCGTCAACCTGGGTGGCGACAGCAAAGTGCCCTTCCCGCATGGCGGCACCCACATCCCCAGCGATTTTTCCGACCACCGCACAGTGTCCTTCATCGGGCGGCCTTTTCCGCTGGCTGAGGCGGATACCCACTTTCGCCGCCTGCGTCACTGGGGATTCAACAGCCTGCGTCTCCTGACGACATGGGAAGCCGTCGAGCATGCTGGACCGGGCTGCTATGACGAGGCCTATCTCGACTATTACGCCCGCATCTGCGAGCTCGCCGGGACGCATGGGTTTTACGTGCTCGTCGACTTCCACCAGGACGTGTTCAGCCGGATGACGGGCGGCGATGGCGCGCCCGGCTGGGTGTTCGAGGCCGTCGGCCTGGACTTCACCCGCTTTGCCGCCGCCGATGCCGCGCATGTGCTGCAGGCCTGCTACGACTACCACGATCCGCGCCCGCGCCAGCCGGAACGCTATGCCCAGATGAGCTGGGCCAACAACTACAACATGCCGGCCAACGGGGTGATGTGGACGCTGTTTTTCGGCGGCGCGCGTTTCACGCCTGATTTTCACATCGACGGACAGAACGTCCAGGATTACCTGCAGGGCCATTTCTTCGGCGCGCAGCGCGCCTTGGCCGAGCGCATCGCCCACCTACCCCATGTGATGGGTTTCGACATCCTCAATGAGCCAAGCAGCGGCTGGATCGGTCGCTCCTTGAGCCGCCCGCACCTCAAGAAAACGGCGGAGGACCCCCGACCCGTTCTGCCCGGCCCGGCCTGGACGCCACTCGACAGCCTGGCCGCCCTGCAGGGGATGCGCCGCGAGCTGCCCAACATGGTCATCTCGCTGCCGCGTCTGGGCATCGTCCAGAAGGGGACGCGAATCGTCAATCCACAGGGCGTTCGCGTCTGGCTGCCGGGCCGCGACGATCCGTTCGAGGCCGCTGGGGTCTACCGGCGTGAAGCGGGCGCGGTGATCGGCTTGCGCGAGGAGTTCTTCCAGCAACAGGATGGACAACGTGTCGATTTCGCCAACGACCATCTGGCGCCGTTCTATGAGCGCGCCGCGGCCAATCTGCGCGCCGTTCGCTCCGACTGGCTGGTGTTCGCCGAGCCCGACCTCCTGGCCGACCCGCAGCACAGCTTTCCGCGTCAGCTCCCACGCGATACGGTGAATGCCGGGCATTGCTACGAGGTCACGACGCTCGTGCTCAAGCGTGTGCTCGAGCCCATCGGCGTCAATCTCATGCATGGCCGCGTGTTGTTCGGCGCTCGCCGGATCGAAGCCGATTACCGACATGAACTGATGCAGGTGCAGCGCTGTTCAGCGCGCGTCAACGGGGGCTGCCCGACCCTCATCGGCGAGTTCGGCATTCCTTTCGATCTGCGCGACGGTCGTGCCTATCGCGCCTTCGCCGCCGGCGATCACGGGCCCCGTCCTTGGCGCGCGCACGTGCGCGCCCTGGAGCGCATGTACAACGCGCTGGACAGCCTGGGACTCAGCGCCATGCAGTGGAACTACACGGCGAGCAACCGCAATCATCTGGCGATCGGGGATGGCTGGAACCAGGAGGACTTGAGCATCTTCAGCGAAGATCAGCGCACGAATCCCACCGACCTCGACAGTGGCGGACGGGCGCTCGACGGTTTCGTGCGCCCCTACCCTCGGTTCATCCAGGGGCGCTTGCACAAGATGCATTTCGATCCGCGCAAGCCGCGTTTCGAGCTCTGCTTCGATGCCGATCCCGATGTGGCCGCGCCGACCGAAATCTTCATCCCCGCCCGCCGCTTTCCAAACGGTTATCGCATCGACGCCCCGGATCTGGTCCGGGAGGAAACCCGCTCCGCCGACACGGTTTGTCTGCGCGCCTTGAAGCGACAGCGCTACACCCTCCACCTCATCGGTTGAAAGCCTTTTCCGTCGGTCGGCCCGGATGTTTTTGACGCGCGGAGCGGTGAACGCGAAGGCATGCGGATGTCCAGCGGCCCACTGTGCAGATCGGCAACCTCGGGCGACCCGCTGAGGTCTACGCGTCGATTGCGCAGACCGGGACCCTTACTGCAGACAAATCCGCGAACTGAAACCGCTGAGAGATCTGCACGGCGACGCACAGGCCCCGGGCACTGCCACTCGAATCGCATGCCAACCCCTGAGGCGATCGGCGCCGCCATGGTCGATCCGGTGATCACCCCTTTGCCCGCAAGGCATCGCCGACGGTATCCGGACATCCTTGCTGCAATTTGCCGCGTGTGAGCCGTATCGGCATTGCTGCCGGCGACGCTGGGATGCCGAGGGATGAACGTGCGTGCCACCCCGCATCCGCGCAGGGTCATGGCAGCAAGGGCTGGACGGGCTTGATGAACTTCAAGGTCATGCGATCGCTCTCGCCGATCGCCAAGTACCTGTCGCGGTCGACCGCACCCAGCCGAAGGGTCGGCGGCAAGGTCCACACGCCTTTCGGATGGTCGGCCGTATCCTTGGGATTGGCGTTGATCCCGGATGTCGCGACCAGCACGAAACCGGCGCGTTGCGCCATGGCGATGACGTAGTCTTCACGCATGTAGCCGCTGTCTTCCTGATCCTCGATCGGCCGACCTGCCGGCAGCCGATGCTCGACAACCCCCAGAATGCCGCCCGGTTTCAAGGCCCTGAACATTGCATCAAATGCCGCAACAACCCGGCTATCGCCACCGCCGCGCATGTACCAGTTGTGCACGTTGCGGAACGTCAGCACCAGATCGGCGCTCCCCGGTGGGGCTATGTCCATGTGATCCGGGGGATCGAAACGGGTCACGACCACCCGGTCGTACACCGATGGATTTGCCGCAAGCTTGGCCTCGAACGCCGCCCGGCTCTCACGAAAGAACGGCGAGGTCGAATCGCTGTTGAAGTGCGCCGCATACAAACGCCCGCGCGGCCGCAGCAATGGCGCGAGGATCTCCGTGTACCATCCGGCGCCCGGCCAGATTTCAACGACGGTCATGTCGGGTTCGATGCCGAAGAATTGCAGCGTTGCGACGGGGTGCCGCGCGCCATCGCGTTGGACGTATTCCGCCGTGCGATGGCTGCCGTCGACTGCTGCCTGCAGCGCCGATCCGCTCGGCGCTGCCTGAGAAACGACGATCCACAGCATCGCCACGAACACCCAGATTGCCTGTGCGAGCCTCATGCTGCTGCCCTCGGTTGTGAAGAAGCCGATCGATCCGCGTCCGCGATCAGGCGCGCACGCCGCGTGCTCAGCGCCAACCCGGAATCACGGCAAGCAAATGCCTCGATTCCTGATGCTGCGCAAAGCTCAAACCGATGCCGCAATTCGCTGGCGAACCAGGGATTCGAATGTGCGCGTCGGAAGACCGTCCTGGTGCATCATTCTGTCCTCGACCAGCATAGCGCGATGCCGGCAGATGTCCTGAATACCGGCCCTGCAGAAGCTGAATCGGCCTCCTGCTTCGGATGGCGTACCAGGTGATCAAGTCGATCACAATCCGCCGTCGCCGGCCAGCGGCGACCAGCAGCCGATCGGCGCACCGTTCGGGGTCATCAGCACGAACTCACCGTCCGTGTGCGCGATGCGGCTCGCCTGCGTGTGCTCCAGCACTTGGATGCCCTCGGCGCGGAACGCCGATGCAAGCGCTTCGCCGCGAGCAGGGTCTTCGCTGAAGCATAAGGTTCCGCCCGCCAGGATCGTCACCCGACTGCCGAGCCGGTCAAAAGCTTGCGCCAGTTCGACCGCCACCGCCGACGCACCGATCACGGCCAGACGCTCGGGAATGGTGTCACTCTCCAGCGCTTTGGCCGAAGTCCGGCAGGTGCAGATCGGCAGGCGCCAGCTTCGACACAGGATCAGGCCAAGGCGGTAGCGCGGCAGCGCCGGGCCGGCCGAATGCCTCATTCCCACCGCAGCCCGGCGCCTGCCTGATATTCCGTCACCCGGGTTTCGAAGAAGTTCTTCTCCTTGCGCAGATTGGCCTGCTCGTCGAGCCAGGGCAGGGCGTTGGCGGCACCGGCAAAGGGCTCGGGGATGCGCAACTGATGCGCGCGCCGGTTGGCGATGTAGCGGAACTGCGCGACATGCAGCCCGGCGCTGTAGCCCAGAATCGGCTGCGGCAGCAGATACTCGGCATAGGCGATTTCGGCGGATTCGGCCTGCTGCCACATGGCGGCGAGCGCGTCCGGGTCCAGCGTGAGCGCCTCCTCCTGCAGGATCTGGCGCACCACGCGGATGCCGAAGCCGCTGTGCAGCACCTCGTCGCGCAGAATGTATTGCAGCTGCTCGGCGGTGCCCTTCATCAGCCCGCGCCGCTGCAGCGCGAAGATGGGCGAAAAGCCGTTGAAGAACCAGCAGCCTTCGAACACGGCGGCGAAGAACACATAGGCCATCGCGAAGTCCGTCAGCACCGCGCGATCACGCAGATCCAGCCCCGGCTGCAGGATGGTGGCGAGCCGCTCGTTGGCGATGCGGATCTTGGCGTGGATGGCCGGCACCACGCGGTAGCGGTTGTAGATCTCGGCCTGATCCAGCCCCAGCGTCTCGATGCAGTGCTGGTAGGTCCAGGTGTGCAGGGCCTCCTCGTAGACCTGCCGGGCCTGATAGATCTGCAACTCCGGCGCGCTCATCTTCTCCATGACTGCCAGGCCGATGTTGCGCATGGCGAGAATATCGGCAGTGGTCAGATAGGCCAGCACATTCTCGTAGACGTGGCGCTCGGCGGCACTGAGCACGTGCCGGTAGTCGTGGATGTCCTGCGCCATGTTGATATCGAGCGGCGTCCAATGGTTCTTGTTGGCGTTCAGGAAATACTCCCAGGCCCAGGGATACTTGAACGGCGCCAGTTGGTTGATGTCGGTCTGGCCGTTGAGCACGCGCTTGTCGGCGGCGTTCACCGGCGCCAGCGTAGGCACGGTCGACGAGGTCAGTCCGACCGCCGGTGTGCCGGCCGCAGCCGCGTCGGTTTCGTCCCACGTCAGCGACATCGCATCATGGCTGTTCATTGGCATGGAAGGGCTCATTGGCAGGCCTCGCAGTCCGGGTTGTCGATCGAGCAGAGCAGCGCCGCATCCGGCGTGGGCGTCGCCTTCTCCAGATGGGTAGCGCCGCGGGTGCGCAGGTAATAGGTGGTCTTGAGGCCCCGCCGCCAGGCCAGCTTGTAGAGCGCATCGAGCTTCGCGCCCGAGGCCTCGGCGACATAGAGATTCAGCGACTGCGCCTGATCCAGCCACTTCTGCCGCCGCGCCGCTGCCTCCACCAGCCACACCGGGTCGATCTCGAAGGCGCAGGCGTAGCGGGCCTTGAGATCCGCCGGCACGCGCGCGATCGGCGCCAGGCTGCCGTCGTAGTACTTGAGGTCATTGATCATCACCGCATCCCACAACCCCAGCGCCTGCAGTTCGCGCACAAGGTACGGATTGACGACGGTGAACTCGCCGGAGAGGTTGGACTTGACGAACAGGTTCTGGAAGGTCGGCTCGATCGAGGCGCTCACCCCGCAGATATTGGCGATGGTCGCGGTCGGCGCGATCGCCAGCACATTGCCGTTGCGCATGCCCTGCCGGCGCACCTGTTCGCGCAGGCTGTCCCAGTCCAGCGTGGCGGCGCGATCGACTTCGAGCGTCTCGCCGCGCGCCTGTGCCAGCCGTTCGATCGAGTCGATCGGCAAAATGCCCTGACTCCACAGCGAACCCTCGAAGCTCGGATAGCGCCCGCGTTCGGCGGCGAGCGCGGACGAGGCCGCGATGGCGTGATAGCTGATCAGCTCCATCGCGCGGTCGGCAAACTCGACCGCGGCCGGCGAGGCATAGGCGAGTTGCAGTCGGTGCAGAGCGTCCTGAAAGCCCATGAGGCCCAGGCCCACCGGCCGATGGCGCAGGTTGGAGCGGCGCGCCTGCGGCACGCTGTACCAGTTGATGTCGATGACGTTGTCGAGCATGCGCACGGCCGTGGCGATGGTGCGCGCGAGCTTGTCCTCATCAAGCGCGCCGCCGTCCACATGAGCGGCGAGGTTGACCGAACCCAGGTTGCATACGGCGATCTCGGCATCGCTGGTGTGCAGAGTGATCTCGGTGCACAGGTTGGAGCTGTGCACGCGGCCCTGATGCGCGTTGGTGTAGCGCAGGTTGCAGGCATCCTTGAAGGTGAGCCAGGGGTGCCCCGTCTCGAACAGCATGGAGAGCATCCGGCGCCACAGTTGCACCGCCGGCAGCCGCTTGTGGTTACGCAGGCGGCCGGCGGCGGCGAGCTGCTCGTACGCGAGATAGCGCGCCTCGAAGTCCGCACCGACGAGATCGTGCAGATCCGGCGTTTCATCCGGCGAGAACAGCGTCCAGTCGGCCTCCTCGCAGACCCGGCGCATGAACAGGTCCGGAATCCAGTGGGCGGTGTTCATGTCGTGTGTGCGGCGACGCTCATCGCCGGTGTTCTTGCGCAGTTCGAGGAATTCCTCAATGTCGATATGCCAGGTCTCGAGGTAAGCGCAGACCGCGCCCTTGCGCTTGCCGCCCTGATTGACCGCAACGGCGGTGTCGTTGGCGACCTTGAGGAAGGGCACCACGCCCTGGCTCTTGCCGTGCGTGCCCTTGATGAGCGCCCCGAGGCCGCGCACCCGCGTCCAGTCGTTGCCGAGGCCACCGGCGAATTTGGACAGCAGGGCGTTGTCGCGGATGGCGCCGAAGATGCCGTCGAGGTCGTCGGGCACGGTGGTGAGATAGCAGGACGAGAGCTGCGGGCGCAGGGTGCCGGCGTTGAACAGCGTGGGCGTGCTGCTCATGAAGGCGAAGCTGGACAGCAGCCGGTAGAACTCGACGGCGCGCGCCTCGCGGTCGACCTCGTTCAGCGCCAGCCCCATCGCCACGCGCATGAAGAAGGCCTGCGGCAGCTCGAAGCGCCGCCCGTCCAGGTCGAGCAGATAGCGGTCATACAGCGTCTGCAGGCCCAGATAGGTGAAGTCCAGATCGCGCGCGGGCTCCAGCGCCGCGCTCAGGGTGCCCAGATCAAACTCGAGCAGGCGCGGGTCCAGCCGCTGCGCCTGCACGCCGCGCGCCAGATAGCTGCGGAAATAGTCGGCGTATCCGTCTTGCGGTAGGGCATCGGACACCGGCAACGCCAGCACCTCGCCCGCCTCGCGGCGCAGGACGTCGAGCAGCAGGCGGGCGGCGACGCGGCTGTAATCGGGATCGCGCTCGATCAGCGTGCGCGCGCTCATCACCAGCGCCTGACCCACCTCGGCGATCGGCATGCCGTCGTAGAGATTGCGGCGCAGCTCGGCCAGCACCGGCGCGGGTTCGGCGTGTGCGAGCCCGGCGCAGGCACGGGCAACGGCGGCTTCGAGCGCGGCCAGCGGCAACGCGACGAGGCGCCCATCGGCGGTGATGACCTGCGGGCCCTCGGCAGGTGCGGGCTCGGCGCGCTGCGCAGCCTGTCGATGCCGGGCGCGTTCCTCGCGATAGAGCACGTAGGCACGCGCGACCTTGTGCTGGCCGGCGCGCATCAGCGCCAGTTCCACCTGATCCTGAATGTCCTCGATGTGCACGGTGCCGCCTTGGGGCAGACGGCGGTGCAGCGCCGCGGTCACCTGCGCGGTGAGTTCGGCGGCGATCTCGTGGATGCGACGCGAGGCCTGGCCATCGGCGTGCTCGACGGCGAGAAAGGCCTTGCCGAGTGCGACCGCGATCTTGTCGGCATCGAAGGCGGTCAGCTCGCCGTTGCGGCGGATCACCCGCAGGGTGGTCACCGTCTGCGCGGGCGGTGACGCGGGGGGGACGGGGTTGTGCGGGCTTGACGGACGAGCCGTCGAGGATGGAGCGAGGATGTCGGTCTGCATGGCGCCTCCCAAGTGGATACCGGGTCGGGCCGACGCGCGTGTTCATGGGCGCTGCCGGCCGGATGGGCAGGCGACGCCGACGAGACCTTTGACGCGAAGGCTCGGGTTCGATCTCGCCCCGGACAAGCCGGGCGAGGCCATCCTCGGCAGGTATTCGGACTTGGAGACAGGCTCTTGCGAGCACCTACGGTCGCGGCTTCCCACCCTTGCGGGCAGTGCCTGGCTGTGGGCCGTGCGACCTTCGTTTCTCCATACCGCTGCGCGACAGTTCCGGATTCACACCGGATTCCCTGTGAGCACACACAATATTTAGTGGATGCACCGAAGACGACGCACAAGATAAGGGTGATCGGCCGATCTTGCAAGGCCACCCGCATCCTTGCTCAGGCCGGTCGCAGCCCTTCCAGCGTCGCAAAGCATTTGCTGCGCGCCATCTCGATGAATTCGCTCAGGTAGGCGACTTCACCATCCTCGCTGCGGATGGCGGCATGCAGCGTGCTCCACAAACCCTGTTCGCCCAGTGGCCGGGTGATCAACCGGCCGTTCGCGGTGGCCTGCGTCACCGCCCATTGCGGCAGCGTGGTGAGCCCCCGCCCGCTGGCGACGAGCTGGATGATCATCAGCGTCAGCTCGCTGGTACGCCGCTCGACCGTGACGCCCGCGGGCATGAGGAAGCGGCTGAACAGATCCAGGCGCTCGACCTCGACCGGGTAGGTGATCAGCGTCTCGCCGGCAAGATCCGCCGGCGCGATCCACGATTTCGCGGCCAGCGGATGGTCGGCCGACAGCAGCAGCACGTTCTGGTAGCGGAACAGCGGTTGATAGCGCACCCCTTCGCCGGGCAGCGGATCGGCGGTGATCACCATGTCGATCTGACCGCGCGCGAGCGCCGGCAACGGCTCGAAGCCGTAACCCATCGAGATGTCCAGCGCGACCTCCGGCCACAGGGCACGAAACGCATCCAGCGCCGGCATCAGCCAGTCGAAGCAGCTGTGGCATTCGATGACCAGATGCAGCCGGCCGGCGCGCCCGGCACGCAGCCGCGCCAGATCGCGTTCAGCCGCGCGCACCTGCGGCAGCACCTGATCCGCCAGACTCAGCAGCCGCTCACCCGCCCACGTGAAGCGCAGCGGCCGGCTCTTGCGCTCGAACAGTCGCGCACCGATGCGATCCTCCAGCTCCTTGAGCTGATGCGACAGCGCGGACTGGGTGAGATGCAGCTGCTCGGCGGCGGTGGTGAGGCTGCCGGTCTCGCGCAGCGCCACGAGACTGCGCAGATGACGCCATTCGATCATGAATTTTTCTCATGGTTATTCTGAAGAATATCCGTTTGATTCATGTTAACCCGCCACCCAGAATGCCCGCCAGGTTTTTCAGGAGCAACGATCATGGCAACGGCTCACAATCTCGGCTTCCCGCGCATCGGCGCCAAGCGGGAACTCAAGCAGGCAGTGGAGGCTTACTGGCACGGCGAGCGAGATGCGGAGGCTCTGTTGCAGACGGGGCGCGAGCTGCGTCTGCGGCACTGGCGCCTGCAGGCGGCGGCCGGGCTCACACAGTTACCGGTCGGCGACTTCAGCTGGTACGACCACGTGCTCGACACCTCGGCGTTGCTGGGCGCGGTGCCGGCGCGCTTCGGCTGGAGCGGCGCGACGGTCGATCTCGACACCCTGTTTCGCATGGCGCGCGGGCGAGCGCCGCAGGGCGCGGATGCGCCGGCCTGCGAGATGACCAAGTGGTTCGACACCAACTATCACTACCTCGTGCCCGAGCTGCATCGCGGCCAGCGCTTGCGCCTTGCCTCCGAGGCGCTGTTCGAGCAGGTGGCCGAGTGTCAGGCCGCCGGTTTCAACGCCCGCCCGGTGCTGGTCGGCCCGCTGACTTGGTTGTGGCTGGGCAAGGTGAAGGGCGAACCCTTCGAGCGCCTGACGCTGCTCGACGAGGTACTCGCCGTCTACCGCGCGGTTCTGACGCGGCTGCGCGCGCAGGGCGTTGCTTGGGTGCAGATCGACGAACCCATCCTGGCGCTGGATCTGCCCGCCGCGTGGCAAGCGGCCTTTGCGACCACCTATGACGCATTGCAGGGCGGCCCGCAGATTCTGCTGACCACCTACTTCGGCGGGCTGGGCGAGAATCTCGCGCTGGCGCTCGATCTGCCGGTGCAGGCGCTGCATCTGGACGCCGTGCGCGACCCGGCGCAGGTCGCGCAGGCGGTGGCAAAGCTGCCGGCGGACAAGACGCTCTCCCTGGGCGTCGTCGATGGGCGCAATGTCTGGTGCAGCGATCTGGCGGCCACGCTCGAGTGGCTCGAGCCGATCCACGCCCGCCTCGGCGAGCGGCTGTGGCTGGCGCCTTCCTGCTCGCTGCTGCACGTGCCGGTCGATCTGGCGCAGGAGACGGCGCTCGATCCCGAGTTGGCCTCGTGGCTCGCCTTTGCCACCCAGAAGCTGAACGAGGTCGCGGCCTTGGCGCGGGCGCTGCGCGAAGGCCGCACCGCGGTGGCGTCGACGCTGGCCGCAAACGCGGCCGCGCTCGCCTCGCGCCGCACCTCAACCCGCATCCACAACGCCGCCGTACAGACACGGCTGGCGTCGCTGACGCCGGCTCAAGGCGATCGGCTGCATCCCTATCCGGTCCGCGCACAGGCGCAGCGCGCGCGCTTGCGGCTGCCGCTGTTTCCGACCACCACCATCGGCTCCTTCCCGCAGACCGCCGAGATCCGCAAGGCGCGCCAAGACCATCGGCAAGGCCAGCTCGACGAGGCGGCCTACCAAACGGCGATGCAGGCGCAGATCGCGCTGGCGGTGGAACGTCAAGAGGCGCTGGGGCTGGACGTGCTGGTGCATGGCGAGGCCGAGCGCAACGACATGGTCGAGTACTTCGGCGAGCAACTGGCCGGATTTGCCTTCACCGCGCAGGGCTGGGTGCAGAGCTACGGTTCGCGCTGCGTGAAGCCGCCCATCCTCTTCGGCGACGTCGCGCGGCCGGCACCCATGACCGTGACCTGGAGCCGCTACGCGCAGTCGCTCACCGATAAGCCGATGAAGGGCATGCTCACCGGGCCGGTGACCATCCTGCAGTGGTCGTTCGTGCGCGATGACCAGCCGCGCCGCGACAGTGCGCTGCAGATCGCGCTGGCGCTGCGTGACGAGGTGCTGGATCTGGAAGCTGCCGGCATCGGCGTGATCCAGGTCGACGAGCCGGCGCTGCGCGAAGGCTTGCCGCTGCGCCGGGCCGAGTGGGCGGGTTATCTTGACTGGGCGAGCCTTGCGTTTCGTATTGCAGTCGGCGGCGTGCAGGATGCGACGCAGATCCACACCCACATGTGCTATGCCGAGTTCAACGACATCATCCAGACCATCGCCGCGATGGACGCCGACGTCATCAGCATCGAGACCTCGCGCTCGGACATGGAATTGCTCGATGCCTTCCAGCGCTTCGGCTATCCCAACGAGATCGGCCCCGGCGTCTATGACGTGCACACGCCGCGCATCCCGACGGTGGACGAGATGGTCGCGCTGATGCGCAAGGCCGCCGCGCTGATCCCGCCGGAACGGCTGTGGGTGAACCCCGACTGCGGCCTGAAAACGCGCGCCTGGGCGGAAGTCGAACCGGCGCTGGCCAATCTGGTCGAGGCCGCGCGGCGGCTGCGCGCGGAATACGCGCCGCGCTGAACGCGGAGGATGGCGAAAGTCGCCGCTGCGCCAAACCCGCGGCACGGGTCCGGACGCACGCATCGACCGGCATCCGCCCGGACAGGCATGGAGGCGGGGGCGGCACCCCCGCCATCAACCGCGGCGATCCATCCGGCGTATCAGCCGGGGCGCCCGCACAGACAGAAGGCGTAGATGCCGCGCTGGGCGGGCGCGATCAAGGGCCGGGCAGCGGCTTCCCAAGCCTGGACCAGACGCGCGAATTCCGGCGGAAGCAGGCTCTGCAAGGCCCGCGCGCCGATCGCGGTGCTCTGGATGCGCGCCAGCAAATACTGTCCCAGCGTCAGCTCGGGCTCGAGGTAACGAGCCTGGTAATTGTCCCCCAGCTCGGCCAGTTCCGCCGCGGCCTTGACGGCCTCGGGCACCTCGCCGTAGCCATCGACCAGTTTCAGCTCGAGGGCATCCGCCCCGCTCCAGACACGACCTTCGGCCAGCTCGGCGACCGTTTCGACAGGCAGTTGCCGGGCGTCGGCGACCCGCAGCAGGAAATCGCGATAGGTGCGCTCCACCATGGCCTGGATCGCCTCGCCCACGCGGGGATCGAGCTTGCGATCGGCGCGCAGGGCGCCCGCCAGCGCCGTCGTGCCGACGCCGTCGACATGCACACCGAGCTTGCCCAGGGTGTCCTGGAAGGTCGGCAGAATGCCGAACACGCCGATGGAGCCCGTGATGGTGGCCGGCGAGGCCAGGATGCGATCCGAGGCCGTGGCGATCCAGTAGCCGCCCGACGCTGCGACGCTGCCCATCGACACCACGACCGGCTTGCCCGCCTCCCGCGTCAGATCCAGTTCGCGGCGGATCACCTCCGAGGCAAAAGCGCTGCCTCCGGGGCTGTCGATGCGCACCACCAGCGCCTTGACCGTCTCGTCGAGACGCGCCTGACGGATGGTCTCGGCGAAAGCATCGCCGCTCACGGCGTTCTGGGCCGGGTCGCCGTCGACGATGGTGCCGGCCGCGACGAGGATCCCCACCGTGGGCTTGCGCGCATCGACCGGCGCCTCGCGTCCGATCACCAGCAGATAGCCATTCTGGTCGACGCTGTTGAAGCCGCCTTCCTCGTCCGGGCTGCTCGCCGCGATCACCCGATTGATGAACTCATCCCGGTGGCTCAACGCGTCCACCAAGCCTTCCTGGAGGGCAAGCTGCGCGCTGTCGCCCTGCGTGGCGAGCAGCAGATCGGCCATGCGGTCGGCGTAGCGCTGGATCTTCTCCGGCGCGAGCTCCCGCGCCGTCGCGACGGTCTGTTTGTACACATCCCACAGATCGTTCAGCCAGGCGCGGTTGGCCTCGCGCGAGGCCGCCGACATGTCATTGCGGATGAAGGGCTCGACCGCCGACTTGAACTCGCCGACACGGAACACGTTGACCTCGACCCCGATCCTGTCGATCAGATCCCGGAAATAGAGCGGATAGGTCGAAAAGCCCTCGATGCCCACCTGCCCCATGGGATGCAGATGCACCTCACTGGCCTGGGACGCAACCAGATAGGCCGACTGGCTGTATTCGTCGGCGTAGGCCAGGACCGGCTTGCCGGCCGCCTTGAAGCGCTGCACGGCCGCGCCGATCTGCATCAGCTTGGCCAGCTCGCCGCCTTCGAAATGACTGAAATCCAGCACGGCGGCCTTGATCCGATCGTCGGTGGCCGCCGCGTCCAGCGCCCGCAACAGGTCCCGGACCTGGGTCTCGCGCACCGGCGCACCGACCGTCTCGTCGATCACCCGCTGCAAGGGATCCTGCTGGGATTGTTCCACTAGCGCGCCCTGCAGCTTGAGCACCAGCGCCGACTCGGCCGGCACCGGCACGGCCAGATCGGTACGCAGCAACATCACCACGACCAGCACGAAACCCACGAACATGAGCCGCGACAGCCAGCGCCGCAGGCCGTCGATGAAACCGCCCACACGGCCAGCGGCGCGGCGAATTCGGGAAGGACTGCGGCTCATGCGTGACCTCGGCTGCGTTTGAATCCGGCCATCATAATGCAGAGGTCCGGCGTCGTGCAGGGCAGCCAACGGGCGCGGCCTGCAGCCAGAGCGACTTCCCGGCCAAACGTGCCGGTGACGCTCAGGCGGCCAGCCCCTTGGCGCGGAAAATGAAATACACCGCGCCCAGGATGCACAGGCCCGCCCAGAGATAATCCAGCCTGAGCGGCTCTTTCATGTAGAAGACCGCAAAGGGTACGAACACGCTGAGCGTGATCACTTCCTGCAGAATCTTGAGCTGCCCCAGCGAGAGCACGGTGTAGCCGATGCGATTGGCCGGCACCTGCAACAGATATTCGAACAACGCGATCCCCCAACTCGCCAGAGCCGCGATGATCCAGGGCTTGGACGGGAGTGTCTTGAGATGGGCATACCAGGCAAACGTCATGAACACGTTGCTCAGGCAAAGCAAACCGATCGTCGCGCCAATTTCCCGCATGCGATCCCCACTCAAGCACCCTATAAAGACACACCGCCAGCACAAGAGTGAACCCATCAGTCGAATAACCAAGCTCCTAGCTGGAAGGTCCGCGTGCTGGCCACCGCAACGATGTCCTTCCTCAAGACCACCGCCAACCTGTCTCGACGGATTGCGAGGCATGGCGTGTAGTCCAGACGTAGCTGAAGCTTCTGAGCCTCACAGCATGAGTCATGATACATTATGGAGAAGTATAGCTGGAAGCCGCCTTCATCCCAACTTTACTGTCAGAATTGATCGACATGAAAAAATGGCATTCTACCGTCTCGTTAGAGACCAGAGGAGAAAAACGTGCTGATCGGAAGACCAACCAAATATGGAGCGGGAATTACGCTGGCTGGTGATTACATAGATCTGCGTGACCTACGCGAGACAATTCACTACTTTGCTTCTGATGAAGGACCACTCCCGCCACATCATGGTGAATTTGTACAGGGCCTCGCCTACGATGTTCGCCACGCATATCAAGGAGATCGACGGGTGGAGACCGTTGACAGCCAAATCGCAAATTCCACCTACTTTGCAGTGGATATAATTTGGCCCATTTTCCTCGTTCAAGTCGCAATGCTTCGGGCAGTGGCATCGTACATTCCCACAGAAAGGACACATCAGGCAAATCTGTATCGGCTTGAAGCTTGCGTCGAACACGCGACGTCCCCCCGCTTTCAGTAGCGGTTCGATCTAGAGTCCTGGGTTGATGGTAG
>DAOKZK010000018.1:38335-41105 GCA_035325645.1 Candidatus Macondimonas sp. | reverse complement strand
TCAGAACCCAATGCCCAAAAACTGCTCGATCTGCGTGGCGATGTAGTCGAGCCGCGGCTCGTCGAGCGCCGGGTACACGCCGACCCAGAAGGTGTGGTTCATGGTGATGTCGGTGTTCGTCAGTGCGCTGGCCACGCGGAAGTTGCGGCCGATCATGTAGGGCTGGCGGGTGAGGTTGCCGGCGAACAGCAAGCGCGTGCCGACCTTTTGCTGGTCGAGATACTGCGTCAGCTCCAGGCGGCTGATGCCGGATTCCGGGCGCAGGGTGATGGGGAAGCCGAACCAGCTCGGGTCCGAGTTGGGCGTGGCTTCCGGCAGCATCAGGAACTCCGCGCAGCTTTGCAGGCGCTCTTTCAGATAGGCGAAGTTGTGGCGGCGGATGCGGATGAAATCGTCCAGCCGGTCCATCTGCGCCAGGGCGCAGGCGGCCTGCATGTCGCTGATCTTGAGGTTGTAGCCGAGGTGGCTGTAGGTGTACTTGTGGTCGTAGCCTTCCGGCAGCTGGCCCAGCTTCCAGCAGAAGCGCTTGTTGCAGGTGTTGTCCTTGCCGGGCGCGCAGTAGCAGTCGCGGCCCCAGTCGCGGAAGGATTCGGCGATGAGCTTGAGTTCTGCGTTGTTGGTGAACACCGCGCCGCCCTCGCCCATGGTGATGTGGTGGGCGGGGTAGAAGCTGACGGTGCCGATGTCGCCGAAGGTGCCGACGTTCTGGCCGTTGTAGGTGGCGCCGAGCGCGTCGCAGCAGTCTTCGATCAGCCACAGGCCGTGCTTTTTGCACAGGGCGGTCACGGCCTCCAGATTGAACGGATTGCCCAGCGTGTGCGCCAGCATGATGGCCTTGGTGCGCGAGCCGATGGCGGCCTCGATGAGGCTGGCGTCGACGTTGTGGGTGGCGAGGTCCACGTCCACGAACACGGGCACGGCGCCGAATTGCAGGATGGGGTTGACCGTGGTGGGAAACCCCGCGGCCACGCCGATGACCTCGTCGCCCGGCTTGATTGCCCGATCGCCAAGCTTGGGCGAGGTGAGCGCGGAAAACGCGATGAGATTGGCCGAGGAGCCGGAGTTGCAGGTGATGAGGTGCTTGACGCCGATGAACGCGGCCAGGCGTTCTTCAAACGCCGCGTTGAAGCGGCCGGTGGTCAGCCAGCCATCGAGGCTGGCCTCGACCATGTTGCGGAGTTCGGGGGCGCCGATCACCTTGCCCGAGGGCGGCACGACGGTTTCGCCGGGCTTGAAGGCTTGGGGGGGGCGGACGCTGAGGTCGAATTGCGCCACCTGGCGGCCGATCACACCGCGCAGGACCCGCTCCAGCACGGACGGCTTGACGGCGCCGATCTCGCCGCAGAAAAACCGCGGCGAGAACACCATCTGTTTGCTGGCCGGGAATACCGTGGGCTTTTCCAGACTGCCGCGGCTCAGATCGGCCGTTTCCAGTACGGTCTGATCCTCCTCGCGCCATTGGTCGAGCCGGCTGCTGCCGGGTATGCCGAGCACATCGCCCTTGCTGTTGGGGGCTGAGAGGATCAGTACCGGGCGTGGTTTTGCGCCTTGGCCGTCGACGAAGGGGACCCGATAGACGTGGATCGTTCCCGGCTGGTAGGCGTGATCAGTCGCGGACATATTTTTCCCAGAGTGCGTCTTCCTGCTCATCGGCCTCGGTCACGGCGGCGTAGGCAGCGAGGTTGAAGGCTTCGTCCTCGGTCAGGGATGCGGCGCTCGCGCTTGCGGGCCGGATGACGACTTCCACCTCGTCGCCCATGTCCGGCGGCAGGGTGATGTGGATGGTGTGGCTGGCGTCGGCCTTGACGCGGCGACGGATCGGGGTGGTGTTCATGGCGGGGCTCCTCAGGAGGTAGCGATGTTGTGCGCGGGTGCCGGCGAACTGAAAATCCCCTGCACAGAACATCTCTGCGCGAGTTCCAGACAGACGTCAGTACGGCGCGGCATAGACAGGAACCTTGGTGCGTTCGATCAGGCGCTTGAGCCGTGTGTTTTCCATGGCGGTCAGCTCAAGAAGATCCACGGGCCGTGCAAAGAGATGCTCCAGTTCGTCCTTGAGGCCGAAGTACTGCTGCAGCCGTTGACCGGGAACCGCAGGTTCGAACTCGACCGCGAGATCCACATCGCTGCTAGCCGTGTCGAAATCGTCCCGCAGCACGGAGCCGAAAACCTCCAGCCGGCGCACGCAGTAGCGCTGACAGAGCATTGCGATCTGCGGGCGGTTACGTTCAATCAGCGGATGCATGCCGGCCACCTTCGGATAGGCGCGATGGCGGACATCGTAGCCCGCTCACGCCCGGAACCCAATGTAAAAGCCCGCTTGGTCTGCGTGGCAACGGTATCCAGTCTGGCTCGCCGAGTGCCGGGCACAAATCCGCCCGGAGGTTGTGGTTCACGGCGATGTCGGGATGGACCAGATTGTTGGCGGAGCGGAAGTTTCGCCGGGTGATGCAGGGCTGGTGCGCGAGGTTGCCGGCAAACAGCAGGGTCACACCCCCTATCCTGATTGGCGTTCACGATGCCGCGGTGCCGACATGGTCGGCGATCTGGCGCAGACACAGGGCCTGCATGTCGGCCTGGTCTGCATGGGCGCGGTGCCAGTCGACGATGGATTGCAGCGTGCGGGTCAGCGGCCAGCGCGGCCGCCAGCCGAGCCGGGCGCGCGCCTTGGCGCAGTCCAGCTTGAGGTAGTGCGCTTCGTGTGGCTGGGGGTTGTCATCCAGCCGCCAGCGCGCGCCTTCGCCCCAGCTTCGGGTGAGCGTGTCGACGA
>DAOKZK010000018.1:31089-38235 GCA_035325645.1 Candidatus Macondimonas sp. | reverse complement strand
CGACGGGTTCGCCGGCGGCGATGGCGCGCAGGATGTCGGGAATCAGCCGGTCCCCAGCCCAGTCACCGCCGCCGATGACGTTGCCGGCGCGGGCGCTGGCCAGTGCGACGCCGTGTTGCGCGTGCTGTGCGGGATGGAAGTAGGAATTGCGGTAGGCCGCGGTGACCAGCTCCGCGCAGCCCTTGCTGTTGCTGTAGGGGTCGTAGCCGCCCATGGGCTCGTTTTCGCGGTAGCCCCAGACCCATTCGCGGTTGTCGTAGCACTTGTCGCTGGTGACGTTGACCACGGCGCGCACGCTCGGCGTCTGGCGCACCGCTTCGAGCAGGTGCACCGTGCCCATGACGTTGGTGGCGTAGGTCTCCACGGGCGCCTGGTAGGAGTAGCGCACCAGCGGCTGGGCGGCCATGTGGATGACGATCTCGGGCGCTGCTTCGCGCAGGGCCGCGGCCAAGGCGCCGGCATCGCGGATGTCGCCAATGATCGAACGCATGCCGTCCGCTACGCGGGCAACCGCAAACAGGCTGGGCGTGGTGGGCGGATCGAGCGCGTAGCCGGTGAGATCTGCCCCGAGCTGTTGCAGCCACAGGGACAGCCAGCCGCCCTTGAAGCCGGTGTGACCGGTGAGAAAAACCTTGCGCCCGCGCCAGAAGGCGGGCGCGGGCAGCGGGGCGATCATCGCGGTTACCAGGTTTTCCACGGCGCCTTGCCGGATTCCCACAAGGCTTCCAGATGCTGCTTGTCGCGCAGCGTGTCCATGGGCTGCCAGAAGCCGCGGTGCTTGTAGGCCATGAGTTCGCCTTCGGCGGCCAGTCGCTCCAGGGGCTCGCGTTCCCAAACGGAGGCATCGTCGTCGACGTAATCGATGACCTTGGGAGAGAGGACAAAGAAACCGCCATTGATCCAGCCGCCGTCGCCGGAGGGCTTTTCCTGGAACGAGCGGATGGCATCGCCGTCGAGGCCCAGGGCGCCGAAGCGGCCGGGCGGCTGGGTGGCGGTCATGGTGGCGAGCTTGCCGTGCTCCTTGTGGAAGGCGAGGGTGCGGCCGATGTCGATGTCGCCCACGCCGTCGCCGTAGGTGAAGCAGAAAAACCGCTCGTCCTTGACGTGGTCCTTGACGCGCCGCAGGCGGCCGCCGGTCATGCTGTCGTCGCCGGTGTCCACCAACGTCACGCGCCAGGGCTCGGCGTTGTTGTTGTGCACGTGCATGCGGTTGTGCGCCATGTCGAAGGTGACATCGGACATGTGCAGGAAATAGTTGGCGAAATATTCCTTGATGACGTAACCCTTGTATCCCAGACAGATCACGAAGTCGTGAATGCCGTAGGCGGAATAGATTTTCATGATGTGCCACAGGATCGGGCGTCCGCCGATCTCGACCATGGGCTTGGGGCGGACGGTGGTTTCTTCGCTGAGCCGTGTGCCGAGGCCGCCCGCCAGGATGACTGCTTTCATGGTGCTGCTCGTTTGGATAGGGACGCTAGGGGTCAGGACGCTGTGAAAGCGTCGCTGTGAAACCGCTCCGGCGGCAGCCCGGCTTTGAGCGCCAGCCCCCGCGCGCTCGCGATCATCGCCGGATTGCCGCAGGCGAACAGTTGCGCATCCACGAGATTCGGATGATCGGCGAGCATCTGGTGCTGAACGTATCGATGGGCTGTCGCGGGGCCTTCACGGGAGAAGACCAGGGTCAGTCGAAAGGCCATCTGTGATGCCATCTGGCGCAAGGATTCGGCCAGGTACGCCTCGTGTTCAGCGCGGTTTCCCCAATAAACGGACACCTCGCCCAGTCGTTGGCGTTGCTCCGGTGTCGCGGCGGCGAGCATGGCGCAGATGGGGGCGATGCCGGTGCCGGTGGCTAGAAAGATGCTGCGCACCGCGGCAAGCTTCTGTCGTAAAAAGAAACGCCCCTGCGGGCCTTCAACATGGACCAGGTCGTCAATCGATGCCCTTTCAAAGAGCCATTGGCTGAATGCACCGCCCGCGACCTTGCGGATGTGAACACGCAACAGGCGATCCGGCGCCGGCCCTGCGGCGAGGGAGTAGCTGCGCGTGGTGCCGTCGCGATTGGTGAGGTGGACGAACTGCCCCGGCAGGAAGCGGAACTCGGCGGTCGGGGGCAGGCGGAGCGTCACTGCCATGACTTCGCCGGACAGCCGATCGAGCATGTGGATCTTGGCTGGGCTGCGGCGCGCCACGATGCCGTCGAGTTCGGTGTCGTAGGGGATGCGGATCTGCGCCGACGAACGCAAGGTCGCGTTGCAGGACAGGAGCGAGTCCGCCGCCCACAGCGGTCGCGTCGTCTCGATCGGAGCGACCTCGCCGGTGACAAGTTCCACCGCGCATTGCCCGCAATCGCCGCGCCGGCAGGAATGGCTGATCGGAATGTTTTGGGACAGCATCTGATCCAGCAGGGAAACGCCGGGATCGTGTTCGAATGCCCAGGTTTTATCGCCGCAGGCGACGTGAATGGTCATTTTTGAGTGATCTACCCTCTGGCCGTCACGAGCAGCTGGTTTTGATTCTTCGACATGGGTTGCCCGCCTCGAAGTAGTGTCGGCCTCGGATATGGATCACCACCCACGCTACCGCCAGGACGATGCACGCGAAAGGTGCCGTCGGGCCACTGGGGGGCATTGTTCAGCCGTTGAACGCGAAGGCGACATTGCACCATGCCCCGGATCGGTGTGCAACGCTCTGGAGTCATGCAGTCATCAAAAGGTCACTGTCCGCCCTCGGACTGTTCATCAGCAGGAATCAGGCCAGGCCCGGGGCTTTTCTATGGCCTTGGCCCCGGCGATGGATCGCCACGGGCTGCTGGGCGGCTCTCGCGATGACGGGGTGGTGCTCGAGCAGCGACCGAATTGCGTTCATTGCGAGGCGGCAGAGCCCGACGCGGCAATCCATGCCTTTCGCGCGGACGGGCGGCATGCCGTCAAGGGCTGGCCGGGAGCAGTCCGGATTCCCGGCAGGATGCTTCGAACCGCGGGATTATTCCGGACAGGACCTCCACGCTGCTGCGGATCAGCGCGATCAATTCCAGCGCGCTTTCCGCTTCGAGGTCGTAGTCGTGGGTCAGGCGGTTGCGCAGCGCGCGCAGTTCCAGCCATGCGGCGGTGTCGGGGAGGATGTTCACGCGGACGGCCCAGGCCACGACATCGGCAAAACTTCGGTAACGCTCGCCCAGCATCGCGTGGGCATGGCGCAAGGCGCCGGCGCGCTGATCCTGCGGTTTGGTGAAGCGATCGTGGAGTGCGGCGATGCGTTCGGCGATCGCGGGTTGCTGCAGGTCTTGCAGGCCGAGCGTCGCCGGCAGGCGTTGCATCGAGTAGGCGATTCCCTGCTCCAGTCGCGCCAGGATGCTCAACTGATGCGCCAGCAGGGCCTGCTGTTCGGCGAACAAGGTGCTCATGTCAGCGGCACCCCGGTCAGTCGCGCGATGCGCTCTATCGGCCGCTGGGACGGATGCGGCGTGCCCGTGATCAGGTCGACCGGCTCGCCGAGCAACTGTTCGAGCCTGGCCTGCGCGCTCAGCGTCTGACGCAGCGCCGGCCGTGTGTCCGTTTCGACGAAAAGGTCGATGTCGCCGCCGATGGCCTGGTCGTTTACCCGCGAACCAAACAGCCACACACGCGCCTTTGCGCCGAAGATCTCGGCGGCGGTTTGGCGGATGATGGCGATTTGCTTGGGGGTCAGACGCATGCGGCGCTCCCTGTCAGACCTCGGCATGCCAAGACCGCGCCCGGTTTGGTACTCCCGATGCGGGCAGCCGGGGTGATTCATTCCTGGCAAGGGCTTTCAGTCCGGCGAAGCATGGTGTTGAAGCGGGAGTGGATGGCGGGACGGTTCTGCGGTTCAAGGCCGCATGGATCGCCACGGCGCTGCGCGGTTGAGGTGCGCCCGCCCCTTCGGGCGCACGGCGTGCGTCCAAAGCGCTCCCCGCGCTGTCGTCGCATGATGGGAAAGGCGCTGGCGAGTCAAGGTTCCTCCGGAAATTCGGCCAGCATCGCCTCCAGCGTATGGAGCAAAGCGGGCGCCCGGATCTTCGCGGCCTCGAAAACCCTTTGATGGTCAAGGTGTGCGTAACCGTGGGCCAGCACGTTTCGAAACGCCACGATCAATGCGCCGTCCGGTATCCGGTCGAACAGGGCGGGATCCAACTTCCGAAGCTGACCCAGCGCATCGCCGGCAATCTCGAGTTACCGCTCCACAGCGGACTGGCAGTAATCGTCCGCGAGATAGGCGACCATCGATCGATTCTGAAGGAAGCGCGGCAGCTTGCGCAGCGCGATCAGCGCCAGCTCGATGTAAACGTCAGGACGGCGTTGCATAGACGGAAACCTTGGTTCGCTCGATCAGGCGCTTGAGCCGCGTGCTTTCCATCGCCTCGAGTTCGAGCAGATCCACGGGCCGGGCAAAGAGGTGTTCTAGCGCTTCCTTGAGCCCGAAGTATTGATTCAGCTGCTGTCCGGTCGCCGCAGGCTTGAAGTTGACGACGAGGTCGACGTCGCTGGACGTGGCATCGAAATCTTCACGCAGGACGGAGCCGAAGACATCGAGACGGCGCACGCCGTAAAGACGGCACAACGCGGCGATCTCCTGGCGATGGCGTTCGATCAGCGGATGCATGGAAACAGCCCTCAAGCGCGGGATGCCGGACATTGTAGCGGGTCTGAGTGGACGCGCTGCCATCGCGGAGATCCCCGCCCAACGGGTCACATCCTTGCGGACCGTGGCGACCCACGCCGCGGCACGCCCGTTGGGTTGTGGTCGGCAGTGGATGGATCGCCACCGCGCCGCGCGGTTGAGGCGCGCCCGCCCCTTCGGGCGCACGGCGTGCGTCCAAGGCGCTCCCGGCGCTCTTGTCACAAATACGGGAAGGGGCGTTGTCGCGGCTCCGGGCAATCCCCGACATAGAATCAGCCGGGGCAATCCTTGGGCGCGCTAGACGCGCGCGACACCGGTTGCGGCGGCCGCGTCGAGCAGTCCGGCGTCCAGCGTCGCCAGGGGCAATCCCTCGCGCAAGGCCAGGTCGAGATAGGCGGCGTCATAGGCCGAAAGTCCGAATCGGCGGGCGAGTTGAAGGGTGCTCTCCAGCGCGTGCTGCGCGGTGCCGGTGTCCACCTCGATCGCCAGGTCCTGCAACAGTTGCACGAATGCAGTGCTTCGCGCCTCGGTCATCATGCCTCGAGCTTCGGCGCGTGCGACGACGTTGGCGACCTCCAATGGCCAGATCGCCGGGGCGAGGGCGCGGGCCTCGGGCCGGCCCAGCGTATCCAGGACATGCGAGGCATAGGCGAGATCGCTCGTGCTGCCGTCCCCGAACAGCCAGCGCATGACGACGGAATTGTCGAGCACGAAACGCATCAGTCGCGACCTTCCTCGATCAAGGCTTTGAAGTCCGGCATTGCGATGGCGTCGTGGGCGCGCATGAAGGCCTTCATTCGCTCGGCTGCCCCGGTCTTCACATGGCGCTGGGTGGTGCCGTAGGGGACGAGCTCGGCGATCGGCTTGCCGCGTTGGGTAATGGTGAGCCGCGCGCCTGCCTGAACCGCGCGCAGCAGGGCTGGCAGACGCGTTTTGGCTTCATAGGCGCCGATGTCATTGGACGTTTGCATGGCGATTCCCCTTATGAGAAACGGTTTGCAGACCGGCCGATAGACTGGTCTGAAAGCCAGTGTATGGACCGGGCCGTCTGCCCGCAACGGCTGCGGTTCATGACCGGCGATGTGAGGGCAGCGAGGCTGCGCGGATCGCCATGGCGTCGCGCGACTGTGGCTGGTTACGCTCGAAACGCCCGCTTCTGGCGTGCCGAGCCTCCAGAAGCGATCCCGTCGCTTATGTTGCGATGACGGAATTTTTTCCGCGGATCGGGCGCTTTCAGGGCTGCGCTCCAGTCCAAGATGCCAAGCCAGCATACTCGTCCGGGTGGTCAAGACACCCGCAGCGGGTTGAACGTGCGTACTTCCCCGTAGTGCTGGCCGTCCCCGAGGTCTTCGGTCCACAGCTGCGCCGCCCCCGCCCGCTGGGCGGCAGCCACGATCAGGCTGTCCCAGTAGCTCAGTTGCCAGCGCGTCTGGACATCAAAGGATGCGGCCAGCAGCAGGCGGTCGTTGTCGATCACTTTCCACGCCAGATAGTGGCTCACGCGCTGGGCCGATTCGGCCGGCGTCAGGTTGGCCTTGCGGATCAGGTTCACGTGGAGTTCCTGCAGGACCTGCACGCTGACCGCGGCCTTGCCGGGCTCGCGCCAGAGCGGCTCGATGCACGCGCGCGCCAGCGCGTGGCGCGGATCCGGCGAATCGGTGTTGGCGTAATACAGCACGTTTGTATCGACGAAAACCTCAACGCTCATGCGCCTGCTCTCGAGTGAGCGGACCTTCCCGCACCGGTACGGGCTGGCGCATGGCCTGCAGCGCGCGGCGTCGAGCCGGCTCGAAACCGTCCAACTCGTCCACGGCGCGGGTGACCAGCTCGCTGACCCAGGCGGACACGGAAAGGTGTCGATCGACCGCCAGGTGCTTGATTCGACGCAATGTCTTTTCATCCAGGCGAAGGGTGATATTGCTCGACATGATGCGATTTCTCTTCTGGCTACCCAAGCCCACATTTTGTGTGCAGCACATGATTCGCGCAAGGCGGGCGTGTGCACGGTATCGGTACCGATCGAAGCATCCAGGGTCGCGTGCCCCGACGATTACGCATCAGACATGAAAAGTAGGCCAGTCGTCGGTACGCGCTTCCGCGCTGTTCGGCTTACAGTTCCGTGTCCTGCGACGCCCGGACCAAAAAGTGACCAATATGGTGCAGCGCAATGGGTTATCCGGTGCCGTGGCGGCCTTGCCGGTTGTCCACCGAATCTGTGGATAAGGTTGTGGGTAAGCCCGGAACAAGATGTGAGAAGCCAGTCCGGAAAAGGCTTCCGGGACGATGGTCACAAAATGATCATCTTTCCTAAATGAATATGAATCAATGGCTTGCCGTAGAAGATTGATTTCATTGGCAAGGCCGTATCCGTGAAAAAGTCAAGGCCGGCGGCGCTCAGATGCGGTGCATAGCCTGTGGACAAAATGTGTGCAAGCCCGGGTTCTGTCCGATCGATCAAGGAGATCCGCGCCGTTCAGTCCATGAAGGCCAGCAGGATCTCGTTGG
>DAOKZK010000018.1:0-30989 GCA_035325645.1 Candidatus Macondimonas sp. | reverse complement strand
TCGATCAAGGAGATCCGCGCCGTTCAGTCCATGAAGGCCAGCAGGATCTCGTTGGTGAGCGCGAGGCCCCGGCGGGTGGGAACGAGCGTGTCCCCTTGCAAGCGCAGCAGGCCGCCCGTGAGCGCGGGGCTGAGCGCGCTCAGGAGCGCGGCGGGGTCGAGGCCGGTACGCCGGGCATAGAGCGCGAGGCGAAAGCCGTCGGTGAGCCTAAGGGCGTTCATCAGGAATTCCAGGGTCAGCGCGCGCGGCGGCACGCAGGTCTGCTCGGCCAGCCGCTCGGCGCCGGCGGCGGTGGCGAGATAGCGCTGCGGGTGGCTGTGCTTGCGGGTGCGCAGGATCTGCCCGCTCGCGGCGTCCGTCAGCTTGCCGTGGGCGCCGGCGCCGATGCCGAGATAATCGCCGAAGGTCCAGTAGTTCAGGTTGTGCCGGCAGGCGCCGCCGGGCCGGGCGAAGGCCGACACCTCGTAGCGCCGGAAGCCTGCGCGGGCCAGATGCGTGCGGCAGCGGCGCTCCATGCGCCCGATCGCCTCATCGGCCGGCAGGACAGGCGGGCGCTGCGCGAAGGGCGTGTTGGGCTCGAGCGTGAGCTGGTAGTGCGAGATGTGATCGGGCGCGAGCGCGATGGCCTGCGCCAGATCGGCGAGCGCCTCATCGGGCGTCTGCCCCGGCAGGCCGTACATGAGGTCGAGGTTCAGATGCGCAAAGCCCAGCTCGCGCGCGGACTGCACGGCCGCAATCGCCTCACCGGCCGAGTGGATGCGCCCCAAGGCCCGCAGATGGGCCTCGTTGAAGCTCTGGATGCCGACCGAGAGCCGGTTGACCCCAGCCGCGCGATAGCCGGCGAAGCGCGCCTGCTCGAAGGTGCCGGGGTTGGCCTCGATGGTGATTTCGGCATCCGGCGCAAAGGGCAGGTGGCGGCGCAGCATCGCGATCAGCTCGGCGATGGCCTCGGGCGTGAACAGGCTCGGGGTGCCGCCGCCGAAAAACACGCTGTGCACCGGCCGCGGCGCGCCGAGCAGGGCGAGATCCTGGCGCAGGTCGGCGGTGAGCGCCTCGACGTAGGCCGCCTCGGGAATGAGCGCGGGATTGCGCGCATGGGAGTTGAAATCGCAGTAGGGGCATTTGCGCACGCACCAGGGCAGGTGCACGTAAATGCCGAGGGGCGGCGCGGTCAGCCGGCCGCTCGTCGGCGCATCAGGCACGGTCGGCGTCGAGTTGCGCGCGCAGGGCTGCCAGCGCCCGGCCGCGATGGCTCAGGCGATTCTTGACGGCGGGATCGAGCTCAGCCGCGCTGCAGCCCTGTTCCGGAACGAAGAAGACCGGGTCGTAGCCGAAACCGGCGCTGCCCTGCGCCGCCGTCAGGATGCGGCCCGCCCAGCGGCCCTGGCCGATGAGCGGTTCGGGGTCGGCGGCGTGGCGCAGGTAGACGATCACGCAATAAAAATGCGCGGTGCGTTGCGGTTCGGGCACGTTTTCCAGCGCCGCGAGCAGACGCTGGACGTTGTCGGCATCGCGCGCGTCGGGGCCGGCGTAGCGGGCCGAGTGCACGCCCGGCGCGCCGCCGAGCGCCGCGACCACGAGGCCCGAGTCGTCGGCCAGCGCGGGCAGGCCGGTCTGGGCGCTGGCCGCGCGCGCCTTGGCAAGCGCGTTCTCGAGAAAGGTCGCGCCGTCCTCCGGCGCCGGCACGACACCGCGCTCGCTCTGGCGCACCAGCGTCCAGCCGAGCGGGGCGAGCAGGGCGTCGAACTCGCGCAGCTTGCCCGCGTTGCCGGTCGCCAGCACGACCTCGTGGCTCACTTGAGCGTCTCGGCCAGCGCCAGGCGCTGGGCCTCCATCAGCTCCGCGATGCCGCCGCGCGCCAGTTCCAGCATGGCGGCGAGTTCCTCGGGACGGAAGGCGTGGCCCTCGGCGGTGCCCTGCAGCTCGATGTAGCCGCCGGCCTCGTTCATGACGACGTTCATGTCGGTTTCGGCCTCGGCGTCCTCGGCATAGTCCAGATCCAGCACCGGCGTGCCGCGATAGATGCCCACCGACACCGCCGCCACCTGGCCGTGCAGGGGAAAGCGCGTGAAGGCGCGGCGGCGTTCCAGATGGCGTATGGCGTCGTGCAGGGCGACATAGGCGCCGGTGATGGCGGCGGTGCGGGTGCCGCCGTCGGCCTGGATCACGTCGCAGTCGAGGATGACGGTGCGCTCTCCCAGGGCCTCGGTATTGACCACGGCGCGCAGGGCGCGGCCGATCAGGCGCTGGATTTCCTGCGTGCGCCCGGTCTGCTTGCCGCGCGCCGCCTCGCGGTCCGAGCGGCTGGTCGTGGCGCGCGGCAGCATCCCGTACTCGGCTGTCACCCAGCCGCGGCCCTTGCCGCGCAGGAAGCCCGGGACCGACTCCTGCACGCTGGCGGTGCAGATCACCCGCGTGTCGCCGAATCCGACCAGCACCGAGCCTTCGGCGTGGCGGGTGAACTGGCGCTGCAGCAGGATGGGGCGCAATTGCTCGGGGGTACGGCCGCTCGGGCGCATTCGGGTATCCTTGTCGATTTGCAAATCATGCCCAGCGGGCATCGTGGCCGGACAGTATACCGTCCCGGCCCGCGCGCCCCGATCGGGGCCACCTCGCCCGGAGAAAATGAATGCTCGTCAGCATGACCGGTTTTGCCCGCGCCGAGCGCGCCCTGCCCGAAGGCCGGCTCATCTGGGAGCTGCGCACCGTCAACCATCGCTATCTCGAGACGACGGTGCGCCTGCCGGATGAATGGCGGATGCTCGAGCCGCTCGTGCGCGAGACGCTGGCCGAGCGCGTGCGGCGCGGCAAGCTGGAAGCGCAGCTGCGCTTCCAGCGCGAGGCCGGTCAGGGCCAGAACCTGACGCTCAACGCCCCGCTGGTTGCGTCGCTCGGCGCCGTGTGCCGGCAACTGGCCGCGGATTTCCCGGCGCCGGTGAGCGGGCTCGAGGTGCTGCGCTGGCCGGGCGTGGTGCAGGAAACGCCGCTCGACATGGAGCGCCTGGGGCAGGAGGCGCTGAGCCTGTTGCAGGAGGCCCTGACGACGCTGGATGCGGCCCGGCGGCGCGAAGGCGAGCGCCTGCTGACCGGGCTGCGCGAGCGGGCCGAGGCCATCGGCGGCTGGGTCGCGCAGGTGAGAGCCCGTCTGCCGGTGGTGCTCGCAGCCGTGCGCGAGAAATGGCTGGCGCGCATCGCCGAACTCGGCGTCGAGGCCGATCCCGGCCGGCTCGAACAGGAGCTGTTGTTCGCGGCGCAGCGCATGGACGTCGCCGAGGAACTGGACCGGCTCGACAGCCATCTCGCCGAATGGGCCGCCACGCTCGGGCGCCGCGAACCGGTCGGGCGGCGGCTCGATTTCCTGCTGCAGGAATTCAACCGCGAGGCCAACACCCTGGGCTCCAAATCGCAGGACGCCGAGCTGACCCGCGCCGCGGTCGAGATCAAGGTCCTGATCGAACAGATGCGCGAGCAGATCCAGAACGTGGAGTGAACGTCAGCGGGCCGGTCCGCGCCGATGCACCGCTGCATCTGCCTTGATTTTTCGGTTTTCCTGCCCGGATAGTTCCAACGGCTGTTTCCGAGCGCGGGCCACCCGTCCGAAGTCTTTTGCGTGCTTGAGGACAAGGAAATGCCCGGCGAGCCGGAAGCCGCGCCCGGCGCCTCTTGCTCGCGCCTTGAGGTCAACTGAAAACCGGAGATTTGCGCTGATGTTTACCCGCTTGCGACTCGTTAATTTCAAGGCCTGGCGCGACACCGGCGATCTGGCACTCAAGCCCGTGACCATGCTGCTGGGCACCAATTCATCGGGCAAATCCTCGTTGATCCAGAGCCTGCTGCTGCTCAAGCAGACCGTGCAGTCGCCCGATCGCACGGTGCACCTGAATCTGGGCGGAGATGAGGTTAACGACCTTTTCAATTTCGGCAGCTTCGACGATGTGTTGAACCAGGCGGACGCAGCGCCGCGCCAATTCTCGATCGCCTTCGATTTCAAGCGCGATGACCACGAGCGCATCAAAGAGGGCGGATTCGAGTGCAGCTATGGCAAAACCTCGTCCGGCAGTGTGGCGGTACAGGTTCTGAAGCTGCATACGGGCTCGCGGCGCTTTCAGGCGGTGCGCCGCGACAGGGGCGCGTTTTCCATCCTGGTGGACGACGAAGCGCAGTCGCGCATGAAGGGCCGGGATTGTGCGCCGGAACGTTCCATCGCGCTCTCCGCCGATGTCATCGCAAGGCTGGAGCAGGACGGGCCACTGGCCGAGGACCTGAGCCTGGCCATCCGCCGCGAGTTGGAGGGGATCAGCTATCTGGGGCCGCTGCGCCGCAAACCGGAACGCGACTATCCGTGGAACAAGACCAAGCCCGGTGACGTCGGCAGCGACGGCCGCGCCGCGATCGATGCGCTGTTGGCCAGCACGTTGCTGAAAGGCGAGGAACAGAACGTCGTGGTGGAAGGCGTTTCCAAGTGGCTCAAGCGCATGAAGGTGGCCGAAAAGCTGGAGGTGCGCCCACAGGGGCGATCCAACCGCTATGAGCTGGTGATCCACAGAGCCGGTGTGGCCTGCAATCTGCGCGATGTGGGCATCGGTGTGTCACAGGTGCTGCCGGTATTGGTGGTGGCCTACTTCGCACCCCGTGGCAGCACGATCATATTGGAAGAGCCTGAGATTCATCTGCATCCGCTGGCGCAGTCGGTACTCGCCGAATTGTTCGTCGAAGTCAGTCGGGAACGTGAGGTGCAGTTTTTCGTGGAGACCCACTCGGAACATCTGTTCCGGCGCATGCAAACTCTGGTAGCAAAACAAACCATGTCAACCGACGATGTGGCGCTCTACTTCGTCGAGCGCGAGGACAGGTCGGCGCAGCTTCGGACGCTGCGACTCGATGAGTTCGGCCGGGTGAGCAATTGGCCGGAGGGGTTCTTTGGCGATGCTCTGGGCGAGACACGCGAGCAGGCGCGCCTGATGTTCGAGCGTCAGAAAAAGAGCGCACCATGAAATCGCGTTATGTGGTGGACACCAATGTGCTGATCGCCGCCAGCGCAGCCGATCCTGCGCACCCGAAGGACATCGATGCGACTCCGGCAGATCCCGCGTTGCGCGAAGCAGTCTGGAAATGGCTGTTCAAGTTTGAACAAAGCGAATCGCACTTGGTACTGGATTGGGCGGGGCATATCGAAGCCGAGTACGGCAAAAAGCTGGGCTTCAACGACTACGGTATTCAGGTCGTCATGCATAAATGGAGCACGGCGGCGGTGGACGGGGTAGAAGTCTCCTACGACAACGATGGTCATGGCGTCTTGCCAGCAACGCTCGCTGCTGTTGTCCATGACCTGGCAGACCGAAAAATGGTGGCGGCGGCTTTGGCTGCCCATGCGATGTTTGGCGAAGGCTGCATCGCCTTTGCCGGCGATACCGATTGGCACGATTGGGAGGGCGCCTTGGCTGCGCATCAGGTGCGGTTGGAGCCGATCATCGAAACCTGGTCGCGGCAAAAATATGCCGAAAAGCAGCATCGTTGAGCGGCTGACATGACCGACTTCTTCCGCTTCCCCCACATGCCGCATCTGGCCTGGCTCGGCCCGGGCGCGCCGCGCGACGACAAGGTGCTCGCGCCCGCCGAGGTGCAGGCGCTGCTGACCGGCGCGGTGGTGGTGGAGGAAAAGCTCGACGGCGCCAATTTGGGGTTGTCGTTGGCACCGGACGGCGGGCTGCGCGCCCAGAACCGCGGCCAGTACCTGTACGCGCCCCACGCCGGCCAGTTCGCGCGGCTGCCGGCCTGGCTGGCGCAGCATGAGGCCGCACTGCGAGAAGTGCTGACGCCGGAACTCATCCTGTTCGGCGAATGGTGCGCCTTCACCCACAGCATCGCCTACACCGCGCTGCCGGACTGGTTCATCGGTTTCGATGTCTACGACCGCGAAAGCCAGCGCTTCTGGAGCCGGGACCGACGCAACGCGCTGCTGCAGCGCATCGGCATCGCGGCGGTGCCCGAGGTGACCCGTGGCCGGCTGACGCTGGCGGCGCTCAAACGCCTCCTCGAAGAAACCCCATCGGCCTTCGGCGCACCGCATGTCGAAGGCTTCGTGCTGCGCCGCGACGCCGGCGACTGGTGCGAAGCGCGAGCCAAGCTGGTGCGCGCCGACTTCGTTCAGGCGATCGACACCCACTGGCGCCGTCGCACGCCGGCGCACAACCGCCTGGCCTTGCCGATATGACCCGCCCATCGCCCATCGTCTTGGCCAAACTCGCCGACGACGCCGGCTTAGCGATGGAACCGGGCGAGGCGGACGGCCGGCTGGCCTTCGCCATGTCGGACCGCGATCTCAGGCTTTGGCTGCGCGGGCATGGCGCGGTCCATGCGCCTCATCTGGAGTGACGCCCGGTCCATGTGTTTCGTGTTCATGACCGTCGCCCTGCCGGATACGCCGCGTGCCCCGCAAACCGGATGGGAGGAGCAGGGCTACGCTTTCGTCCGCTTCGGCGAGGCGCGCGCCAACTGGGCGCCGGCGTTCGTCAAGCTGACGAAGCTGCTCGGCTGATGACGCGGCTCCGGGTGCCAATCGCCGACTGGCGACCTATAATCGGACCGAATTCGGCCGTCATCCTGAGGCGCTGACATGAAACTCGCCACCCACATCCGCCCCCTCAGCTACTTCAAGGCCCACGCCTCCGAGGTCGTGCGTCAGCTCAGCGAGGAGGGCTCCGCGATGGTCATCACGCTGAACGGGGAAGCCAAGGCCGTGGTGCAGGACGTCCACAGCTACCAGCAGACGCAGGAGACACTGGCGCTGCTCAAGATTCTGGCGCTCGGCCAGCAGCAGATCGCCGAAGGCAAGGTCGTGCCCCTCGATGACGCCATCCCCCGCGTGAAGGCGCGTCACCAGGACCGCGAATGAGCTTTGCCGTCGTCCTCACCGAGGATGCCGTTCGCGATCTCGACGACCGGTACAGCTTCATCGCGGCGCAGGATGGCCGCGATCGTGCGGACCAGGTGTTGGGGCGTATTCACGACAAGCTCGCCACGCTGCGCGACTTCCCCGAGCGCGGCGAATTCCCGCCGGAGCTGGCTGCGCTCGGTATCCGGCAGTTCCGCCAGATTCATTACAAGCCGTGGCGGATGGTCTATCAGGTGTCCGCCGAAACCGTCACCGTCATGCTGCTCGCCGACGGCAGGCAAGACATGCAAACCCGGCTGCAACGCCGCCTGTTGGGTTGACTCATGCAAGCAACGAGCGATTCCCTCGGTCGCCTGACCCGCGCTCGTGACTGGGTGGCGCTGGCGACGGGGGCGGTCTCGATCCTCGGTGTGAGCCCGACGCTGCGGCTCACGCGGCTCGGCGCGGCGCATGCGCCCGATCTGGCCTGACATCGTGGCCATGTGTTTCGGGCACGGTGACGGTGGGTTCGGCTTGGCGCTAAGCGATGACCTTGTCGCCCACGGACCCCGACGTCCGGCGGGTGCACTCGCTGCAGCGTGTCACTGAGGTAGACGAAGACCCATGACGCTCGCCAGCCCCGACACCGCCACCCCCCTCGACATCCTCACCCGCGTCTTCGGCTACCACGCCTTCCGTGGCCAGCAGGCGGCCATCATCGACCATGTGGTGGCGGGCGGCGACGCGCTGGTGATCATGCCCACCGGCGGCGGCAAGTCGCTCTGCTATCAGGTGCCGGCGTTGGTGCGCGCGGGCGTGGGTGTGGTGGTGTCGCCGCTGATCGCGCTGATGGATGATCAGGTGGCGGCGCTGCGCGAACTGGGCGTGGCGGCGGCGGCACTGCACTCGGGCCTGCCGGCGGGCGAGGCGGCGGTCATCGAGCGCGAGCTGCTGGCCGGGCGGCTCAAGGTGGTCTACATGGCGCCGGAGCGGCTGGTCGGAGAGCGCACGCTCGATTTGCTCGCGCGCGTGCCGCTGGCGCTGATCGCCATCGACGAGGCGCACTGCGTGTCGCAGTGGGGGCACGACTTCCGGCCGGAGTATCTCGGCCTCGGCGTGCTCGGCGAGCGTTTCCCCGGCGTGCCGCGGCTGGCGCTCACGGCGACCGCCGACGGGCCGACGCAGCGCGACATCGTGCAGCGGCTGGGGCTCGCGGATGCCGCGCTGTTCACGGCGAGTTTCGATCGCCCCAACATCCGCTACCACATCCGTCAGGGCGAGGGGATGCGCGAGCGGTTGCTGGCGTTTCTGGATGCGCATCACCGGGCCGACAGCGGCATCGTCTACTGCCCGACGCGCCGCCGCGTGGAGGAGACCGCCGATTGGCTGGAGCGCCACGGCCGAGCGGGGCTGATCTACCACGCCGGCCTGCCGGCCGAGACGCGCGCCGCGAACCAGCGCCGTTTCCTGCGTGAGGATGGCCTCACGATGGTGGCGACGGTCGCCTTCGGCATGGGCATCGACAAACCCGACGTGCGCTTTGTGGCGCATCTCGGCCTGCCCAAGCACATCGAGGGCTATTACCAGGAGACCGGCCGCGCCGGGCGCGACGGCTTGCCGGCGAATGCCTGGCTCGGCTACAGCCTTTCGGACGTGGTCGGCACGCGCCAGTTGCTGACCTCAAGCGACGTGCCCGAGGAGCGCCGCCGCGTCGAGCAGGCCAAGTTCAGCGCGCTGCTGGGCCTGGCCGAGAGCACCGACTGCCGGCGCCAGGCGCTGCTGGCCTACTTCGGGGAGCAGCTCGCGGCGCCCTGCGGCAACTGCGACAACTGCCTCGACCCGCCCGCCACCTTCGACGCCACCGAGGCGGCGCAGCTCGCGCTGTCCTGCGTGTACCGCACCGGGCAGCGCTTCGGCGTCGGCTATCTGATCGAGGTGCTGCGCGGCGGAGACGATCCGCGCATCGCCCGCTTCGGCCACGACCGGCTCGCCCTGTACGGCCGCGGGCAGGAGCGCCCGGCGGCGCAGTGGCGCTCGCTGTTCCGCCAGCTGGCGGCACGGGGTCTGGTGAGCGTGGACTTCGACGGCCACGGCGGGCTGCGTCTGACCGAAGCGGCGCGGCCGGTGCTGCGTGGCGAGCAGCGGCTGTTTCTTCGTGAAGAGAACGCCGCCCGCGAGCGGCGCCGGCGCAAGGGCGCTGGGGCGCCAGCACTTGCCAGCGCCGAGCAGGCGCTGTTCGAGGCGCTGCGCGCCGAGCGGCGGCGGCTGGCGGATACCCACGGCGTGCCAGCCTATGTGATCTTCCACGACGCGACGCTGATGCAGATGGCGGCCGCGCGACCGCGGACGCTGGCAGAACTCGCGCAGATCAACGGCGTCGGCGCCGCCAAGCTGGAGCGGTATGGGGCGGCGTTTCTGGCGGTGATCGACGGCATGACGGCATAGATCGCCGTGATCACCCGGCCGGCGCCGATGCCGGGCGAGTCAGCCATGGCTGGCGAGGACCGATGAACCGTGCCGGACCGCTGGGCCCGAGCGAGATCCCTCCGGACAGCGCATGGCGATGCTGACATCGATCAGCGCTGCATCGCCGCCGCGACGGCCGGCAGCATCCGGGGTTCGCCCACATGGGCCGTGGGGTGCGACGATCCTCTCCGGCGGCCTGCAAGTCCGCGTGCATGATGGGGCGACTGCGGTGCGCGCCCGATTTCCGGCAGCGGACCATGCGCCCCCCGGCCGCAGCTTCGATGGCATGAACCGGCGGTTCGTTGCGGTCGTGCCGATCCGGTTCGGCGGTCTGTGGGATACTTTGCGCCCCGGTCCGGCCGGACGGCGCACCTGAACGTCGTGACCGCGGATCAATGGGCGTCGGTGGATCAGCCGGATCCGGCGCCCGGGGCCGAACAGCCTGATGGAGCAGCACGAAGAAATGAGCGGCGGGAATCTGTTCGTCATCGCGGCGCCTTCCGGGGCGGGCAAGACCAGTCTGGTGCAGGCCTTGATGGCCGCCGATCCGGGGCTGCGCTTTTCGGTGTCGCACACCACGCGCCCGCCGCGGCCGGGCGAGGTCGACGGACGCGATTACCATTTCGTCGATGCGGAGACCTTCCGGCGCATGGTGGCCGAGGGCGCGTTCCTGGAACATGCCGAGGTGTTCGGGCGCTGTTACGGGACCAGCCGCGCGGTGGTCGAGGCGCGGCTCGCGGCGGGCGAGGATGTGATCCTGGAGATCGACTGGCAGGGTGCGCGCCAGATCCGGACGCTCATGCCGGCATGCGTCAGCGTCTTCATCCTGCCGCCCTCGCGCGCCGAGCTGGAGCGGCGGCTGCGCGGGCGCGGCACCGACGATGCGGAGGTGATCGAGCGGCGTCTCGCACTGGCGGTGGCGGAGATGCGCCATTACGGCGAATTCGAGTATCTGGTGGTCAACGATGCCTTCGATGCGGCGCTGGCCGAGCTGCAGGCCATCGTGCGCGCGGCGCGTTGCCGGACCACGCTGCAGGCGGCGCGGCGGGCAGCCTGGCTGGCCGATCTGCTGGCCTGAGGCGCCGGCATGGAATACACTCGAATCCAAAGCCGAACCGCGTCGCAGCACTTGTCGAACGCGCGGGTCGGGATACGGATTCATCGACATTCGCCCACGCGGGCGGATGAGGAGGACTAGATTCATGGCCCGAGTGACGGTGGAAGACTGTCTGTCGAATGTGGACAACCGGTTTCAGTTGGTGCTGGTCGCCGCCAAGCGCGCGCGGCAGCTCGTGCGCGGCGCCGAGCCGTTTCAGGAATGGGACAACGACAAGCCGACGGTGCTGGCGTTGCGCGAGATCGCGCATGGCGATGTGACCCGCGAAATCCTGAAGGAGAAGGACATCCCGCTGGTGAAGCAATTCCCGCAGGTGATGGGCGCGATCGATGACCTGGAGCCCGGCGACATGATCCTGCCCGAGCCGGCGCCCGGCGGCGCCGCGGCGGCGGACGAGCTCTAAGAGGGGGCCCGCCCGGGCCTCGACCCATGTCTCTGGATGTCAGCGAGCGTCTCGATCGGGATGGGTCCGTCGAACTCCGGGATATCACGGGTTTTTCGGACCTGATCCACGAACTGCGGCGCTATCTGGACGAGAACCAGATCGCCGATGTGATCCGTGCCTGCGAATTCGGCATGCATGCGCATGCCGGGCAGGTCCGTCTCAATGGCGAGCCTTACATCTCCCATCCCGTGGCGGTGGCGCGCGTCCTGGCCGGGATGCGCCTGGACCACCGCAGCATCATGGCGGCCTTGCTGCACGATGTGATCGAGGACACGCCGACCGCCAAGGAACACATCGCCCACCTGTTCGATGCGGAGGTCGCCGACCTGGTCGATGGGGTCAGCAAGCTGACCCAGATCCAGTTCAAGTCCAAGGCCGAGGCGCAGGCCGAAAGCTTCCTCAAGATGATGCTGGCGATGTCGCAGGACATCCGCGTCATGCTCATCAAGCTGGCCGATCGGCTGCACAACATGCGCACGCTCGACGTGATGCGGCCCGACAAGCGCCGCCGCATCGCGCGCGAAACCCTCACCCTGTATGCGCCGATCGCCAATCGCCTGGGGATGAACGCGCTGCGCACCGAGCTCGAGGATCTCAGCTTCGCGGCCCTGCATCCCTTCCGCTACCGGGTGCTGGCCGAGGTGGTCGAGCGCGCCCGCGGCAATCGCAAGCGGGTGCTGGACCAGGTGGAGACGGCCCTGCGGAGTGCGCTGGCCCGCGAACACGTCGGCGCGCAGGTGACGGGGCGCGACAAGCACCTCTACAGCCTCTATCTGCGCCTGCGCAACCGCGAGACGACCTTCAGCGAACTCACCGACCTCTATGCCTGCCGCATCCAGGTCGAGCGCGTCGACGACTGCTACCGGGCACTGGGCATCGCACATGCGGTCTACAAGCCGGTGCCCGGGCGGTTTCGCGATTACATCGCCATCCCCAAGGCCAACGGCTACCAGTCCCTGCACACCGTGCTGTTCGGGCCGCATGGGGTGCCGATCGAGCTGCAGATCCGGACGCGCGAGATGGATCTGCTGGCCGAGGTCGGCGTGGTGGCGCATTGGCAGTATCCCTTCACGGAACACACGGCGCCGGGCGGCACGCAGGACCGGGCGCGCGAGTGGATGCACAGCATCATGGAAATGCAGCAGCGCGTCGGCAGCTCGCAGGAATTCCTGGAGAGCGTCAAGGGCGACCTGTTCCCCGACGAGATCTACGTCTTCACGCCCAAGGGCCGGATCATGCGCCTGCCCGTGGGGGCGACCCCGGTCGACTTCGCCTACGCGGTGCATACCGACATCGGCAATCGCTGCGCGGCGGCCAAGGTGGACCGGCGCATCGTCCCCTTGAGCACCCCGCTGCGCAACGGGCAGACGGTGGAGATTCTCACCTCCGAGTCGGTCCAGCCCAATCCGGCCTGGCTCAACTTCATCACCACCGCCCGCGCGCGCACCAGCATTCGCCATTACCTCAAGCATCTGAAGGCCGACGAGGCGGCGGGGCTGGGTCGTCGCCTGCTGGAACGGGCGCTGTCCACCTACAGGCTCGTGCTGGATCAAATCCCGGACACGGTCTGGCAGCAGGTGCTGGCGGACATGGGCGTCGGTACGCGCGAGGCCCTGTTCGAGGCCTTGGGGCTCGGCGAATACATGGCGCCCCTGGTCGCGCGGCGTCTGGCCCAGGAGGCCGGCGTGGGCGTCGAGGCCGATGCGCTGCCCGCGGAGACGCACGAGGCGCTGACCATCCGCGGCACCGAGGGCATGGTGGTGACGCTCGGCCGCTGCTGTCACCCGATCCCCGGCGATCGCATCCTGGGATTTCTCAGCAGCGGGCGCGGCATCGTGATCCACACCCAGACCTGCCGCAATCTCAATGAATACCGCAAGCACCCCGACAAGTGGATCGATGTCCAGTGGGAAAGCCATCCCGAGCGCGAATTCCCGGTCGAGATTCGCATGGAAGCGGCCAACCAGCGCGGCGTGCTGGCGCAGATCACCGCCGAGATGGCGCGCATGGACACCAACATCGAGCATGTCACGGTCGACGAGAAATATGGCCACACCTCATCGCTGGTGTTTACCATCACCGTCCGCGACCGCTTGCATCTGGCGCGCATCCTGCGTCACCTGCACGCGATGCCCTGTGTGATCCGTGTCGGCCGCAGCAAGGCCTGAGTCCGGCGCCTTCCATCGATCGTCATCATCCCGGAGCGTTCCCATGAGCCGCGAAACGGTGTCCACGCCCGATGCGCCGGCGGCCATCGGTCCCTACAGCCAGGCCGTGCGCGCCGGGGATCTGCTGTTCCTGTCCGGCCAGATCCCGCTCGACCCGCACAGCGGCGAATTGGTCGGCGGCGGGATCGAGGTGCAGACGCGCCGGGTGCTGGACAATCTCGCGGCGGTGGCGCGGGCCGGTGGCAGTGATCTGGATCGCGTCGTCCGGCTCACCGTCTATCTCACCGACCTGTCCCATTTCGCTGCGGTCAATGCGGTGATGGCGGCCTGCTTCGCGGCGCCCTATCCCGCGCGCGCCGTCGTCGGCGTCGCGGCTCTGCCGCGCGGCGCTGCGATCGAAATCGACGCGGTGTGCCGAATCTGAGTCGCCCGGTCAAGGCGGCCCGGCCTGCCGCGGCCCAAGGGACGAGCCGGGACACCTTGGTGCCGCTGCTCGCGCGGCTGGGATTCGTCGGCCCGCATGAACTGCTGTTCCATCTCCCGCTGCGCTATGAGGACCACACCCGCCTGACGCCCCTGCACGCGCTGCGGCCCACCGATGCGGCGCTGGTGCAGGGACGCATCGTGCAGGCGAGGCCTTTGAGCGGCCGCAAGCCCGGTCTGTGGCTCCGGCTGGACGATGGCCGCGGGGTGATCGACGTGCGCTTTTTCAAGGTGCATCCGGGCCAGCGGGCGCGCTGGCAGCCGGGGGTCTGGCTGCGGTGCCACGGGCCGGTGCGTGCCGGGCTGTACGGCCCGGAGATGACCCATCCGCAGTGCCGGGTGGTGCGTCCGGATGAGCCCCTGCCCGAGCGGGCACTGGCGATCTACCCCACGGTCGCGGGCGTGTCTCAGGACCGCCTGCGCCGCGCGGTGACGGCCTTGCTCGCGCATCTGCCGGAGCTGGGCCTGACCGAAACGCTGTCGCCCGCACGCCTGCACGCGCTAGGGTTGATGGCGCTGCCCGAGGCCCTGCAGCTCCTCCATGCGCCGCCGCCCGATACGATCGCGCAACTGGCCGCCCCGCACCATCCCGCTCGCCGGCGGCTGGCCTGGGAGGAACTGCTCGCCGACCAATTGGTGCTGCGCCGACGCCGGCGCTGGACGCAGTCCCAGCGGGCGCCGTCGCTCGGCGACGGAGAGGGGCTCGCCGCCCGCGTCGAGGCGGCGCTCGGTTTCGCGCTCACCGCGGCGCAGGCGCGCGTAATGGCCGAGGTGCGTGCCGATCTGGCGCGGCCGGTGCCCATGCTGCGCCTCGTGCAGGGCGATGTGGGGTCGGGCAAGACAGCGGTGGCGGCGCTTGCCGCGGCCATCGCGCTGGGATCGGGCTGGCAGGTCGCGCTGATGGCGCCGACCGAGCTGTTGGCCGAGCAGCATCTGCGCAATTTCCGGCGCTGGTTCGGCCCGACAGGTCTCGAACCCCTGACGCTCTTGGGACGCAGCGGCGCGCCGGCGCGGCGGGCGGTGGCGGCGCGCCTTGCGGCCGGGGAACCCGCCCTGGTGGTCGGCACCCACGCCCTGTTTCAGGACTGGCTGCGCTTTGCGCGCTTGGGATTGGTCATGGTCGACGAACAACACCGCTTCGGCGTGCAGCAGCGGTTGGCGCTGCAGGAAAAGGGAGGCGATCTCGCGCCCCATCAGCTCGTGCTCACGGCGACGCCCATTCCGCGTACGTTGGCGATGGGGCTGTATGCGGATCTGGATGTGTCGGTGATCGACGCGCTGCCGCCGGGGCGGGCCGGCATCCGCACCGTGGTCCTGCCGGCGGGTCGGCGCGAGGAGGTGGCGCAGCGCGTGCAGGCGGCGTGTCGCGCGGGGGCGCAGGCCTATTGGGTCTGTCCGCTGATCGAGGAAAATGAGGCGGCGCAGGGTGAGGCCGCGCAGCGCTTGTACGAGCAGCTGCGCGCCGATTTTCCGACCCTGAGGCTGGGGCTGATCCATGGCCGTCTGGCGCCGCCGGAGCGGGAGGCGGTCATGTCCGCGTTCGCGCAGGGGGATCTCGACGTGCTGGTGGCCACCACCGTGATCGAGGTCGGGGTGGACGTGCCGCGGGCGACGGTGATGGTGGTGGAGAACGCCGAGCGCTTCGGCCTTGCCCAGTTGCACCAGCTGCGCGGCCGGGTGGGGCGCGGCGCGGCGCCGGGCAACTGCGTGCTGCTCTATGAGGGGCCGCTGTCGCAGACGGCGCGCGCGCGCCTGGAAACGCTGCGCGCGGTGCAGGACGGCTTCGAGATCGCCCGGCGGGATCTGGAGCTGCGCGGCGCGGGCGAATGGCTGGGGACCCGCCAGACCGGCGAGCGGCGCTGGCGGGTGGCCGATCCCGTGGCCGATGCGGATCTCATGGCCGAGGCGCAGGTCGAGGCCGATCGCCTGCTGACCGAGGCGCCGGCGCTGGCGGAGCGGCTGATCGGGTTGTGGCAGCAGCAGGCGGAGCGGTATGCCGGCGCCTGACGACAAGACATTTGCGCGGTGCGGAATGGACGCCGTGTGCTGGCATGATCTGGCCGCGGCACGGCTGCGGGTGCCGCACGTTTGGCAGACCGTGCTGTTCCCGGCCGAATCGCTGACGGCACGATTGCGCGCGCGTTGCGGCGCGGCATTTTCCGTGCAGGTGCTTGCCGAGACGCCGCGGCGGCTGCGCCGGCGCGAGGCGGCCGTGATGCAGCTTCCCGCGGGCGCGTCGGTTAGGTGGCGGGAGGTCTATCTTTGCTGCGACGGCCGGCCGGTGGTCTATGCCTGCAGCCTGTTGCCGCAAGCGGCACTGCGCGGACGCTGGCGGGATCTGACCCATCTGGGCAGCCGGCCGCTCGGCGAACTGCTGTTCACCCGGCGCGGCGTGCGGCGCGGCCCGCTGGACATCGGCTGTCTCCGGCCCGGTTCGCCGCTGCACCTGGCCATGAGCCGCGGCTTGGCGGTCCCGCCCGGCGCGCTGTGGGGGCGGCGCTCGCTGTTTCATCTGCCGGACGCGCCGGTCGTGGTGTGTGAATTTTTTTTACCTCTTGCCTTGGATGTCTTGCATGCGTAAAGGGGAACCTTCTTCAGGCATTTCGATGGCCGATCGCATCCTGCGCTGGCGCGCGCGCTGGGCGGTGTACGCGCCGACGGTGCGGGCGCGTCTCTGGCAATACGCGCTGCTGATGCGCTGGGACCGGCCGATCGGCGCGTTGCTGCTGTTATGGCCCATGCTGTGGGCGCTGTGGCTGGCGGGCAACGGCCGCCCCGATGGGGGCGTGGTGGCGGTGTTCGTGACGGGCGTGTGGGTGATGCGCTCGGCCGGTTGCGTGATCAACGACTACCTCGACCGGCATGTGGATCCCTTCGTCGAGCGCACGCGCGATCGGCCGCTGGCGGCGGGACGGGTCTATCCGCAAGAGGCGCTGGCGCTGTTCGGCCTGTTGATGGCGATCGCGCTGGGGCTGGCCCTGCTGTGCAACCGCATGACCCTGCTGTTGGCCTTCGGCGGGGCCTTCCTCGCCGCCACCTATCCGCTCATGAAGCGCCACACCTATCTGCCGCAGGTCTATCTGGGCATGGCCTTCGGCTGGGCGGTCCCCATGGCCTGGGCGGGCCAGACCGGGGCGTTTCCCCCGCCGCTCGCCTGGCTGGTGTTCCTCACCGCGGTGGTGTGGGCGGTGATCTACGACACCCAGTACGCCATGGTGGACCGCGACGATGACCTCAGGATCGGCGTCAAATCCACCGCCATCCTGTTCGGTGAGATGGACCGGCCCATCCTCGCGGCGCTGCAGGCGCTGATGCTGCTCGCGCTGCTGCTCATCGGCCGGCAGGCGGGTCTGGCCTGGCCGTATTTCGTGTCGCTCATCGGCGTGGCGGCGCTGTTCGTCTGGCAGCAGCGTTTGATTCGCGAGCGCGACCGCGCGGGATGCTTCGCCGCATTTCGCAACAACAACTGGGTCGGCGGCGTGGTGTTCCTCGGCATCCTCGCGGCCTATCTCGTTTCCTGAGGATCGGGCGCGCTGCGCGCCACGGTCCAGACCTCGATCCGGCTCGCGCCGGCCGCGCGCAGGGCAAGGCTCAGAGCGGTGAGCGTGCCGCCGGTGGTGAGGACATCGTCGATCAGGGCCACATGATCGGGCGGCGCGCCGTCCACCGCGAAGGCGCCGCGCAGGTTGCGCGCCCGCGCCGCAGCGGTGAGCCCCACCTGCGGCGGCGTGGCCCGCGTGCGTCGGGCGAGATCATCCCGCAGCCGCACGCCCGGCAGACGCGCCAGACGCAGGGCGAGTTCGCGCGCCTGGTTGAAGCCGCGCTCGCGCAGGCGCGCGGGATGCAGCGGGACGGGGATCAGCGCCTCGGGCCAGGGCGTGCGCCGCGATGAGGTGAGCGTCGCGGCCATCAGATCGCCGAGCAGGCGCGCCCGCGCCAGTCGGCCCTGAAACTTGAGCTGCTGGATCAGGGTGTCCACCGGCAGGGCGTAGCGCAGGGCGCTGAAGGCTGCGTCCCAGGCCGGCGGATGGGCAAGACAACTGCCGCAGCGCCAATCCGAGGCGCCTTCCGGCATCGGCCGGGCGCAGCCGGGGCAGGCCGAGGTGTTCCAGGGCAGGTCGGCGTGGCAGGCGGCGCACAGATCGAGATCCGGCAGACCCGCCGCGCCGCACAGCGTGCAACGCCACGGCAGCAGCCAGCGGGCGGCCCATCGTCGGGCGCGGTCAACCATGTCGACCCATTTGGGTTGACAGCGAATGGCGGGCGCTTAAGATGCCCGGCATCACCGCCGGCCGCCAAGGAATGCTCATGCCCACCGTGTCCTCCGTTCTCGCGCAAGCACCGCGTCACGATTGGTCGGCCGCGGAGGTCCGCGCGCTCTTCGACTGGCCGTTTCCGGATCTCCTGTTCGCGGCGCAAAGCCTGCACCGGCGCCACTTCGATCCCCACGCGGTGCAGATCAGCACGCTGCTCAGCATCAAGACCGGCGGCTGCCCCGAGGATTGCGCCTATTGCCCGCAGAGCGTGCATTTCGATACCGGCGTGGAGCGGCAGAAGCTGATGGACCTTGAGACCGTGCTGGCCGCGGCGCGGCGGGCGCGCGAGGCCGGCGCCACGCGCTTCTGCATGGGCGCGGCCTGGCGCAGCCCGCGGCCGCGCGATCTGGAGCGGGTGGGGGCGATGGTGCGCGGGGTGCGCGAGCTGGGGCTCGAAACCTGTGTCACGCTGGGCATGCTGGAAAGCGAGCAGGCCGCGTATCTGGCCGAGTGCGGGCTCGACTACTACAACCACAACCTCGACACCTCGCCCGAGCACTACGGCGAGATCATTTCCACCCGCACCTACCAGGACCGGCTCGATACCCTGGCGCACGTCCGCGAGGCCGGGATCAAGGTCTGCTGCGGCGGCATCGTCGGCATGGGCGAGGGCGAGGGCGACCGGGCGGAGCTGTTGCGCGCGCTGGCCAATCTGTCGCCGCATCCGGAGAGCGTGCCCATCAACCAGCTCGTGCGCGTCGAGGGCACGCCCCTGGCGGCGGCCGAGGCGGTCGATCCGCTCGATTTCGTCCGCGTGGTGGCGGTGGCGCGCATCCTCATGCCGCGTTCGCACGTGCGCCTCTCGGCGGGGCGCACGGCCATGAGTCCCGAAATGCAGACGCTGTGTTTCCTGGCCGGCGCCAACTCCATCTTCTACGGCGAGCGGCTGCTGACCACGCCCAATCCCGAGGGCGACACCGACCTTGCGTTGCTGCATCGCCTGGGGATGTATCCCGAGAACGATGTCGCTGAGATCGCATCAAGGTGAGCGCCGCATCGCCTTTCCGGCAGCGCTGGGAGCAGGAGCTCTCCGAGCGCCAGGCGCAGGGGCTGTATCGCCGGCCGCGCGCGCTCGAGCAGCGCGCGGGGGTGCAGGCGCGTCTCTCCGGGCGGGATTGTCTCGTGTTCTGCAGCAACGACTATCTGGGGCTGGCCGACCATCCCGAGGTGGCGGCCGCTCTGGCGCGGGCGGCGGCCGCTTACGGCACCGGCAGCGGCGCGGCCCATCTGATCAGCGGGCATCACCCGGAGCACGAGGCGCTGGAGCGTGATCTGGCCGAGGCCGTGGGGCGGCCCCGGGCACTGCTGTTCTCCACCGGCTACATGGCCAACATGGGCGTCATCAACGCCCTGACCGAGCCGGGCGATGTCGTCTTCGAGGACGCGCTGAACCACGCCTCCCTGCTCGACGGCGGCTGGCTGTCGCGGGGGCGGATGCAGCGCTACGCGCACGCTGATGTGGCCGCGCTCGAGACGGCGATGACGGATGCGCCTGGGACTGCGCTCATCGTCAGCGATGCGGTGTTCAGCATGGACGGCGATCTCGCGCCCCTGCCGGCGCTCGCCGCGCTGGCGGCGCGGCGCCGAGCACTGCTGGTGGTCGACGACGCGCACGGCTTCGGCGTGCTGGGCGACGGGGCGGGCACGGTCGCGCAATGCGGCCTGTCAGAGGCCGAGGTGCCGGTCTACGTCGGGACCCTGGGCAAGGCGCTCGGGACTTTCGGCGCCTTCGTGGCCGGCAGCGAGACGCTGATCGAGTATCTGGTGCAGCGGGCGCGCACCTATATCTATACCACCGCGCCGCCGCCCGCCCTGGCCGCAGCGACGCGGACCGCTTTGGCGCTGGCGCGGCGCGACGGGTGGCGGCGCGAGCGCCTGACCGAATTGGTCATGCGCTTCCGTGCCGGCGCCGAGCGGCTGGGGCTGCCGCTCATGGACTCCGCGACGCCGATCCAACCGCTGCTGGTCGGCGATGCCACGCGCGCCATGACTCTGGGCGCGCGCTTGCTGGAGGCGGGCTATTGGGTGACGCCGATCCGGCCGCCGACGGTGCCGGCCGGCACGGCGCGGCTGCGCATCACGCTCTCGGCCGCGCATACGCCTGCGCAGGTGGACGGTCTGCTCGAAGCGCTGGGCCGTTGTTGGGACGCGGACCTGTCGCGGCATGGATGATCGTCCCGAGGACTGGAGGCTGGCCGCGCACCGGCTCGACGAGCGCGCGGTGCGCCGGCGCTATGCTCGCGCGGGCGTCGGCCTGGCGCACAGCGTCCTGCTCGCCGAGCCGCGCAGCCGCTTGCTGGAGCGGCTCGATTACATGCGCCTGGATCCGCGCTGGGTCGTCGATCTGGGCAGTGCGGCGGGCGCGGGCGCGCGCGCGCTCACCCGTCGCTACCCGCAGGCGCGCGTGGTGGCGCTGGATGTCGATCGGTCGCTGCTGGTGCCGCTGCGGCGGATGCGGCTGACGTTCTGGAAGAAGCGCCCGATGGCCGTGCAGGCCGACGTGCCGCGTCTGCCGCTGGCCAGCGCGAGCGTGGATCTGGTGTTTTCCAATCTGATGCTGTCGGTGCTCAGCGATCCGGCGCCGGTGTTCAACGAGGTGGCGCGCATCCTGCGGCCGGGCGGGCTGTTCCTGTTCACGACCCTGGGGCCGGACACCCTGCAGGAGTTCCGCCGTGCCTGGGCCGCGATCGATGATGAGCCGCATGTGCATCCCTTCCTCGACATGCACGACGTCGGCGACGCGCTGGTGCGGGCACGGCTCGCCGACCCGGTGATGGATGTGGAGCGATTGTGCTTCACTTACGCTGACTTTCCCGCCTTGTTCCGTGACCTTCGCCAGGCCGGCTGGGGCAATGGGCTCATCGCCCGGCGCCGCGGATTGACCGGCCGGGCGCACTTCGAAGCCATGCAGCGGCACTACCGGGCGCAGCATCCCGGCCCGTCGCTGCCGCTCAGCATGGAACTGGTCTATGGGCACGCCTGGGCGCCCGAGCGTCCCTCGACGGTTCGCCATGACGGAGAGGCGCACGTGCCGCTGTCGAGCCTGCGCCGCAAGTCCGCAGGTGGTTGACGTCATGGCGACGCGAGGCTGGTTCGTCACCGGAACCGACACCGAGATCGGCAAGACGTATGTTGCCCGCGGCCTGTTGCGTCTCCTGGCCGGTCGCGGCCTTAAGGTAGCCGGCTTCAAGCCGGTGGCGACCGGCTGCGAGGTCTCCCCAGACGGACTCCGCAACGCCGATGCCCTGGCGCTCCGGCAAGCGGGGACTGTCGATGTCTCCTACGAGACCGTTAACCCCTATGCTTTCGTGCCGCCCATTGCGCCGCATCTGGCGGCGCGAGAGGCCGGCATCGCCATCCGTCCCGAGCCCATCCTGCGTGCTTTCGCCGCGCTGAACGCGCGGGCCGATGCCGTCGTGGTCGAGGGCGCCGGTGGCTGGCGCGTCCCCTTGGGAGAGGACTGGGACATGGCCGATCTGGCCGCAACGCTCGACCTGCCCGTGATCCTGGTGGTGGGCATGCGCCTCGGGTGCATCAATCATGCCCTGCTGTCGGCCGAAGCCATCGGGCCGCGGCTCTGCGGTTGGGTGGCCAATGCCGTGCAGCCCGACATGGCAGCGATGGCCGGCAACCTGCAGACCCTGCAGGCCAGAATGCCGGCGCCCTGCCTCGGCATCGTGCCCAACGGCGCGCCGGCCGAGACAGTCCTCGATGGTCGCTTTTTCTGCGATGCATGCGGCCGCGCGTGGTGAAGTGCTGCCCGCCGGTGCCATCTCCCTTGCGGCAATGATCTCGATCAATTAATCTTCTCGGGCTTTTCACGATGCTTTCGCGTCCGGCGGTGCGGGCTCGGTCGGGCGCAAAATCCTGGCGGTTTCATGAGGGGGTGTCGGTGGACTCCCGAATTCCTGACGGGGAACAGCCTTTTTGCTGTGTCATTGCACCCGATGGGTCGCTGACGCCCAACGCTGCATGGGTTTTCGGCGCCCTCGCCTGCATCCCTGTGGTCATCAGTGCGTTGTGGGCCTTCGTGGCGGGGCTCTGGCCGATTCTTCCGTTTGCGGGACTGGAGAGCCTGGCGGTCATCCTGACCTTGAGACACTGCCTGCGCCGCAACGCCTATCGGGAAGTCGTCCGCATCGAATCGGGTCGCATCAGCATCGAATCGGGGCGTCGGCGGCCGGAGCACACAACGGTCTTCGAACAGGTCTGGTCGCGGGTCATGCTGGACGTCGAGGTCGAGCCTTCGCGGCTGTGGCTGGTTTGCCGCAACCGGCGGCTCGAACTGGGTCGGGGTTTGAGAGAGGCCGATCGCCGGCAATTGGCGGATCGGTTGAAACAAGTCGTTGGGTCGGGGTCTGCGTGGGTACGAGCCCCCAAACAGGCTGACGGAGTGCAAGTGGTATGAAAGGTGAAGGCATGCGCGCAAAAGGGCTGTTGAAGGCCTTGGCGGCCTTGATGATCGGTGCAGGATCCGGTGGGGCTCAGGCCGATCTTCGATACAACATGCCCGTGGGCGTGACAGAGGTCAGCCGCGGCGTGCACGATCTGCACATGACCATGTTCTGGATCTGCGTCGGTATTGGATTGCTCGTCTTCAGTGCGATCATTTATTCGATGGTGCGCTTTCGCAAGTCGGCTGGGGCGCAGGCGGCGAATTTCCACGAAAACACGACGATCGAACTGGTCTGGACCATCATTCCCTTCGCCATTCTGGTCATCATGACGGTTCCGGCCGCGGGTCTGCTGATCAAGATGGACGATACCAGCCAGTCTGACCTGACGATCAAGATCACCGGCTACCAGTGGAAGTGGCACTACGATTATCTGGACGAAAACGTTTCCTTCTACAGTGTGCTGGCTCAGGACAGCAACGCGGCGCGCCAGCTGGGCGCGCAGATCGATCTGAAATCGGTCGATCACTATCTCCTCAACGTCGATCGCCCGGTGGTCGTTCCCATCGGCCAGAAAATTCGCTTTCTGATCACCTCCAACGACGTGATTCATGCGTGGTGGGTGCCGGACCTCGCCGTCAAGAAAGACGCCGTGCCGGGTTTCATCAACGAATTTTGGACGCGCATCGACGTGCCCGGCGTTTACAGGGGGCAATGCGCGGAGTTGTGCGGACGTGACCACGGTTTCATGCCGGTGGTGGTCGAAGCAAAGACGCCCGAGGATTATGCAGCTTGGCTCGAGGCGCAGCGGGAACCGAAAATCGAGTCGGCGGCTGCCGTGAGCGCCGGTTCGACCCTCGTCGCTGCCCGTTGATCGGATGGATGGGAGAAACTCGATGACTGATCATGCTCTGGTTCACGACGATCATGCTCACGGCCCCGATCCGCATTTCGTGCGGCGCTGGCTCACGACCACCAACCACAAGGACCTGGGTGCCCTGTATCTGTGGTTGTCTCTGGTGATGTTTCTGGTCGGCGGCGTCATGGCCTTGGTGATCCGCGCCGAGCTGTTCCAGCCGGGCATGCAGCTCGTGCGGCCGGAATTCTTCAACCAGATGACCACCATGCACGCTCTGGTGATGATTTTCGGTGGCGTGATGCCGGCCTTCGTGGGGCTGTCCAACTGGCTGCTGCCCGTCATGATCGGTGCACCAGACATGGCGCTGCCGCGCATCAACAACTGGGGTTTCTGGATTCTGCCCTTTGCCTTCGCGCTGCTGATTGCGACGTTGTTCATGCCCGGCGGCGCGCCCGCCGGTGGCTGGACCATGTATCCGCCGCTCGTGCTGCAGACGGGGCCGGCATTCCCCTTCCTGATTTTTGCCGTGCATCTGCTGGGCATATCGTCCATCATGGGCGCTATCAACGTCATTGCCACCATCCTGAACCTGCGTGCGCCCGGCATGACCTTGATGAAGATGCCGCTGTTCGCCTGGTCCTGGCTGATCACCGCCTTCCTGATCATCGCCGTCATGCCGGTGCTGGCGGGAGCCGTGACCATGCTGCTCACCGATCGCTATTTCGGCACCAGCTTCTTCAATGCGGCCGGTGGTGGCGACCCGGTGCTGTTCCAGCATGTGTTCTGGTTCTTCGGTCACCCCGAGGTGTACATCCTGATCCTGCCGGCCTTCGGCATCGTCTCGCACATCATCCCGACCTTCTCCCGCAAACCGCTGTTCGGTCATGCATCGATGGTCTACGCCATGGCGGCCATTGCCTTCCTCTCGTTCATCGTGTGGGCCCACCACATGTTCACGGTCGGCCTGCCACTGGCAGGCATGCTGTTCTTCATGTTTGCCACCATGATCATTGCGGTGCCGACCGGCGTTAAGGTCTTCAACTGGACGGCCACGATGTGGCGCGGATCACTCAGCTTCGAAACACCGATGCTGTTCGCGCTCGGCTTCGTATTCATGTTCACCATTGGCGGCTTCTCCGGCTTGATGCTCGCCATGGCTCCGGTTGACTTCCAGTACCACGACACCTATTTCGTGGTCGCGCACTTTCATTATGTGCTCGTGCCGGGGGCGGTGTATTCCATCATGGCGGCCGTTTACTTCTGGCTACCGAAGTGGACGGGGCACATGTACGACGAGCGACTCGGCAAGCTGCACTTCTGGCTGTCGACCATCGGTGTCAACCTGACCTTTTTCCCGATGCACTTTTCGGGTCTGGCCGGCATGCCGCGCCGCATTCCCGACTACGCCCTGCAGTTCACGACGTTCAACCAGATTTCGACGGTCGGGGCTTTTTTGTTCGGATTCTCGCAACTCCTGTTCGTGTACGTCGTCATCAAGTGCGTGCGTGGCGGAGAGAAGGCGACGGCCCAGGTCTGGGAAGGCGCGGAAGGTCTGGAGTGGACCTTGCCTTCGCCGCCTCCTTATCACAGCTTCACCGTGCCGCCTGTGGTGCGTTGATCCGGCGTGGGGATCGCTCGACACATGGCGCCAGACCCCGACCAGCGAGCATCTGCCGTCCGGCGTACGGTTCGCTGGCTGATCGTGCTGGCCGGCTTGGTCTATGCGGCTTTCTTCGTTGCGATGAGCCTGCGTTGACGCAGGCCATCCTTTTGTAGCGAGCGAGTGTGTGAGCCAGAACAAGAGCCATCGCAACATTCTGGTGCAGGCCCTGGTGGTCTGCATCCTCATGTTTGCTTTCGGTTTCGCCATCGTGCCCTTGTATCGGGTACTGTGCGATATCACCGGCATCAACGGCCGTATGGCGCTGGTTTCCGCGGAAGAGACCGCCCGGGTGGACGAGACCCGTATGGTCACCGTTCAGTTCGTTGCGAACCGGAATCAGAATCTGCCGTGGGATTTCCGGCCGGACGTCGAAAGCCTGCAGGTACATCCGGGCGAAATGAATACGGTCACGTATCTGGCGCACAATCTCAACGATCATCCGATGACCGGGCGGGCCGTTCCCAGCGTGGCCCCTGGGGCCGCCGCGAAGTATCTGCGCAAGGTCGAATGCTTCTGTTTCACCGAACAGGTGTTTGAAGGCGGAGAGACACGGCACATGCCGGTCCGGTTTTATATCGACGCAGGCCTGCCGCCGGAAATCGGAACGATTACCCTGTCCTACACATTTTTTGATGCAGGGAATCAGGCGGCGCTCGGCAGCTGAATGCCATAGGCGTCATACAATCGCCTGCAATGAGCGGGCGCATGGTCTCCATGAAAGCAAATCAGGCAGTCGCAGAGGATCCACCCCATGGCCCACACCAGCCACGATAAAGACGTCTATTTCGTTCCGGAGCCGAGCTATTGGCCTATCCTTGGGTCGATCGGGCTTTTTCTGCTCGTCGGAGGCGTTTCGGTCGGGCTGAACGGGATCGGCGGTGGTTATCATGCCGCGCTCATCGGCTTGGCGATCTTCATCGTCATGCTATTCGGCTGGTTCGGCGCGGTCATTCGCGAGAACCTGGCCGATGTCTACAACGCCCAGGTCGACCGCACCTTCCGTTGGGCGATGGCGTGGTTCATCTTTTCCGAAGTGATGTTTTTTGCAGCCTTCTTCGGCGCCTTGTTCTACGCGCGGGTATTGTCCATCCAGTGGCTGTCCGGCGCGGGCGCCGAGTCCATGACGCAGCTGCTGTTGTGGCCCGATTTCGAAGCCGCTTGGCCGACCAATGGGCCGGACGCCCTCGGGGGAACGTTCGAGACCGTCTCAGCCTGGGGCTTGCCGGCGATCAACACCGCCATCCTGCTGACCAGTAGCTGGACGGTCACGCTGGCCCATCATGCGCTGCGCGCCGGCCATCAGGCGCGGACCAGTCTCTGGCTCGCGGTAACGGTGGCGCTGGGCGTCGGCTTCCTGGTGCTCCAGGCCGAAGAGTACGTGCATGCCTATGAGCATCTGAACCTGACCCTGGAGTCCGGGATCTACGGCTCTACGTTCTACATGCTGACGGGTTTTCACGGCGCTCACGTGACCCTGGGCACCATCATGCTCACGGTGATGCTGTTCCGCTCGCTCAAGGGCCATTTCCGGCCTGAACGTCACTTTGCCTTCGAGGCCACTGCGTGGTACTGGCACTTCGTCGATGTCGTTTGGCTGGGGCTCTTCATATTTGTCTACATCCTTTGACATCGGCGGGACGCTCCGCGGGAACGGCTCGTTGAGCCGATTCAGCGGACCGGCAGCAAGCCATGCGGCTGAATGACGCCGGTCGCAATGCCCAGCATGATCAGCAGGAACAGCGCGATCGACAGTCCGATGCGCCAGCTGAGCGCCCGTGCAGTGCGGCCGGCGCCGGGCTTGTCGTTGAGCAGGAAGTACATGCCGGATGCGAGGCTGTACACGATGGCCAGAAACGCAAGGATGATGAGCAGTTTGATGTGCATGGATGGGGGTGGGCCTGGTTGATGGTCGGGATCGGCGCGGATTCGGTGGCGGCCGCGTCGGGTGCCCGTCGGTGAGAGACGACGGGACACATTGTAAGACCCCGGTATGCGGTTGTCCCTGGTGATCGTGAGAATGCTTAGGGCGCGGCTGGCGCCTGCCGTGACCTTGGTCGGCTGGAGCGCGGTGCTGGCGCTTTTGTTGGGGCTCTCGCTGTGGCAAGTGCGTCGCGCCGAGGAAAAGACGCGGTTGATTGACGCATTCGTCGCGGCGCAGTCCGCCTCGGTCGATGATGCCCCGGACGAGGAGGCGGCGCGACGCTTGGCCGGCGAGGCAGCCGTGTTCGTCAAGGCCTGCGTCACGGGCCGCTATGACGAGAGTCGACAATTCCTGCTCGATGGGCAGGTTCAAGGCGGGCAGGCTGGGCTGCATGTGTGGACCCCGCTTATCCGGGAGACGGGTCCCCCAGTGGTCGTGGATCGGGGGTGGGTGGCCCAGGATGCCCGTTTCGGACCGGCAGCGCCGCTCGATGTCGGCGGGGGAACGCGAACGGCGTGTGGCATGCTGGTGCGATTTCCGCGGTCGGGCTGGCGCTTACCCCCGCCCCGCGGCGCGACGGACTGGCCCCGCCGCATGGTCTACCCGGATATAAACGACTTGGAAAGCGCGCTGGGGTTGCCCGTGTATCCGCTGCTGTTGCTGCTCGATGCGGACGAGCCGGACGGCTTCCTGCGGCGATGGCAGCCCGTGCCCTTGGGCCCTGAGCGCCATTATGGCTACGCCGTGCAATGGGCGGCGCTCGCGGCGACCTGGGTCGTCGCGACCGTCGTTTACCGACGCCGGCATCGGAGGTCGACCAGGCGATGACAAACACACGTTTCGCGGCCGGTTCCCAGTGGCGGGGTCGACTTATGCTGCTGGCGCTGGCCTCGCTTTTCTTCGGGCCGCTGATTGCGGCCTCGCTGTGGTACCGGCATGCCGATCGCTGGCCCTTGCCGCAACAGCGCGCCAATCATGGCGAACTGCTGAGTCCGATTCAGACGCTGACCGAGGTCCGGCTGACGGGCCTCGACGGTCGTCCGCTCGCCCCCGAGATGCTCCGCGGCCGCTGGTCGCTGGTTTACCTGGGCGGGCCTGAATGCAACTCGGACTGCCAGCACTTCCTCTATCAGATTCGCCAGGTTCGCACAGCCCTTGGCAAAGACACCGAGCGTGTGCAGCGGCTCTATCTGCTCCAGTCACCGCCGACCGATCCGGCTTCCCTGAGGGCGCTGAGCGAGTTGCATCCGGATCTGGTCGTGGCGATTCTGGGCTCGCCAGCGGTCGCGCAGCAAATAAGGCGGGCGCATGCGGCTGAGGACTGGTCCGGCGCGAATCTGTACCTCGTCGATCCTTTGGGCAACCTCGTTTTGCGCTACGGCGCAGACCAGGAGCCGAAGGACGTGCTGACCGATCTCAGGCGCCTCTTGCGCCTGTCCCACGTGGGATGAAAGCGATGCGAGATTCCTGGTTCTTCCGCTTGGCGGCGTTTGCCACCGTGCTCACCTTCGGACTGGTTGTGCTCGGCGCCTATGTCCGGTTGTCGGATGCAGGACTCGGCTGCCCGGACTGGCCGGGCTGCTACGGCCACTGGAAAGTGCCTGATCAGGCGGCGCACCTCAGCGCGGCCAATGAGGCCTACCCTGAACGTCAGGTCGAACCGGCAAAAGCGTGGAAAGAGATGGCACATCGCTACGTCGCGGGCACGCTGGGCCTGCTGGTGCTCGCGCTGGCGATCCTGGCGTGGCGGCGACGCCGCATTCCCGGCCAGCTGGTGCTGTTGCCGGTGGTGCTGCTGATCCTGATCATCTTTCAATCGCTGCTGGGCATGCTGACGGTCACCTGGCTGCTGAAACCGCTCATCGTCATGGGGCATCTGCTCGGCGGCATGGCGACGCTGGCGCTGCTTGCCTGGATCACCCTGCGGACCGGCGGCCTGGGTATCGGTAGCGATACGTCGTCGATAGGCGGAGCCTGGCGCTGGCTGGCGTTCGGTGCCCTGACCGTTCTTGTCGTCCAGATCGCCCTGGGTGGATGGACCAGCAGCAATTACGCGGCCTTGGCCTGTCCGGATTTTCCGACCTGCCATGGGCAGTGGTGGCCCGAGGCGGATTTCGATGAGGGCTTCATCCTGTGGCGCGGCATCGGTATCGATTACGAGGGTGGCGTGCTCGACAACCACGGCAGGGTCGCGATACATCTCATGCATCGCCTGGGCGCCGTCATCACCTCGGTCGTCTTGATCGGCTTCGCGCTGGCACTGATCCTTGCGCCGCCGTGCCCCGTCCTGCGCCGCGCAGGAGCGGCGTTGCTCGGGGCCTTGCTGTTGCAGGTCGGCCTGGGTATCGCCACGGTCGTGGGCCATCTCCCCCTGCCCGTTGCCGCGGCCCACAACGCGGGAGCCGCCTTGCTGCTGATCACTCTGGTCGGCGTCATTCATCTCATCGTGGGCGCGCCCGAAGCGAGGCACCGCCGTGGCGTTTGATCCGACCCCGGCTCCCGACGATCGATCGCGCTGGCGCGCCTATCTCGACCTGACCAAGCCGCGGGTGGTCGCGCTGCTGGTCTTTACCGCGATCGTCGGCATGTTCCTGGCTGCGCCCCCCGGGGACGTCCCCTGGCGGGCGCTGATCTTTGGCTCGGCCGGGATCTGGCTGGCGGCTGCCTCGGCAGCGGTGATCAATCACGTGCTGGATCGAAGGGCGGACGCGCGCATGGCGCGGACCCAGCGCCGGCCGTTGCCGACCGGCTCGGTGGATGTCCCGCGCAGCCTGGTCTTTGCTGCAGTCTTGGGGAGCGCCTCCATGGCGATCCTGGTGGTCTGGGTCAACGTGCTGACGGCGGCCCTGACGTTTGCGTCGCTGGTCGGCTATGCGGTCGTCTATACGGCCTACCTCAAGCGCGCCACGCCGCAGAACATCGTCATCGGCGGCGCAGCCGGTGCCGCACCGCCGGTCTTGGGCTGGACCGCCGTGACCGGGAGTCTGGATCCGCACGCCCTCCTGCTGTTTCTCATCGTTTTCGTGTGGACGCCACCCCATTTCTGGGCGCTCGCCATCCACCGCGTGGACGAATATGCCAAGGTGGACATTCCGATGCTGCCGGTCACCCACGGCGTGGCGTTCACGCGGGTGCAGATCCTGCTCTATACCGTCCTGCTGGTGGCGGTGAGTCTTCTGCCCTACGTCACGCACATGAGCGGACCGGTCTATCTGGCCGGGGCGCTCGTGCTGGGCGGCATATTTCTGTACTACGCGCTGGCGATGCGATTTTCCACCCGGCCCGATCTGCCCATGCGCACTTTCGGTTACTCCATCACCTATCTGATGGCTCTGTTCGCCCTGCTGCTGGCGGATCACTATCTGCCGCGCGGCTGAGACATCGATCCGCAAGGTTCAGGCGGCGAGTGCAGCGCGCAGTTTCCGCAAGGCGTTGGCCTCGATCTGGCGGATGCGCTCGGCGGATACGCCGTGGCTTTCTGCCAACTCGTGCAGCGTGGCCTTGGGCTCCTGCGCCCAGCGCCGATACAGCACGTCGCGGCTGCGCGGATCGAGTCCGCTCAGGGCTTGCTGCAGATCGGCATGGGTCTGTCGGGTCCAGTCTTCGCGCTCGAGGATTTCGGCCGGATCGGCATCTGGCGCGGCAAGAAACTGAACCGGCGCAGGATGAGGCGCGTCTTCGTCCGCGGCGACCAGAGGATCGAGACCGATGTCCTGGCCGCTCAAGCGCGCTTCCATCTCCCACACCGTTTCGGTGGGCACTCCCAATTCCTGGGCCACGGCCTCGGCCTCTTCCTGATTGAACCACCCCAGGCGTTGCTTTGCGCTGCGCAGATGGAAGAACAGCTTGCGTTGCGCCTTGGTGGTGGCCACCTTGACGATGCGCCAGTTGCGCAGGATGTACTCGTGGATCTCGGCCTTGATCCAATGCACGGCGAAAGACACCAGCCGCACTCCGACGTTGGGGTCGAAACGCTTGACGGCTTTCATCAGGCCGATGTTGCCTTCCTGGATCAGGTCGGCCTGCGGCAGGCCATAGCCGCGATAGCCGCGGGCAATGTGGGCCACGAAGCGGAGATTGCTCAGCACCAACTCACGCGCAGCATCGAGATCCTGTTCATGCCACCAGCGCTGCGCCAGCGCCCGCTCTGCCTCGGCACTGAGCAGGGGCAGCTGGCTGATGCGTGCCAGATAGGCGTCCAGGCCGTCCGTCACAGCGGGCAATTCGCGGCTCAGCGGGCTCAAGGCGGTTGCGGTCATGAATGATCGTCCTCGGACAGGTTT
>DAOKZK010000017.1:0-41967 GCA_035325645.1 Candidatus Macondimonas sp. | reverse complement strand
CGCGAAATCACCACGAAATCACACGGGTTCGGGAGTTGTTCAGACTTTCCCTAAGTGATCGACGCACTGGCGCGCGCCGATTCGAGCGGCCTCAGTCGATGTTGCGGCCCCAGGAGAGGGACGGACGAATGGACTTCGTGCCGCCGTCATTGCCGACTGCGACCGACTTGTTGTACCACCGGCCCGAGTACAGGCTCGTCACTTCCTTGCTGCCACCGACTCCCCAGTCGGTGCCGGAGGTGCCGCCCGCATACACTTCCTTGTCGATGGCATAGCCCGCCACCACACCGGTCCAGTTGGCCGTGAAATCAACGTTACCCGACCAGGAAAAGGCCTGGCCGCTGACGGTGGCCATTTCGGCGTCCTGCATTTCCGTCATCTCGGCCTGCGCAGCAAGCGGAGCCATGGCCAGAAGGCCGAGCGAAGCAAGTTTCAGTTTCATTTCAATTTAACTCCGGAGGTCAAAGACTGCATCTTAGGGCAACCGCCGATATCGTCGGCGGCGCCCCCTTTATCATTTGGCAGACCTTCAGCGTCAAAGTGTCTCTGATCGCAAACAGACCGGAAACTGAACGGGGAACCTTTTTCCAGCGTCGGATCAGGTCGCCGGAGACAACTCAGTTACGGCCCCAAGCCCGGTAGCGGTACACATACTTTTCGCCACTATCGTTGCCGAAGTAGGTCGAGCGAGAGAAGTACCGTCCGCCCATCACCGGGTTGGACACTTCACCTGCTTGGCCCAGTTCCCAATCGGTCGGGCTCAGCTTGTAGCCATACACGTTCTTGTAGACGTCGAGGCCGAAGATCGATTCATCGAACGTGGCATTGAAATCGAACGTGAAGCCCTGGCCCGCGACGCCGGCCAGTTCGGCGTCCTGCATTTCGACCAGTTCGGCCTGGGCCGCCAAGGGGGCAAGCGCCAACAGGCCAAGGGAAGCAAGTTTCAATTTCATGGGATGCTCCTTGATAACGGGAAGAGGCGCCTCCGGATGGGAAGCGGAGTTCAGTCTGACGGACTGCAATGACGGTTCGATGGGCGACGGATGACCGATTCATGACGGGTTCCCTGCCCTCGATGGTGTGACACCACGCAAAAAAACACCCCGCCGAAGCGGGGTGTCTGGGTGGGAACCGATGGTTCCTGAAGCGAGGGGGTCTCGATCAGAAGTCCATGCCGCCCATTCCGCCCATGCCGCCCATGTCACCGGCGGGGCCACCTTCCTTCTCGTCTTTCGGCTCCTCGGCGATCATGCATTCGGTAGTCAGCATGAGGCCGGCGATGGAGGCCGCGTTCTGCAGCGCCGAACGGGTCACCTTGGCGGGGTCGAGAATGCCCATTTCGATCATGTCGCCATACTCGCCGGTGGCGGCGTTGTAGCCGAAGGTGCCGCTGTTTTCGCTCACCTTGTTCAGCACCACCGAGCCGTCTTCGCCGGCGTTGCCGACGATCTGGCGCAGCGGCTCTTCCATGGCACGCAGGGCGATGGCAATGCCGACGTCCTGGTCATGGTTGTCGCCCTTGAGGTCCTTGATGGCCTGCTTGGCGCGGATCAGCGCCACGCCGCCGCCCGGCACCACGCCTTCTTCCACTGCCGCACGGGTGGCGTGCAGGGCGTCTTCGACGCGGGCCTTCTTTTCCTTCATTTCGACTTCGGTCGCAGCACCGACCTTGATCACCGCCACGCCGCCGGCCAGCTTGGCCATGCGTTCCTGCAGCTTTTCACGGTCATAGTCGGAGCTGGTTTCCTCGATCTGGCGACGGATCTGCTCGATGCGGCCTTCGATGTCCTGCTTGCGGCCGGCACCGTCGACGATGGTGGTGTTTTCCTTGTCGATCTGGACCTTCTTGGCATGGCCCATGTCGTCCAGGGTGGCCTTTTCGAGGGTCAGGCCGAGTTCCTCGGAGATCACCTGGCCGCCGGTCAGCACGGCCATGTCCTGCAGCATGGCCTTGCGGCGGTCGCCGAAGCCGGGGGCCTTGACGGCGCAGACCTTCACGATGCCGCGGATGGTGTTGACCACCAGGGTCGCCAGCGCTTCGCCTTCCACGTCCTCGGCCACGATCAACAGCGGCTTGCCGGACTTGGCGACAGCTTCCAGCACCGGCAGCATTTCGCGGATGTTGGAGATCTTCTTGTCGTAGAGCAGGATGTAGGGGTCATCCAGTTCGCAGGACATGCTCTGCTGGTTGTTGACGAAGTAGGGCGACAGGTAGCCGCGGTCGAACTGCATGCCTTCGACGACGTCCAGTTCGTTTTCCAGGCCCGAACCGTCCTCGACGGTGATCACGCCTTCCTTGCCCACCTTTTCCATCGCCTTGGCGATCAGGTCGCCGATGACGGTGTCGGAGTTGGCGGAGATGGAGCCGACCTGGGCGATGGCCTTCTGGTCGTTGCAGGGCTTGGACAGCTTCTTGACTTCATCGACGGCGGCGGCGACGGCTTTGTCGATGCCGCGCTTGAGGTCCATCGGGTTCATGCCGGCGGCGACGGCCTTCATGCCTTCGCGCATCAGACCCTGGGTCAGCACGGTCGCGGTGGTGGTGCCGTCACCGGCCACATCCGAGGTCTTGGAAGCGACTTCCTTAACCATCTGCACGCCCATGTTCTCGAAGCGGTCTTTCAGCTCGATTTCCTTGGCGACGGACACGCCGTCCTTGGTCACGGTCGGGGCGCCGAAGCTCTTTTCGAGCACGACGTTGCGACCCTTGGGACCCAGCGTGACCTTCACCGCGTTGGCCAGCACGTTCACGCCCCGCAGCATGCGGGCACGGGCGTCTTCACCGAATTTGAGTTGCTTGGCAGCCATTGGGAATCAACCTCCAAAAATTGATATCAACCGAACGCAAGGATTCAGTTCAGGATCGCCAGGATGTCGTCTTCGCGCATCACCAGCAGTTCCTGGCCGTCCAGCTTGACTTCCGTGCCCGAATACTTGGCGAACAGCACCTTGTCGCCGACCTTCACGGTCAGGGCGCGCACTTCGCCGCTGTCCAGCGGCTTGCCGGTGCCGACGGCCACGACCTCGCCCTTGGCGGGTTTTTCGGTGGCCGAGTCCGGAATCACGATCCCGCCGGGGGACGTCCGCTCTTCTTCCAGGCGCTTGACGACCACGCGATCATGCAGGGGACGAATGCTCATCTTGAGGATCTCCTCGTCAGGTTGAACGCCGGATGGCGTATGAGGGTGCTGAGCGCCGACCAAAATTGTTAGCACTCACCAGATTCGAGTGCCAATCATAGCCGCCGCGTCGAGCGAGTCAAGATCCCGGTGATCCACAGGGCTGCTCGGTCGTCCGCATCCCGTCCGCCGATGGCGCCCACCTGCAACATCTTTTAGCCTAGGCGCAGGCAAAGCGGTTTGACCGGGTTGCCTGAACCGCCGGCCGGGACAAACGGAGCCGCTTTCCAGCCACTCAGCCCCATGCATGCCGGGAGACAGGAGATGCCAGGATCACACCGCCCCGACACACTTGCCGGCGCAGCGGTTCGAACGGCCTCTCCGGAGACATCGGAAACAATCGCTTGGCACGCCCTCGACGGCGAGGCGGTCACGGCATCCCTCGATACACCGGCGGACGGACTCGCCGAGGATGAGGTCCGCCGGCGCCTCGATCGATGGGGCCCCAACCGCCTGCCGGGTACGGCCGCGACCCCCGCATGGCGCCGCTTGATGCGCCAGTTCAACAATCTGTTGATCCACGTCTTGCTGGTCAGCGCAGTCATCACCCTGGCACTGCATCACCTGGTCGACACCGTCGTCATTCTGGCCGTCGTGCTGGCCAACGCGCTGATCGGCTTCATTCAGGAAGGCCGCGCCGAACAGGCCATCGAGGCCATCCGCTCACTGATCGCGCCCCGCACCACAGTGCTGCGCGAGGGTACTCGCCATCAGATCGACGCCACCATGGTCGTCCCCGGCGATCTGGTGCTCCTGGAGGCGGGCGACCGTGTGCCGGCCGATCTGCGATTGCTGCGCGCCAGCCGGTTGCGGATCGACGAGTCGCTGCTGACCGGCGAGTCGGTCGCCATCGACAAACGAGCGACGCCCGTACCGCTCGACGCCGGCCTGGCCGACCGGCTCGACATGGCGTTTTCGGGCACGCTCGTCGTGGCCGGGCAAGGGTTGGGTGTCGCCGTCGCCACCGGAAGCCGGACCGAGATCGGCCGCATCAGCACCCTGCTCCAGGACGTGCAAACGCTCCAGACGCCGCTGCTGAAAAAGATGGATCGCTTCGGGCGGCAGTTGGCCGCAGTGATTCTCGCCGTATCGGCGCTGGTGTTCATGGGCGCCCTGGCGCGCGGCATGCGCTGGGACGAGGCGTTTCTGGTGGTGGTCAGCCTGGCCGTCGCTGCGATTCCCGAAGGATTGCCGGCGGTGCTGTCGATCACGCTCGCGCTGGGCGTGCGGCGCATGGCCGCGCGCCAGGCGATCGTGCGGCTCATGCCGGCGGTGGAAACCCTGGGGGCCGTCACCGTCATCTGCTCGGACAAGACCGGCACCCTGACGCGTAATGAAATGATGGTGGCGCAGATCGTGACCGCTCAAGGCGCCATCGAAGTCACCGGCGAGGGGTATGAACCGCAAGGCACGTTCCTGCGCCAGGGCGGGTTCGTGCCGGAAACCGAACGGCAGGCCATTTTGCAGCTCGCAGAGGCGGCTGTGCTCTGCAACGACGCCGAGGCGCGGGCGCGCGACGGCGCCTGGACAGTGAGCGGAGACCCCATGGAAGGTGCGCTCCTCGTGCTGGCCCTGAAGGCCGGCCTGGATCCGCAGGCCTTGCGGGCAACTCATCCCCGAATTTCGGAAATCCCGTTCGATTCGGTGCACAAGTTCATGGCGACGGTTCACCGCTTACCGGACGGCCGCCATCGGGGGTACGTCAAAGGCGCGCCCGAGCGCCTGCTGGAGATGTGCACCCATCAATGGACGAGCGGGGGCGAGGTCCCTTTGGCCACGCATCGCTGGGCGGCGGACATCGATCGGCTGGCCGGGGCCGGATACCGGGTCATGGCGCTGGCCGTCAGGAATCTGCCGGACACCGATCTGTCGCCCGAGGAGGCCACCCATCACCTCACCCTGATCGGCCTGATCGGTCTGCACGACCCACCCCGACAGGAAGCCATCATCGCCGTGGCGGAGTGTCAGCGGGCCGGGATACGGGTCAAGATGATCACCGGCGATCACGTCGGCACCGCCATGGCCATCGGCAGGCAGCTCGGTCTGGCCGATGGCGACCAAGCCTTGACCGGCCGCGATCTGGAGGGGATGGACGAGGCGGCGCTGCGGGATGCGGTAAGGCATACCACCGTGTTTGCGCGCACCACGCCGGAACACAAGCTGCGCCTGGTGCAAGCGCTGCAGGCCAATGGCGAGATCGTCGCCATGACGGGCGACGGCATCAACGACGCGCCGGCGCTCAAGCGGGCCGACGTCGGCGTCGCCATGGGCCGGAAAGGCACCGAAGCGGCCAAGGAGGCCGCAGAAATGGTTCTCGCCGACGACAACTTCGCCACCATCGTGACCGCCATCCGCGAAGGACGCACCGTCTACGACAATCTGCGCAAGGTCATCGGCTGGACGCTGCCAACCAATGGCGGCGAATCGATGATTTTCATCCTGGCCATCGCCTTGGGCCTCACCCTGCCCCTCTCTCCGTTGCAGGTCCTGTGGATCAACACCACCACAGCGGTCGGTCTCGGACTGGTGCTGGCCTTCGAACCGCCGGAGCCCGATGTCATGGCGCGTCCGCCGCGTGATCCGCAAAGCGGGCTGCTCTCCGGCTACCTGATCTGGCGGGTTGTCCTGGTGTCGCTGCTGATGGCAGCGGGAACGTTTCTGGCTTTCGAGATCGCCCTGGGTCTGGGGCGGGACCTTGAAACCGCTCGTACCCTGGCGGTCAATGCCATCGTGGCCATGGAAGCCTTCTATCTGTTCAATGTCCGCTTCCTGAGCTCCGGCTCCCTATCGCTGGAGGGCTTGAAAGCAACCCGGGCTGCACTGATCGGGGTATCGAGTATCATCCTGTTGCAGCTGGCTTTTACCTACACCCCGCAAGCGCAGCTGCTGTTCGATTCCCGTCCCCTGGCCTGGCAGGACGGCGCGGCCGCCATGGGAATCGGCCTGGCCCTGTTCGTCCTGTTGGAAATCGAGAAACGCATCGTCGGGCGCCTCTTTTCCGCAATCCCACACGCTCAACACAAGGAAACGCAAACATGAAATCACGCGCCGCCGTGGCCTGGGAACCCGGAAAACCGCTCACGATCGAGGAAGTGGAGGTCGCCGATCCCAAGGACGGCGAGGTGCGCGTGCGCATCGTCGCCACGGGCGTCTGCCATACCGACGCCTTCACGCTCTCGGGCGCCGATCCGGAGGGGCTGTTCCCGGCCATACTCGGCCATGAAGGGGCCGGGGTCGTCGAATCAGTCGGTCCGGGGGTGAGGTCGGTCAAGCCCGGCGATCACGTGATTCCGCTCTATACCGCCGAGTGCGGACAATGCAAATTCTGCCGCTCGGGCAAGACGAACCTGTGCGGCGCAGTGCGCGAAACGCAGGGGCGCGGGGTCATGCCTGACGGCACCAGCCGCTTTTCCCTGAACGGCCGCCCCATCCACCACTACATGGGCACCTCCACCTTCAGCGAATACACCGTGCTGCCGGAGATTTCGCTGGCACGCATCGATCCCACCGCACCCCTGGACAAGGTCTGCCTGCTGGGCTGCGGCATCACCACGGGCATCGGCGCAGTGCTCAACACCGCAAGGGTGGAACCCGGCGCCACGGTGGCCGTATTCGGACTGGGCGGCATCGGCCTCTCGGTGATCCAAGGCGCGGTCATGGCGGGCGCCTCGCGCATCCTGGGCATCGACACCAATCCGGCCAAATTCGCCATGGCGCGACAGATGGGCGCGACCGACTGCATCGATCCGCGCGCACATGCCGAGCCCATCCAGCAGGTCATCATCGCCCTGACCGACGGCGGGGTGGATTATTCCTTCGAATGCATCGGCAACGTAAAGGTCATGCGCCAGGCGCTGGAGTGCTGCCACAAGGGCTGGGGCGTCTCGACCATCATCGGCGTGGCCGGCGCGGGCGAGGAAATCGCCACCCGCCCGTTCCAGCTGGTCACCGGCCGGGTGTGGAAGGGCTCGGCCTTCGGCGGCGTGAAGGGTCGCAGTCAACTGCCGGGTTATGTCGAACGCTATATGAAGGGCGAGATCCGCATCGACGACTACATTACCCACCGTTTTGCGCTCGAGGACATCAACCGTGCCTTCGAACTGATGCACGCCGGCGAGAGCATCAGATCGGTGATCGTGTTCTGAAACCAGCAATCTTCGGGGCGGACGCCCGATAACGCCGGTATCGCTTGCAAGGCGGACTCGGCGACACCGGCTTGTTATGCTAAGTGCCTCTTGATTCACCACCGAGGTCACGATGACGATCGAAAACCATACCCTGGTCCTCGAATTTCCCGAACTGCGCGAGCGGATCCACGCCCTGAAGGTCAGCGACCATCACTTCGCGCGGCGATTCGAGGAATACAACGATCTCGACCGACAGATCCGCCGGCTCGAGGGCGAGGGCAGCCCAAAAGCCGACGAAACCATGGAAGATCTCAAGAAAACACGGCTGTCGCTCAAAGACGAGCTCTACCGGATCCTGACTAACTGACCCACGCGGCACGGGCGCCGGACGCATCGCATGTTAGAACCTGTCGTACGAGGATGTCCCCGATGAAACTGACGCTCGCCTACGGCCTTGCGCTGACCTTCTTCCTTGTGCTGGACGGGATATGGCTGGGTTATCTGGCCAAAGACCTCTATCTCTCGCGCATGGCCCCGATCATGCTGGAGCGTCCGCGGCTGGGCGTCGCCGCACTGTTTTATATCGCCTTCGTCGCCGGACTCCTGTACTTCGTCATTGCCCCGGCGCTCGCTTCGGGCGACTGGCGGGGCGCCGCCCTGAACGGCGCCTTGTTCGGCTTTTTCGCCTACCTCACCTACGATGCCACAGGTTATGCGGTGATCCGCGGGTTTGATCCCGCCTTGGCCGTCGTCGATGTGATCTGGGGCAGCTTTCTTGCGGCCACGGTCAGTGGGCTTACGGTCCGGGCTCTGCACGTGCTGGGCACTTCGAGCTGAATCACCTCCCCCTGACTCAGAATCGTCGCAATCGGCCGATACCATCCCGGCAGCCTTCACACCGTCCCTTATCGTCACCGAGGTGCCGCGATGCCCGATGCACCGCACATCCATCCCATCCGCTTCTTGAACGAAACGGCGCGCTATCGCACCGACTGGAACGGCGTCGCGCTGCGGGGGCACTACCTGATCGAGACGCGGCGCAAATCGAATCCGCCGGGCGACAGCGTTCCCGTCGTGCTCATTCCCGGCGGATTCGATCCGGTACGCGGCAGCTACGGCGATGCATTCATCGAAGGCTTGCTCGCACACCCGAGAATCAGCGCGGTCTATGAAGCCCACTACGAACATCAGGGTCGCGGCGGTTATGTCGACATTGCGTCGATCGTTCATGACTTGCGATTGATGCTGACCGACTCGGCGCAACGGCCGCTGCTGGTAGCGATGAGCCTGAGCACGTTTTCCCTGAGTTGCGCGCTCCATGCCACGCTGGCGGCGGGCGAGCCCCCCGCTGCCACGGGCATCGTATTGATCGGCCCCTATCTCGCTGGCTATGAGACGCTGCTGGCCAGAGCTCTGGAACCGTACTACCGACGCGAGAAAATGCGCGAGCGCATCTTCAAGCACTGCGGGCATCCCTATCTGTTCGACAACAGTGATCGGCTGCTGACTTGGTGGGATCAGCACCCGCCCTTTCGTCGTTTTTTGCAGGAAGGCGATTTTGCCGACTTCGCTCAACGGCAAACGTTGAGCATGAACCTCGTGTACTTCCGCCTGGATACGCTGTCGCGGCGCGGTCGCCGCTTGTTCAAGCAGGCCTTCAACGGACAGCCGCATGCCGAGGTCATCCCGGGCCATCATCGGGCCCTGCGCTATCTCGCCGCCGCCGATCCCATCCTGCTGCGCGCATGCGAAACCCATTTGCGAGGCCGCCCGGCTGCAGCGCCGGCAGCACGCATCCTTCCCGCTGGGGATTGATCCGGTTTCAGGCCTGCTCGGCCTGAGGACTGATCCATAGACGATCGACGAGTCGCAGCAGCAGGCTGAGCACGACGCCCGCCAGCATGGGAGCGAGCAACTCGGGGCTGTACCAGTGCAATTGCTCGGGGTGATAGGCAAGCTTGTCGATCACGGCATCCCCGAGCCACGCGTAGAGCGCAATCTTCGGCAGCGATCCCAGCAAGGTGCCGAGCGCCAGATCGCGCAAGCGCAGATTCATGACGGCCAGAAACCAGTTCACGGGCGGCAATGCGAAGAACAACAGCCGCAGGTGGATGACGCTGATCAGGCCGCGATGGCCGAAATGTCGTTCGATCGGGTGCATCGCGCGGCCAAAGACGCTCATGATCACTCTGCGGCCGAGATGCCGGCCGATGAGATAGATCAGGACGCTGGCCACGTTCAGGGTAATGATCCCCAGCACGATGCCGCCGAGCGCGCCATAGAGCGTGGCGGCAGCCAGGACCACCAACACGCAGGGCACGTTGAGAATGATCACGAGCGTGCCGGCGAGCGCAAACTCGAACATGCCCCACAGGCCGGCATCGGCCTGCCAGAGCCGCAACGCCGCCAGATGCGACGCGAGCTGGTCACGATCGGCGAGGCGCCCCAGATCGAGGGCGTGATAGCCGTACGCCATCGCGCCCAAGACCAGCAGCACGAGGACGACACGCAGCCCTCTCCCCGAGCCCGTCACGGTCGGCTGCTGCGGTTTCTGCGAATTCATTGCGCCTCCATGGCGAGGGTGCCAGGCAGCCGAAAATCCGCCCGATTGATCTCCGGATGCAGATTCAGCATCCGCTGGACCGTGGCCTGCTGGGCCGGCGTCATGGACGCTTCGCCCGTGCTGGCGAGCACCGAACCCTCCTGGGCGTTGCGCGAAAGGGTCCGGACCATGCGCGCCTGGGCCACCTCATCCGCCGGCGGCAGGCCCAGTGCGCCGAGGAGTTCGGGCATCATCGACACGCCGCCCGCGCAGAGGTCCTCGTATCGGAGCACCGCCTGGAAGAACGGCTGTGGCCCGCGTTGCAGCGCAAGCGCGTGCTGCATCTTCGACATCCAGGCGATGGTCAAAAAGGCGGCAAGGTCCTCGGGAATCTGTTTGCGATAGTGCGGGTCTTTGTATAACGGCGCCAGCGCGCCCGGATTGCGCATCATGGGATTCATGAGCGCCACGAGCCGCAGCACCAGGGTTTCCAGCCGCACCTTGCGCGCCAGACGCATGACGGGCACGCGCAGCAGCATGGCAAAAAAGGAGTCCACCGTGTCGACGGCGTTGCGGTACAGAAACAGATTGCGCGCGTCGGGCAGGTCGCGGATCATGAGATCGGCGGCGAACACGGCCATGCCGCGCAGCTTGATCACCACCGATTGCGCGGCCGGGTGGGTCTCGCGCAATTGCGCGACCAGCAGGCGGGTACAGGCCGCCGTCACGGCAGCCAGTTGCCTCGCTTTGGCGGGATCTGCGCCGTCGGCCAGAACGACGAGCTGGCTGTAGAAATCCGGTTCCGACACCGATACCGTCGCTGCCGCATCGCCCAGCAGCCGGCACAGCAGGGTGGAACCGCAGCGGCCCGTGCTGTGGAGGAACACGATCGGCGTGTCATGCCATGCCGCATGCATCTGCTTGGCCAGCGAAACGACGCCTGCGTAGGGCACGGCGTAGAGCATGGCGGCGTGGCGGCGCTGGGCCTCGTAGAAAAACGGATGATCCTCCGTCAGATCGACCGGATCGCGGGTCTCGACAAAGACGACCCGCTCTTTGGCCGCATCGAAGCAATAGGGGGTCAGGCGGCCCGACGCACTTGCCCACACCTGCCGGAAGTCGACGGTGCCGGCCGGGCGCGTCTTGAAGTCGGTGATATCGACGAATCCGTCGAGCAGGTTACGACGTTTGGGCCGAAGCACCCGCAACGCCTGGCTCAGGATGGACCCGGAGCTTGACTCCGGATCGGCCGGTTGCTGCAGGGCCGGCTGGGAATTCTGTTCGCCGTCGCTCATGTGCGTTGTCCGCTTTGAAAAGGTGATGCTGCCCGCTTTGGTTGTCGACCGATGCGCTGATCTTCTCAAAACTCACCGAAAGTTGTTGCTTTAATTCGAGTTCACGGCGGACACGCGATCGAGCGCACCCCTGCGGCGGGCTCGAACCGAGGCGCATCGACGGCGCGCACGATGACGTAGGTCTGCCGCCGCTCCCGATAGCGAGGCTCGATACGGGCGTCGACGCCCAGATCCTTCAGTTCCGCCATGCGCCGCCATGCGCCGCCCGCCCCGGCGTAGAGCCCGAGCGAGAGTCCATTGCGCATCACGCCGCTGGTGATCACGGCCAGATCCTGGACACCCAGTTCCCGCAAACGCCGCTCCTCGTCCCGGGCTGCAGCGAGCGTGGGTCGCGGGGGCAGATAGATCCAGTCGGCCACCTTGTCGCGCTGCACCTCCTGCGACTCCGCCATTGCGTATTCCGGCGCCGCGAAACGCGTCTTCGCTGCGCGCATCCCCGCCTCATCCAAGGGACCGATGCGCCAGCATCTGACCGGCGGCGAGTCGACGGACACGGAGGCTTCCTGCCGGGACGCCACCGCGCCGCTTGCAGTCTCCGGCGAGGTCACCGGCACTGGCGCATCCGCACCGGCGACGAACGGCTGCAGCGTGGCCACGGTGGGCCCCGGGCTGCGCGGGCTGACCGATCGCAACTGCCAGACGCCAAGCAGCAACGAGCCCAAAACGAGGCTCAGCACCGCGATGCGCATGACCCTAGGCATCGGCAATCACCGCCAACCCGCGCAGCACCAGATCGGGCTCGATCCGGCTGGCAAAGGGCAGCAGCGGCTGCGCCCAGGGCGCGTCGCCACCGGTCAACAGCACCGCTGCATCGGCGCCCAAGCGTGCCCGCGCGACGCCCACGATGCGCAGGCAGCAACCAATGACGCTATGCGTCACGCCCCAGGCCACGCAATCATCGGTGGTGCGACCGAGCCCTGCCTCACCCTCCTCGACCGCCGGTGCCGGCGCATCCGTGATCACCTGCGCGGTGCCGCCTCGCAGGCTCTGCTGCAGCAGTTGCCGTCCCGGTGCGATGATGCCGCCGAGGTGCGTGCCTTGCGCATCCAACAGATCGCCGGTCAGTGCCGTACCCAGATCCAGGATACAGACCGGGCCAGACCCCAGCGATCGCGCGCCCACCAGTGCCGCCCAGCGATCCGCCCCCATGCGCCATGGCTCGGCATAGGCCGAACGCACCCCGAAACCCGCGGCCTGAGAGGCGACCCGGTGCACCGGCACGCCCCATGCCCGACCCACCGCCTGCACCACGGCCTCCGTCCGCGACGGATCGGTCACGCTGCACAGCCAGACCGCATCAGGCGGCTCTGCCAGCGGCCAACGGTCCGCGATCGACCCGGCCCCATGCAGCACCGCGCCGCGCGCGATGAAATCCGGCGCGCCTGGTGCCTGCGCGGCCCACTTGATCCGCGTATTGCCCAGATCCAGCAACAGTCTCATGGGCTCAGTTCCCGCACGCTGACTTCGCCGGACCAGTAGGGGCGGAGGCCCGCGGCATTCTCCAACAGCAAGGCGCCACGCTCGCTGATGCCCCGCGCGGTGCCTTCCAGCCACTCCCCGCGCTGCTCCACGCGGATGCGTCGGCCGGCCAATACGTCGCGCTCCCGAAAATGCGGCAGAAAGGGTGCCAAGCCCTCCTCTGCAAAGCGGTCGAGGCCCGGAATCAACGCGCCGATGAGCGCCTCGGCGACGCGATTGCGATGCGGCCGGCCGGCGCCCAGGATGCGACCGAGATCCGTCCAGGGTTGATCGATCAGGCCCGCAGGCAGGTCGGGAAGCTGCACATTGACCCCGACGCCCACCACGACATCGCAAGGCCCACCGGCCTCGCCGCGCAGTTCGATCAGCACGCCGCCGAGCTTGCGCCCCTGCCAGATGAGATCATTGGGCCATTTCAGGCCGATGTCCCGAGCGCCCAGCTGCTGCAAGGCCTGCGCTGCCATCACACCGACCGCCAGACCCAGGCCGGCAAAATCGGCGGGCAGCGCGGCGAAGCAATAGCCGATCGACAGCGGGATCTGCGCGCCCAGGGGCGATTGCCAGACCCGGCCCCGGCGACCGCGCCCGGCCGATTGATATTCGGCGAGACAGAGGCGTGGCTGCGGCGACACGGGCAGGCGCAGCAGCGCGGCATTGGTCGAATCCACCGCAAAGGGCAGATGAAATGCCCCGATCCGAGCAGCGACTTCCGGTGCCAGTCCTGCAAGAATGCCGTTCCGGTCCAGCAGCTCGAGCGGAGCAGCCAGCCGGTAGCCCCGGCCGCGCACCGCCGCGACCTCGACGCCGAGCGACGCCAGGCGGCGCAACCGGTTCCCCACAGCGGTGCGACTCACCCCGAGGATGCGCGCCAGCTCGGCCCCCGAGACGATCTCGCCCGATGCCAGGGTGCGAATCAGCCGATCCTGCGCCTCGGACAGCGCCGCGCCACCGGCCGCCATGGTCTACCGCCGCAGCCGCCGCAGCAGCATCACGCGCTCGAAGCGGTTTTCATTGCCGCCCAGCAGACGCCGGATGTTTTCGCGGTGGGTGTAAAAGACGAAGGCCGCCATGATCAGCGCGAACGCGCCCAGAGGGGACGCCAAGCCATCGGGGACGGCAGCAGCCACATAGAGCGGCGCGACGAGCGCTGCGCACAAGGTCGCCAGTCCGACATAGCCCGTCAGGACCAGCACCAGAAGCCAGGCGGCGAAGATCCAGGCCGCGCCCATCGGCATCAGGCCCAGCACCACGCCGATCAGGGTCGCGGCACCCTTGCCGCCCTTGAAACCATAAAACACGGGATAGACATGCCCCAGCACGACGGCGAAGGCGCACAGGATCGGCACCCCGGACAGCGCCGGCCCCGGACCGAAGGGCAAGGCCGGGATCAGGGTGACTGCAACGATGCCCTTGCCCGCGTCGATGGCCAGCACCGCGACCGCCATGCCCCGCCCCAGCACGCGCAAGGCGTTGGTCGCGCCCGCATTGCCGCTGCCATGCTGGCGCACATCCACGCCCCGCAGCCGGCCGAGCAACAGACTGCCCAGCACCGACCCCAGGAGATAGCTCAGCAACAGCTTGATCAAGAGCCCCATGTCACGACATTCCCTGAGTCCATCGAAAAAGGACGTTCACCCGCGACCGCTGCCGAGCCAATCGAGCCCGGAGCGAATCGGCGCAGCGCCATCGCCGTGCAGTTCGAGCCAGCAGGCATCCTCCGGCGCAGCATCGAGCACCAGCGGATAGGTCATCAGACGATCGTCGCGAAACCCATGCACGGTCATCGGCGCGCGCTCGCCGTCGATTTGCAGCAGGCGTTCCAGCCCCTCGGCATCCAGGCGCCGCCCGTCGAATGCCACCAGCACATCGCCGCACGCCATGCCGGCGCGGGCTGCCGGCCCACCCGGCGCCAGCCATTCGACGCGCAAGCCCTCGCTCGTCGCCCGCCACTTGAAACCCGCATCGCGCCGTCGACCTGCGGCGGGAGGCAGGCCGTATCCGCCCGTATCGCGGGCATCGCGCGCACGCGCCCAGCGCAGCGTCACGCCGAAGGACGCCATGAGTTCGGCGACCGGCAATTCCCCTCGTCCATACACCCAGTCGCGCAGCGGCGCGGCAACTGCCTCCCCAGCCCGCTCGGCCACCAGCGCCTCGAAGCCGCCTTCGGGCAGCGGCTCGCCCGTTGCGCCATGGCGCGTCCACAAGGCCCGCAGGATGTCGTCGAGACTCAGGGCGCCGGCCGATTCGCGGCGCAGCAACAGATCCAGGCACAAGGCGATGACACCGCCCTTGGTGTAGTAGCTGACCGTGTGGTTGGGCGTCGCCTCGTCGGGCTTGTAGAGCTTGATCCAGGCATCGAAGCTCGCATCGGCGACGCTGTCAATGCGGCGCCCCGGCGTGCGCGCGAGCCGCGTCAGGGTGCGCGCCAATCGGCCCAGATACTGCGCCTGGGTGATGCAGCCAGCGCGCAGCAGAGCCAGTTCGTCGTAATAGGAGGTGATGCCCTCGAACACCCACAGCTGCCGGGTGTAGGTCTCGGCGGTGAGATCGGCGCTCGCCAGCGGTGTGGGCTGGATGCGTTTGACGAGCCAACTGTGGAAATACTCATGGCTGCACAGCCCCAGCAGCTCGGCGTAATCATCGGAAACTCCGGCCTCGCCGAGCAGCGGCAGGGTCTTGCGCTGGGCCAGCAGCGCCGAACTCAGCCGGTGCTCGAGGCCGCCATAGCCCTCGCCGGCCAGGCGCAGCAGAAAGTGATAACGATCCATGGGCAGTGCGCCGAACAGCGCCGCCTGCCAGGCACAGATGCGCGCCAGATCGGCCGCAAGGCGCGCCACATCCTCGCCTGGATCGGCACCGAGCACATGCAGATGATGTGGCACGCCTGCCAGCTCGAACGACCGCTGCGTCAGCGAGCCCATCAGCACGGGGCTGTCGATCAGCGTCTCGTAGTCCGGTGCCGCGTAACGGCCAAATCCCTGGGCATCGACTGCAACCGGGGTGAGCGCCGTGGCCAGCCGCCAAGCGGGATCGGGCGCCGCGATATCGACCTCGATGCCGGTCACGGGTACGTCGAGCGGCTGGAGAAACACGCTGGTGCCGTTGAAAAACGCCCACTCGCGATCGATGCAGGCGCCGCGAACCGAACCGTCGCGGGCGTAAACGTCCCAGACCAGATCGATGGGGCCGCCCGCGTGCGCCACCTGCCAGGTGGACTTGTCGCGCTTGGTCACCGCCAGCGCGCAACCGGCCGCATCACGGGCCGAGAGTTGGATCAGGTGCCGCGCGAAGTCACGGATCAGGTAGCTGCCGGGAATCCATGCGGGCAGGCGCAGGCATTGATCGGGCAGCGCTTCGGGCAGATGGCAGCGCACCCGATAGCGGTGTTCCAAGGCCAGCTCGATTCGGATTTGGTAGCGCAGCAGCATCGATCATCCAGACACAAAAAGCGCGGGCGCGCCCAACCCGGCACGCCCGCAGGCAAGTGTGTGGAAATTGATGCCGTGGGTCAACGACTCACGCGCAGGGTCCCGTCGGCGCTGCGCATCACCCGTACCCGCTCACCCAACATGAACGGCGCCATGGATGGATCCACGGCCTGAGCCACGGCGATCACGCTGCCGTCCGCCAGACGCACGGTCAACTCGACGCCCTGCTGGCGCGTCGCGCGCTCCTCGGCCGCTTGCCCAGCCACCGTGCCGGCGGCAGCGCCGGCAGCAGTCGCCACGCGCCGCCCCGAACCGCTACCGACCGTGCTGCCCAGGACACCCCCGACCACGGCGCCGCCGACCTGGCTGGCGACCGAGCGATTGCCTTCGATGACAATGGCGCGGATGTTCTCGATCACCCCCGTCTGGACCTCCATGGCCCGCATGGCCTGGTCGCGCTGATACACGCCAGGCGACTGACTCGGGGCGCAACCCGCGATCGCGAGCGCGGCTCCCAGACTTCCGATGGCTATGGCTGACTTTCGCATCATCCCGTCCTCATTATTTGCAAAGTCGATTCTAGAGTCGTTTTTCATGGGCTTTTGCGCTTCGACCCTGTGTCGTGCGCTGCGTTCCCGAACAAGACCCATAAAAAAACCGGCAGGCATGACCTGCCGGTTCAGGGTTCCGCCGATGCCGATACAAGGAATCAGCGGCTATTGAGTTCACGCGACGCCGGCGTGCTGCCGCCTTCCACGCCAAGGCGTCCGCCGGTGCCCAGGCCGCCGCGCACGGTTTGCGCCTGATAGTTGCGCACCGCGCGCACCATCTGGTTGTAGGAATCCATGAAGGCCGCGATGAGCACCTTTTCCTGCGGTGTCTTGGTTCGTCCGCCTGCGCCCACGCCCACACCTGCGAACAACGCGCCCATGCCGCCAAAATCCATGTTGCGCGAACTACCCTCAGCAGCCGCCAGCTGCACACCGGAACGGTTGTCGATCATGGTCAGCACGGTAGCCGCATCGTTGAACTGGAGATTGCCAGCAACGGCGCCGGCCAAGGGGGATATGGTGCCCACTGCGCCCCGGAGCCCGCCCGTATCGCGCTGACTATAGGCAACCGAAGGAATGAGGGTGTAATCGGCCGCCACCATCTGACCCTTGCCGAAGTTGCTGCCGCCGCGCATCTCTCCGGATTGTTCCAATTGACGCTCGTACATCATGTTATCGAGCGCTCGGCCACGCTCGACCAGCACGAAGCAGTTGGACTGCTGCACCAAGAGGCGCAGCATGGGCACCGTCGACTCAAGTTGATAACGCTGCCGAAAATAGCCGTACCATTGGTCGTTCCGCCGCTCTTCGATGGCAAGCGTTCCCAATGTTTCCGAACAACGCTCCAGCTGAGCGTTGGCATTCTCCGCCGTCGCCCCACCCGCCGCTCCGGTGGCGACGGTGCGCGCGCCGCTGCTGCCGATGGTGGGCGTGGTGCCCTGACAGCCCGCCAGCAGCACGCTTGCTGCCAGAACAGTCCCCAGAATCTTTTTCATCCTGATTTCTCCCAAATGAGTGTCGACGATTCGTGATTCACGAGCCTCCACCCCATCCACGATCCACAGGAACAGCGGCTCGTCAGTTCGCCTTTCTACTCTCTTTCGCGTCCTTCATCAAACACCTGCGCGCCCTGAGTCCGACACACGCGCAAGGTTTTCTTACGCTGCCTGGGGTCGGCGATGACGCTCGTAGAGGAAGCGCAATCCTTCGGCGCGGTAGTGGTGAAACGCGGGATTCTCGGCCAGCGCCATGCGCTCGCGGGGGCGCGGCAGGTCGACGCTGAGGATCTCGCCCGCCGTGGCAGCCGGGCCGTTGGTCATCATGACGATGCGGTCGGAGAGCAGCACGGCCTCGTCCATGTCGTGGGTGATCATGACGATGGTGTTGCCGAGCCGGGCATGGATGTCCATCACGGTTTCCTGCAGGGTCGCCCGCGTCAAGGCGTCGAGGGCACCGAACGGCTCGTCCATGAGCATCACCTTGGGCTCCATGGCCAGCGCCCGCGCGATGCCGACGCGCTGCTTCATCCCGCCCGAAATCTCGTGCGGCCGCTTGTGGCTGGCATGGGCCATGTTCACGAGCGCGAGGTTGTGCTCGATCCACTCGTGCATCTCGGCGCGCGTCTTCTTGCCGCGAAACACCTGGCGCACGGCCAGTGCGACGTTTTCATAGACGCTGAGCCAGGGCAGCAGGGAGTGGTGCTGGAACACCACCGCCCGTTCGGGACCGGGACCGACGACCTCACGACCGTCCAGGATCACGCCGCCCGTGCTGGCCGTGAGCAGGCCGGCGATGATGTTGAGCACGGTCGACTTGCCGCAACCGGAATGGCCGATCAGTGTCACGTACTCACCGCGTGCGATGCCCAGATTCACATCCTGCAGCGCCTTGAACGGCCCCTGCGGGGTGTCGAAGGTGATGGAAACCTGGGTCAGTTCGAGATAGGACTGGGCCATGAGCGTCTCCTCGTTCAGCGGGTGATGGCGGTTTTGTCCCAGGACAGCCGGCGCTGCAGCAGCAGCATGCCGCGGTCGAGGACGAGGCCAATCAGGCCGATGGTGAGCACCGCCACCATGATGCGGCCCAGCGATTGGGCGTTGCCGTTCTGGAATTCGTCCCAGACGAATTTGCCGAGCCCAGGATTCTGCGACAGCATCTCGGCGGCAATGAGCACCATCCAGGCCACCCCGAGCGACAGCCGCAGACCGGTGAAGATCATCGGCACCGCCGAGGGCAGCACGATCTTGCGCACATGCGTGGCCCAGCCGAGCCGGAGCACGCGACTGACGTTGACCAGATCCTTGTCGACGCCCGCCACACCGACAGCAGTGTTGATCAGCGACGGCCACAGCGAACACATCATCACCGTGATCGTGGACACCAGATAGGACTTGGCGAAGAGCGGGTCGTCGCTCACGTAGGTCGCGCTCACGACCAGGGTCACCAATGGCAACCAGGCCAGCGGGGACACCGGCTTGAGCAGCTGGATCAACGGGTTGGCGCTGGCGTAAAGCCCACTGCTCAGGCCAATCAGGACGCCGATCGGCACCGCGATCAGGGAGGCCAGCAAAAAGCCGCTCATCACCGTGACGAGGCTGGTGCGGATCTGGTCGGGGAAGGTCGGCCGGCCGGCGTAAGCACGGACGCTCACCTCGGCCTGGGGATTCTCGGCCAGACGCGCGGCGTTGCGCTCGGCCTGACGCGCCTGGAACGCCGCCGCCTTCGCGCGCTCCTCCTGAAACTCGACGTAGAGCCCCTGCGCGGCGCGTGCGGTGTCGGCAGGCCCTGGAAATTGACCGAGCGAGGTGTCGATCCGGCCGGCCGCCACATGCCAGATCAGCAGAAAAGCCAGGATGCCGCACAGCGGCAGGATCAGTGCCCGCACCCAGGCCAGCGACGGGATTCGGGGACGCGCAGCGCGCAGCCGTGTCCATGCGTTCATCAATACAGCTCCTCGAAGGCGGACGCGTGGCCGGGATGCGGAAAGCAGGGGGATCGGGGTTGCCATGGGGGTCATGCCTCCTTCGAAACGGGCCGGACCGGACCCTTGCCCGATCCGGCGGGATCAACGCCGCTCAGGGCTGTTCGCTGCCTTTCAGGCCGATCGCGAACTGCGCGAGATAGGCGTTGGGCTTGCGGGCATCGAACTCGATGCCATCCAGCGGGCTCTTGCGCGGCGGCTTGATGGAAAAGTCCTTGGACAGATCGGGGAAATCACCGGCCTTCATCTTGCCGTCGGCGATGAGTTCCTTGGCTGCGGCGAGATAGATGTCGCCGCGATAGGCTTTCTTCGCGGTCTCGAGGTACCAGCCATCCGGCTTCTGCTCGGGGATGTGGCCCCAGCGGCGCATCTGGGTCAGCCACCACACGGCATCGGAGGCGTAGGGGTAGGCGTAGTAGCCGCGGAAGAACTTGTTGAAGTCGGGAATGGGCCGCTTGTCGCCTTTCTCGAATTCAAAAGTGCCGGTCATGCTGTTGGCCAGCACGCGCTCCTCGGCGCCCACATAGTTCGGCTTGGCGATGATGCGCACCGCCTCGGGACGGTTGCCGTTGTTGTTGGCATCGAGCCAGGCGGACGCCCGGATCAGCGCCTTGACCATGCGCACCGTGGTGTTGGGGTTTTTCTCGGCAAAGCCCTTGGTGATGCCGAAGACCTTGTCGGCACCGTCCGGCCAGATGTTCTCGCTGGTCATGACCGGCACGCCCAGCCCCTTGAACACCGCCTGCTGGTTCCACGGTTCACCGACGCAGTAGCCCACGGTGGTGCCGGCGTCCATGGTCGGCACCATCTGCGGCGGCGGGACGACCGACAGCAGGGCCTCGGCCTTGAGGTTGCCGCTGTTGTCGCCCTTGACCGGCGCATAGAAGCCGGGATGGATGCCGCCCGCGGCCAGCCAGTAGCGCAGCATGTAATTGTGCGTGCCGATGGGGAAGGTCATCCCCAAATTGAAAGGCTTGCCGTTCTTCTTATAAGTCTCGAGCACGGGCTTGAGGGCCGCGGCGCTGATGGGATGGACCGGCTTGCCGTCCGCCATCGGCACCTGTTTTTTCATCTCCGCCCAGACCGCGTTGGACACCGTGATGGCGGCGCCGTTGTAGGACAGGGTCAGGGGCGAGATGATCTCGGCCGCCGTGCTGGTGCCGGTGGCAGCGATCAGCGGCATGGCCGCCAGCATGTGTGCCCCGTCCAGCTCGCCCGTGACCACCCGATCGAACAGCACCTTCCAGTTGGCCTGGGCCTCGAGCGTGACGTAGAGCCCCTCATCCTCGAAGTAGCCCTTCTCGTAGGCCACGGCCAGGGGCGCCATGTCGGTGAGCTTGATGAAACCGAGTTTCAGCTCTTCTTTTTCCGGTGGACCGACAGCGGCACTCGCTTCGGGACTCGTGGCCACGGTGGCGCCGAAGAGCCCCAAGGCCAGCACCGTGGCCGCGGTCGAGGCGCGCCAGCGCGCGAGGGTGCGGTTGAACCTGTTCATGAACGCTCCTGTGAGTTGCAAGGTGTATCGGTGAGTGGGGATGTCCCCAGGCGATCAGTCGTCGCCTCGGGCGCAAGGGGATCGAAAAGGCGGCCATCGAAGAAACGGTCGGCGCCGAGGGTCAGGGGCGCCGTGGCGTCGGCAAGCATCCAGGGTCCTGCGTGGCCGCCTTCGGTCTTGAGATCAGAGCGCGGACTCGCCATCCCGAGCGACTCGGCAGCCGCCCGATAGAGATCCGGGCGATAGACCTCCCGGGCCATAGCCAGCGCGTCGGCCGGGCGCGCGATGCGCCCCCAGCGCGCCATCTGAGCGAGAAACCAGACGGCATGGGAGCGCCAGGGGAAATTGGCCGCGTAGCGATGAAAGACGTGGAAATCGGGCAGCGCACGCGGGGCCTCGCCGGGCACGTAGACCATCTGTCCCGTCATGGCGCAGCGCACGGCGTCCAGCGGGGCTCGCACATAGGTTTCCTCTGCGAGCCATGCGGCAGCCGTCTCGCGATGCGCCGGCGCATCCAGCCACTGCGCCGCCTCGAGCAAGGCCATGAGCAGGGCGCCATGCTTGCGCGGATGCGCCTCGGCCCAATCGCGGGTGACGCCCAGCACCTTTTCCGGCGCGTTGTTCCAGAATTCATGCCCGCTGATCACGATGCAGCCGACGCCGCGCGCGACGGCCTGGCTGTTCCAGGGCTCACCCACGCAATAGCCGTCGATCAGCCCGGCCTCGAGGTGATCGGCCATCTGCGGCGGCGGAATCACCACCAGCCGCACGTCCCGATCGGGATCAATGCCGGCGGCGCAGAGCCAGTCGCGCAGTTGCAGATCGTGGGCGGAAAAGGTGAACACCGTCGCGAAGGTCAACGGCGCCCGGCCGGCGCGCTGGTCGGCTTCCACCACGGCCTTGAGTGCGCGCGCCGTGCACGGCTGCTCGGCCATGGCCTTGGGATCCGCCTCCACCATGCGCGCATAGAGCGCCCGGGAAACCGTGATCGCATTGCCGTTCAGGCCCAGGCTGAACGCCGTCACGAGCGGCTGCACACCGGCGCCGGGGATGTCCTGCCCCGCCACCAGCGCCATCGGCGCCAGCAGGTGCGCGCCGTCCAGGGCGCCGCTATCGAGCTTGTCGCGGATGTTGGCCCAGGAGGGCTCCCGCATCAGATCGACCTCCAGCCCGTGACGCGCAAAAAATCCCATCTCCTGAGCGGTGACGAGGACGGCACAATCGGTCAGCGGGATGAAACCCAGCCGGACCCGACGCTGCTCCAAATCTCGAGGGACGAAGGTCATATCCACCCTTGCGTGCACAAAAAAGGCGCTCTGGATGCCCGCGCAAATGAACGGGTCCAGGACGCCTTTGTCCTCCAAGCCACAACGTAGCCTTCAGGCCCGGCTGCCGATCCGCCGTTGGACCGTTCCTCTGCCTGTTGCAGTACGAGATTGCACGGTTCGTGCCATCGAATCCCTGGCAGCACGGGCACCCAATGAAAAACGGCCCCGGCAACGCCGGAGCCGTCAAATGGCATTGCTGCCATGATGCGCCAGGAGGAAACAAGCACACGAACGGTGCAGCGACAGGCCCGACCGAAGTCGGACCTGCGCCATGGATCAGAACTTGAACTCGCCCATCAGCCAGATCTTCCGGGTGTCGGTGGCGAAAGCGTCCGCCTGGTAGTCGGCGTATTTGACGGTCAGAGACAGATTGGGCGTCACCGGCTTGGTCGCCATCAGGTCCCATTCGGTACCGTAGTCGAGATCGCCGGCATCCGACTTGAAGTCATGCACCATCGCGGTCAGGGTGACGCCCATCACTGCACCACTGACGGTCACGAAATTGTCCTGCAGACCCTTGCCGCCCGCGATCAGGTCGCCCAGAAACTTGTCGGCCCAGCCGTTGAAGATGTGCTTGGTCGCCAGCGGCGTCTGGAAGTTGTAGACGCCGTCGCCGCCCAGCACCTCGCGCGAGAGTTTCACCGTCACGCCGGACAGCGTGCCGCCCAGTTCCGCCAGATAGTAGTCGGCATCGACCGCAGCACTGGACTCGCCGTAATCGCTCTGCTGAGCATATTCGAGTGTATACAGCAGTTTGCCCGCACCGACGGGGATGCTCCCCTGCGCGCGCAGCCCGAGGGTCTGGGTGTCCTGGGTCGGGCCCGCATCGAGATCATAGTCGAGCAGATAGCCGTAACCGATCAGTTTGGCCCAGGGCGCCAGGTCATAGGCGGCGTTCAGCAGATGCGCGCTGAGTTCGATTTCATCGAAGGTGATGTTCTGCACGCGGTCGAGGTAGGCGTAGGTCAGGACGGTCTTGGGGATCGATTTGTTCTGCACGCTGAAGGCGTCGAAGGTCTGCTCGTTCTGGCGCCAGCCCACATTGCCGACGAAGCGGGCGTTGTCGAGGATGATGCGCTGCCGACCCAGCTTCATGTCGGTGTCGTACAGCCCGCCGTAGCTCAGATAGGCCTGGTTCAGCTCGGTGTCGGCCGGATCGGCCACGACCGGATACTGCGTCTTGCCGTTGTCGGTGCTGTTGTAGTCCTCGCCGGCGAAGGCGTCGACATGCTCGAACTGCACATAGGCACCGAAGCCCTTGAAATCGCGCGTCCTGTAACCCAGACGCAGCCGGCCCGTGTAGGCCGCGGCCTCCTCCGGCAGCCCTTCCTGGTCCACCCATTCGCCGCGCAGTCGATAGTCGAAATCCACCTTCCCGCGGGTGACGGCCGCGGTCAGCGGATCGGTTTCCCCGGCGCCCCACGCCAGACCCGAACAGACCGACAGTGCGGCGGCCATGGCGCAGCCGGTCTTCATGCCTGATTTCTTGATTCGCATATGATGCTTTCCCTATCCCCGGTGACGGCTCCGCGCATGGGCGGAACGCAAAAAAAACGACGCCTGCCCCCGCGGTCTGGGGGCTGGACGTCGTTGTCGTGACTCGGGACCGACCGTCGTTGGTCTGTCCGCGGCCGAGAGCATTGCAATAAAACTGCCACAATCGCCGCGCGGCCCGAAAAGCGGCGGTCGCGGGGTGTGCGACGCGGACCGGGCCGGCGCGTATGCACTGGAAAAAGTCGCGATGGGCGCCGCTCGCGCCTTTAGGGTGCGGCTGTTGGAATCAACCGAGCAGTTCGGCCATCTCGACCACCGTGCGGGCGACATCCGCCAGACGCTGGTTGCGATCCATGGCCAGCTTGCGCAGTGCCTGATAGGCGGCTTCCTCGTCCATGCCGCGTTTTTTCATCAGGATCCCCTTGGCCCGCTCGACGACCTTGCGTTCGGCGAGGGTGTTGCGCGTCCGCTCGAGCTCCTCGCGCAGCGCCTGGAATTCCTTGAAGCGGGCCACCGCGACCTCGAGAATGGGCTGGACACGCCGCGGATTGATGTCGTCGACCACATAGGCGCTGACCCCTGCCTTGACGGCCTGACGCATGATCTCGGCATCGGTCGACTCGGCGTACATGACGATCGGTCGCGGAAAATCGCGGTTGATGTGGCGCACCGATTCCAGCGTGTCGCGATCGGGGACGTTCATGTCGACCAGGATCACATCCGCCCCGCTGCGCTGCAGCTCGGTCAGCAGGTTCACGCCGCGCAGGGCGCAATTGCACACCTCGTAGCCAGCGTCGGTGAGCGCCTGGCGCAGGATCGCGCCGCGCCCCGGATCGTCATCCACCAGCATGACCTTCAAAACAGACACAATCGGATCACCAAGCGACTTGAAGCAGGTGGAAGGCGCCAAGCAAAATCGGCGCCATGCCCATCACCCCATCGGGATGGGGCGCACCGAGCGGGAGCCCATGCCATGGACATTCTGGCCTTGCTGACCTTCTTGCTGTTTCTGCTGGCGGGCAGCGCCGGCGTCATCCTGCCTTTTCTGCCCGGCGTACCGCTGGCTGCGGTCGGCGTGCTGTTCGCGGCCTGGCTGGGCGCGTTTCAGGTGCTGGGCATGAGGGAAGTCCTCATCGCCGCGCTGCTTGCGGGCTTTTCCCTGGTGCTGGACTACCTCACTACCGTGCTGGGCGCGCGCTGGTACGGCGCCAGCGCGCGTGGCGTCTGGGGAGCACTGATCGGATCTGTCGTGGGGGTGTTCTTTTTCCCGCCGTTCGGTTTTCTGCTCGGCGCCGGCGTCGGCGCGATCGGCGCCGAACTCATCACCGGGCGATCCTGGCGGGACGCGGTGCGGGCGGGGCTCGGGACGCTGATCGGCAGCCTCGGCGGCGTGGTGGTCAAACTGCTGTTGATCATTGCGCTTGCCCTGATGTGTCTGCCGCCCCTGATCGCGGCGCTTTAGGGCTAGGCTGATCAAATCGGTCGCCACGGGCGCAAGATCGGCTGAGGGAGTGTGCGTTCAAGGAGGCCTGATCGGGCCGCATCGGCGCCGTTTGTGCTGGGTGCCTCCACGGGCTGCACAACGCGACCGAGGAGGCGATTCGGTTTCACCCCCCGTTTCTGTACGCGCGTTACCGCGGCACAGGCGCATGACGGGGCGCCGGCACCGGTTGCGAAACACCCGCGCCTGGCCGTCCGGCTGGCTGCCGCGAGCGCGAATACGCCGCGACGTCGTCCCGGATGAAGCCGTCGGCTTGCCGGACCACCGACTGGGCCAGGAACACCCACGGGCGGGGAGGATCTGTTCGAACTCCTGCTCGTAGATGACGCGGCCGTGAAAAGCCTCACTGCCGATCAGGCTGCGGTCCGCGTCGTTCCGTTGATAAAGGTCTATGCTTCTCCCGCCCCCAGCGTCGTCGCCTGCCACATGCTGACGAACCGTTGGCAGGGCAGGAACACGGGACAAGGCGTGTCGATGCGCGCCACATCACAACAGGGGGAGCGCGGTGGGCGAACGAGGTCAACCGATGGGCGCGTGGGCGAAGGAAGTCGACTGGATCGTGGTCGGCAGCGGCGGCGGCGGCATGACCTCGGCGCTCACCGCCCGCCACCACGGTCTGCGCACGCTGATCGTCGAGAAATCGGCCTATGTCGGTGGCAGCACGGCGCGCTCCGGTGGCTGCGTGTGGATCCCGAACAACTACCTGTCGCTCGCAGGCGGTCTGCCCGACAGCCCGGAGCTTGCCCGCGCCTACATGGCTGCGACGGTGGGTGAGCGCACGCCGGTGGCGCTGCAGGAGGCGTACCTCAGGCACGGACCGGACATGATCGCCTTCCTGCGCGATCACAGCGCCATGCACTTCGAGTGGAGCCGCGGCTACGCGGATTACTACCCGGAGGCGCCGGGCGGCTTTGCCGATGGCCGGGCGCTCGAACCGCTGCCCTTCGACGGCCATCTGCTCGGCGAGCATTTCAAATACCTGCGCCGACCAGTGATGACGGGCGTGCGCTACACCTCGATGAGCCTGCGTCGGGCGCAGATCCTGGGTGGCCTTCGGCACCATGCCAGCGGCCGGCGCCAGCTGCTGCGGACCATCGCGGATACCGCGCGCAACGTGCTGACCCGCAAGGCCATGCTGACCATGGGACAAGGCGTGGCGGGGCGCCTGTACTATTCGGTCTTGCAGGCCGGCATCCCGGTCGAACGGGAAACGCCGCTCACGCGGCTGATCGTGGAGGACGGCCGTGTCACCGGTATAGAGGTGCTGCACCAATACCAGCCGCGCCGCTACCACGCCCGCCGCGGCGTGCTGCTGGCAGCCGGCGGCTTTGCGCACAACCAGGCCATGCGCGACCAGTACCACCCGCAGCCCTCGCGCACCGAGTGGTCCATCGCCGTCGAGAGCGACACCGGCGACGGCATTCGCGCCGGCCAAGCCATCGGCGCGAGCGTGGACCTGATGGAAGATGCATGGTGGGGGCCGGTGAGCCAGGTCGGCGGCCAGCGCTATCCAAACTTCGCCGTCAACGAGCGCTCGATGCCGGGTTCGCTGATGGTGAACAGCCAGGGCGAGCGCTTCGTCAACGAGGCCGCACCGTATTCGGACGTGGTGCACCGCATCCACGAACTGCACAACCAGACTGGCGTGTCCCACGTGCCGTGCTGGATCATCCTCGACCGCACCAACCGCAGATCCTACATGCTGGGGCTTGCGCCGCCGGCACTGCCGCTGCCGCGCCGCTACTTCGAGCACGGCGATTTCTACAAGGCGCAAACGCTCGATGCACTGGCGGCGCAGATCGGCGTGCCGGCCGACCGGCTGCGCGCCTCGGTGCAGACCTTCAATCGCTACGCGGAAAGCGGCGTCGATCCCGACTTCCACCGCGGCGAGAGCGCCTACGACCACGTCTTCGGCGACCCGTACCATCGCAACCCGAACCTGGCGCCGGTCGGCACGCCGCCGTTCTATGCCATCAAGCTCTATCCCGGCGACATCGGCACCCGCGGCGGTCTTGTCACCAACGAGCGCGCGCAGGTGCTGGACGGGCAAGGCAGGGTGATCGAGGGCCTGTGGGCCACCGGCAACAGCATGGCCTCGGTGATGGGACACTCGTATCCAGGACCCGGCGCGACCATCGGGCCGTCGATGACCTTCGGCTACATCGCGGCACTGGCGGCGGCGGGCAAGCTCGAGGCGGGGTAGCGATGCCGCTTGGGCCGGCGTGAGTCCGTACACCTGATCCCGACGCCGCCCGGCACCGTGCGGCCCTCGCCTACGGCCAGCGGGCTCGAAGCGCAGCCGCTGACCAAGTCCAGCTCGTCGATGCGGGTCTTGGGACCGCCCCGCCATGCAAGGCTTTCATTTCCAGATAACGGCGCTACGCCACATGGGTATCGGCCGCCGTCGGCGGTCCCTGTCCCGTGGCTGGGGAGCCATGCCCGGCGGAATGCAGTCTGGCTGGCATAAGAGCTGTCCCTATACATCCGGCGCTTGGCCATGCAGCAGGTCTTCCAGCAGGCGCGCCTCTGCCGCTGTCAGCGCTGCGCTCTGCGTCAGCCCTGTTCACCCGCCGTCCGTGTGCTGCCAGGTCCTGTGCAACCTGCAGGAACAACGCCGCACGCAGTTCCTGCGTTTCCTGCAGGTGCCGGAACTTCAACAGCATCGTCGCGTCCGGCATCACCGCCCGCTCCCTGGTCGATCCCCACGACCGGCGCGCCGCGGCGCTGTCGAATATGCTTCCTCGCGCGCCTCGTCCGCCAGATCGAACCCGCGCCGCACGAAGGTCGTCTCCTTACATCCGCTCCAGTCCCACCCGCGGACGGCCCTTGCCCGGCTTGGGGCAGGACGGCGCTCACCTTGCACGATGCCGACCACGGCACCATCTGCTCCATCGTCGTCAGGAGCACGTCCCGACGCGTCCGCCGGCGGTATTGCTCAAAGCCACCGTTCTGATCCGCAGCCATCCCCAGTGTCTGCGACTTCAGCTTCAGCATCAGCCACAGGCAAAAGACCGTCGCCCTGTTCGCGCCTCAGAGCTGACTTTTTCAGCGCTGCTCGAGGCAAGTGCTCGGGACGTGCGAGCGGCACGACGCGCTGGGCGCTCAGGCGCCCCAGCCGCGCCTTGAGTCGCGCCTTATAGGGCGGCAAACGCGAGATCGGCGCAACCTCGCACAGCGGCCGCAGCACGAAGGCGCGCTGCTGCAGCCGGGGATGCGGCACGGTGAGACGCGCTGTACGAATGCGACGGGCGCCATAGAGCAAGAGATCCAGATCCAGCGGTCGCGGCCCCCAGCGGCGGCGGCCGCGGCGCCGGCCGTGCGCCGCTTCGATGCGCGCGAGCGCGCGCAGCAAGGCCATGGGCGCCAAAGTAGTCTCCAAGACAGCAACCGCGTTGACGAAGGGCGACTGAGCACGCCGGCCCACCGGTGCCGAGACGTAATAGGGGGAAATCAACCACAAGCGACTCTGTGGCAAACCGCCAAGGGCTGCGCAGGCAAGGTCGAGCTGGGCAACCGGATGGCCCTGATTACTGCCCAAGCCGATATAGACCGGCACCGGGCGGCGACTCATGGGGTCGCGGCGCCCTCCGGCCGCCGGCGCGGCGCACGCCGGCGTCGGCGCCGCCGGGCAGGGGCCGCATCCGCTGTCAGGAGCTGCGGGGGCTGCTGCAACAGGGCATCCTGCTCTTCGCTGGACGCCAGCTGCAGCATCGTCCACCAGTTGTGCAAGGCCTCCGGGACCTCGCCCGCATGGCCGCGCAAGAGCAGGAAATCGTAAGCGGCACGAAACCTCGGATGGCTCAACAATACGCGGGCGCGCTTGGGCGTCGTCGATTCGAAGCGATGCTGCAGGCGCCAGATCTCCTGCATGGGCGCGCGAAAGCGGCGCGGCGGCAGAACGGGCATGGCCGTATCGATGAACTCGCTGGCCTCCAGCATCGCCTGCGGCGGGGGCATACCCGCTCCGATGCGCGCCGCGACGGCCTCGCGCACCGGCCCCCAGCCCAGGGCTGCGAACAAAAAGGCCGGCGTCACCGGCTTGCCCTCGGCGATGCGCTGGTCGGTGTTGACCATGGCCTGATAGAGCAGACGCACGGTCGGCCCCTGCTCGCCCTCGCGCCGCATCACCGCCTCGGTCGCAGGAAAGAGATAGCCAAACAAGCCATGCTCGCGCAGCAAGGTGAATGTCTGCGCCGCATGGCCGCCCAGAAACAGTTTCAGGGATTCGTCATAGAGCCGTGCAGGCGAGATGTCGGCCAACAGGGCCGAGAGTTCAGCCAGTGCCTGGGCGGTCCGCGCCTCGAGCGAAAACCCGAGCTTGGCGGCGAAACGCACCGCCCGCAGCATGCGCACCGGGTCTTCACGGTAGCGCGTCCAGGGATCGCCGATCAGGCGCAGCACGCGGTTCTGGAGATCCGCCATGCCGCCCACGTAATCGTGGATGCTGAAATCCTCGATGCTGTAGTAGAGCGCGTTGACGGTGAAATCGCGCCGCCAGGCGTCTTCTTCCAGACTGCCGTAGACGTTGTCACGCAGCACCCGGCCGCGCTCGTCCACCACCACCGCCTCGTCTCCCTCGGCGCCGGCACCGCGAAAGGTTGCCACCTCCACCACGTGCCCGCCGAAGTGCACGTGCGCCAGCCGGAAACGGCGCCCGATCAGGCGGCAATTGGAAAAGGTCGCGCGTACCTCTTCGGGCAGGGCGTTGGTGGCAATGTCGAAATCCTTCGGTTGCAGCCCCAGCAGCACGTCGCGCACCCCGCCGCCGACCAGGAAGGCCTGGTAGTTGGCCGCCTTGAGTCGGTACAGGACCTTCAGCGCGGGGGCGGCGATCTGGGAACGCGACAGCGCGTGCTCGGCACGGGGCACTATGACGAGGCCGGGGGCTTGCGCTGAAGCGGGTGACGGATTGCTGAGCGAAGGAATGTCGTGCACGCGGGCCGTATTTTGCATCTGTGAATTTGGATGGGGTTTAATTTAACATGGCGACCGCATCTTCACAGTGCGTCAGGATCGAGCCCCCTGCTCCCTTCGTCTAGTGGCCCAGGACGTCGCCCTCTCACGGCGAAAACAGGGGTTCGAACCCCCTAGGGAGCGCCATGACACCTTCGAACCCTCCCCGTTCCGCCGCGCCCAGACCTTGTGGACTGGTGCGTCGCTTGGCGGCCATCTTCTATGACAGTCTCCTCTTGGGCGCGCTGTGGATGGGCGCCACCTTTCCGCTGCTGTTTCTCACCCATGGGGAGGCCATCCATCCGGGCAACCTCGCTTACACGGGTTATCTGCTGCTCATCGGCTGGGCATTCTTCGGCTGGTTCTGGACCCGCGGAGGGCAAACGCTGGGCATGCGTGCCTGGCGCATCGAGGTACGGACCCCGGATGGACTCCCGATCGGCTGGGGCCCGGCGACCCGCCGTTATGCAGCTGCCGTGCTGTCCTGGCTGGTCTGCGGCTTGGGGTTCCTGTGGCAATGGGTCGATCGCGACGGCCTCGCCTGGCACGACCGCCTTTCCGGGACGCGGCTGATCGTCCTGCCCAAGGGCAGCTGAGCCGGTCCGCGCGTCAGCCCCGCGTTCGCCGCAATTGCAAGCCGGCAAACAGCCCCAGAGCCAGGGTCGGCAACCAGGCGCTCACCCAGTTGGGCAGCCCCAGCACGACGCCACCACCGCTGACGGTCAGGTTAGCCAGGTAATAGGCCGCGCCGATCAGGACACCGACGACCACTCGGCGCACCACGCTGCTGTCGCGCAGGCTGCCCAAGGTCAACGGCAAAGCCAGCAGAACCATCGGCAGGATGCTGACCGGCAAGACCAGCCGCGTCCAGAACAGGGTCGCGAAGGGTTCGCTCTCCAGACCGTTGTCGCTCAGGAATTGCTTCTGTTGCCACAGTTCGCGCAGCGTCAGCGTCTCGGCCCGCACCGCCAGCACCTCCACCAGATGCGGCTCGATGCGAAGCGGCCACACGCCCTGCGCCTGCCTGAAGTCGCTGGCCCCTTCAAGGTCGAAGCGCGTGCCCTGCGCATCGAACAACAGCCAGCCGTCGGGTTCCACCACCGCGCGCGGCGCGCGGACAACCTGCCTCAGCGCGCCATCGTCGGCGAATTCCAGAATCTCCACGCCACGCAGCAAGCGGGCATTGATGAGACGATCGATGCGCACGAAGGTGTTTGCGTCACGCAGCCAGACCTGATCTGCCATGCGGGCCACTTGGCCGGCCAACCGCTGGGCATCACGCATCTGGCGCGCCATCGATTCGGCCGGCGGCCCGAGCACATCGCCGAGCACCCAGGCGCCCCCGCCGATCAGGACGGACGCCAGCATCACCACCCTGAGCATGCGCCACATCGGCAGGCCCAGGGCCTGCATCGCGATCAGTTCCCGCTGCACCGCGAGACTGCCCAGCCCCAGCAAGGCGCCAAGCAAAGCCGCAACGGGCAGGGTCTGAAACAGAAATGCCGGCAAGCGCAGGCTGACGTAGGCGAACAACTGCAACGGACCGAAGCGGGTGTCGTCGAGGTTTTCGATCTGCCCCAAAAGGTTCACGAAAATCACCAACGCCGCCATCACCAGCGTGACGGTCACGACCCCGCCGAGCAGATGGCGCAACAGATAACGCTCGAGTCGGCTCATGCGCGCGCCCACGACCTGAAAATCGACCAGGGACGGATCCGGCCGTTCTGATAGACCAGCAGGGCGACGCCCAAGGCCGCCACCATGAGATGCACCCACCACAGTCCGACCCAGATCGGCAACCGACCCTGTTCCAGCGCGCTGCGTCCCAGGCCCAAGAGGTTGCCGAAGATGACGTACACCAGCACCGCCCACAGCAGTCCGTTGCTGCGCTTGCGCGGCGCCGAACGCGCCAGCGGCAGGGCCACCAGCACGAACACGAACAGAGACACCGGCGCTGCCAGACGCCGGTGGATCTCTGCCCAGTCGGCTGGGGTCCCGGCCTGCATGAGGGCGAGCGGCGACTGCAGGCTGCGCTTGCTCGCGCGCGGCAACACTTCGGGAAGCCGGTATCGCGCGATGTGCGTCTGGAAGCGAATGACCTGGTAGTCGGCGCGTCCCGGTGTGCCATCGTAGCGCCAGCCGTCCTCGAGCACGAGTTCCCGGACGCCGTCCCCCGCCCGGCGGGTCCAGCCCACGCGGGCCCGGATCAGCACGTCCTCGTCATCCTGACGGAAGCGGATCAGGATGTCCTCCAGACGTCCGGTGGCGCGATCCGCCTTTTCGGCATAAAAGATCGCCTGCCCCCCTTGAAGTGGAAGGAATCGACCCGCCTGGAGCAAGCTGAGGCTGGCCTCCCGTTCGCTCGATTCGCGCATGACCAGTCCTTCCCGGGCAGCCCACGGCGCGATCGCCAGCGAGAGAGCGCCGACCGGCAGCGCGAGCAGAAGCGCGAGGCTGAGCAGCGGCTTCAGGTAGTGACGCGGGCCCACGCCGCTGCCCGCCAGCGCGAAGGCTTCATGGTCCCGGTAAAGTCGGCCGACGCCAAAGACGATGCCCAGCAACAGCGCGATCGGCAAGGCCAGGGCCAGTTGCTCGGGCAGCGTGAACAGCATCAGCCATCCCACCACTTCCGGGGCGATTTCGCCTGCTCCCGCCGCAGTCAGCAGCCGACCGAAGATGCCGCCCGCCAGGACCAGCAGCACCACCCCTGTCAGCACCAGGACCCAGAATCCCACTTCCTGCAGCAGGTAGCGGGAAAATATGCGCAGCATCAGGATCTTCCGCCTGATGTTTCAAAAAAATCGCGCTTTCTCATAAAATGCATGTTCAGCGCGGCCGGAAACGAGGTCTGGCCACTTGTGCGTTTCTGTCCGTGTCCGGAGGCTCCGGAATCCGGGCACCAGTCTACACGGAGAGCGTCTCAGTGGAATACGCGGCCAAGAGCGGAAATCCCGACAAACAGCGCGTCGGTTGCGTCATCGCGGGCGTTTTCGAGCACCGCCGATTGTCCGATGCCGCACAAGCCCTCGACAAGGCGAGCGGTGGCGCCATCTCGGCCATCCTGCGGCGCGGCGACCTCGACGGCAAACCGAACCAGACCCTGCTGTTGCACAACCTGCCCCGCACGCTCTGCGACCGGGTGCTGCTGGTCGGTTGCGGCAAGGAGCGGGAACTCGACGACAGTCGGTACCGCGACGTGGTGCGCACGGCGCTCAAGGCCCTGCGTCAGTGCGGTGCGCGGGATGGCTTCAGCTATCTCGCCGGTCTGCCGGTGCGCAGCCGCGACCTCGCCTGGAAACTGCGCGAGATGGTGCTGGCCAGCGAGGCGTTGGCCTATCGATTCCGCTCTGCGAAGGATGACGAAGGTCAGGACGGGCGTCTGCGCAGCCTGACGATCGGCGTCGACAGCCGGCGCGACCTCGAGCAGGCAGAGGTCCATATTCGGCACGCCGAGGCCATTGCGGCCGGCCAGCTCATGGCGCGCCATCTCGGCAACCTGCCGCCGAACGTCTGTACCCCGAGCTACCTCGCCGACCAGGCCCTTGCCCTCGCCACCGCCGATCCGGCCGTCACGGCCAAGGTCCTGGAAACGGCCGACATGGAAGCGCTGGGCATGGGCGCGCTGTTGTCGGTCGCCCGCGGCAGTCGCCAGCCACCCAAGCTGATCGTGCTGGAATACGGCGCCGACCACGACAAGACACGCCCGATCGCGCTGGTCGGCAAGGGCGTGACCTTCGATTCGGGCGGGATCTCCCTCAAACCCGGCGCGGCCATGGACGAGATGAAATTCGACATGTGCGGCGCGGCCAGCGTGCTCGGGACCTTCAAGGCCGTCTCGCAAATGAAACTGCCCATCCATCTGGTCGGCATCATCCCGGCCAGCGAAAACCTGCCCGACGGCAATGCCAGCAAGCCCGGCGACATCGTCACCAGCATGGCCGGCAAGACCATCGAAATCCTCAACACCGACGCCGAAGGGCGGCTTCTGCTCTGCGACGCGCTCACCTATGCCAAGCGCTACGAGCCGGAAGTCATCATCGACATCGCCACCCTCACCGGAGCGTGTGTCATCGCGCTGGGCCATCATGCCAGCGGGCTCTACAGCAACGATGCCGCGCTGGCCAAGGCGCTGCTGGCGGCTGGCGAGGCGACCGGCGATCGCGCCTGGCAGATGCCGCTGTGGCCGGAGTATCAAAAGGCGCTGGACAGCAACTTCGCCGACATGGCGAACGTGGGCGGCCGCGAAGGCGGCAGCATCACCGCCGCCTGCTTCCTGTGGCGCTTCGTGGAAGATCAGCGCTGGGCCCATCTGGACATCGCGGGCACGGCCTGGAAATCGGGCAAGGAAAAGGGTGCCACTGGCCGACCGGTGCCGCTCCTGCTCGAGTATCTGATGCAGCAGGCCGCGCGCGCATGACCCATGTCGGGTTCTATCTGCTGCAGGACGGCGGCGCGGAGCAACGCCATCGCACCGCCTGCCGCCTCATCGACAAGGCCTACCGCCAGGGGCTCGGCATCTATGTGCATGCGCCAGATGCCGAGGCCGTCGCCGCGCTCGACACGCTGCTCTGGACTTTCCGTCAGGGCAGCTTCATTCCCCACGTCCCGCTCGCCCAGGAAGACGGCCTCAGTCCCGTCCTTTTGGGCTGCGATACCGAGCCGCCGACACGCCTGAGCGACGTGCTGGTGAACCTGACCGACACTGTGCCGCTGTTCTTCAGCCGCTTCGAGCGCGTGGTGGAGGTCATCGGCGCCGCCGACGGCGAACGCGCGCTGGGACGCGAGCGCTACCGCTTCTATCGCGATCGGGGCTATCCCCTGCAAACGCATCACCTTGCCGCCTGAACCGCCCCCTCCTACCCGAGTCATCATGGACAAGTCCTACGAACCGCACGCCCTCGAATCGCACTGGTACGCCTTCTGGGAGGCCGGCGGCCATTTCCGCCCCGATCTCACGCAAACGGCCGAGCCGCCCTACTGCATCATGATCCCACCGCCCAACGTCACCGGCACGCTGCACATGGGGCACGCCTTCCAGGACACGCTGATGGACGTGCTGACGCGTTACCACCGCATGCGCGGCGCGCCGACGCTGTGGCAGCCGGGCACCGATCACGCCGGCATCGCCACCCAGATGGTGGTGGAACGCCAGCTCGCCGCCCAGGGGCTGTCGCGCCGCGATCTCGGACGTGAGGCGTTTCTGGAACGGGTCTGGCAGTGGAAAGCCGAGTCGGGCAACACCATCTCGCGGCAGTTGCGCCGCATGGGCGCCTCGGCCGATTGGTCGCGCGAGCGCTTCACCATGGACGCCGGGCTGTCGGCGTCGGTGACCGAGGTGTTCGTGCGCCTCTACGAGGAGGGGCTGATCTACCGCGGCCAGCGGCTGGTCAACTGGGACCCGGTGCTGCACACCGCCATCTCGGATCTGGAGGTGGTGAGCGAGGAGGAAGAGGGCTCGCTCTGGCACATCCGCTACCCGATCGCCGACGCCGCGGGCCAGCCGACGCCGGAATGGCTGATCGTCGCCACGACCCGCCCGGAGACCCTGCTCGGCGACACTGCGGTTGCGGTGCATCCCGAGGATGAGCGCTACCGCCACCTGATCGGCCAGCAGGTGCTGCTGCCGCTGACCGGCCGGCTGATCCCGATCATCGCCGATGACTACGTCGACCCGGCCTTCGGCACCGGCTGCGTCAAGATTACCCCGGCGCACGACTTCAACGACCACGCCGTCGGCAGCCGGCACGACCTGCCGCTGATCAACATCTTCACCATCGACGCCCGCATCAACGACGCGGCGCCGGCCGCCTATCAGGGCCTCGACCGCTTCGAGGCGCGCGCCCGCATCGTCGCCGACCTCGAGGGCCAGGGGCTGTTGGAGGCGGTCAAGCCGCACCGGCTGATGGTGCCGCGCGGCGATCGCACCGGCGCGGTGATCGAGCCCTACCTGACCGACCAGTGGTATGTGGATCTGACCCGCGAGACCCAGCCCGACGGTCGCCCCGGCGGACGCGCCGCCATCACCCGCCCGGCGATCGCGGCGGTTGCCCAGGGGCGCATCCGCTTCGTGCCCGAGAACTGGGCCAAGACCTATTTTCAGTGGCTGGAGAACATCCAGGACTGGTGCATCAGCCGGCAGATCTGGTGGGGCCACCGCATCCCGGCCTGGTACGACGAGAACGGTACGGTCTACGTCGGCCACTCCGAAGCCGAGGTGCGCGCCCGCCACGGCATCGCGCCCGATCAGGTGCTGCGCCAGGACGAGGATGTGCTCGACACCTGGTTCTCCTCGGCGCTGTGGCCCTTCTCGACGCTGGGCTGGCCCGAGCAGACGCCGGAGCTCGGCACCTTCTACCCCACCTCGGTGCTGGTGACCGGCTTCGACATCATCTTCTTCTGGGTCGCCCGCATGATCATGATGGGGCTGAAGTTCACCGGTGAGGTGCCGTTCCGCGAGGTCTACATCCACGGCCTGGTGCGCGATGCCGAAGGCCAGAAGATGTCTAAGTCCAAGGGCAACGTGCTCGATCCGATCGACCTGATCGACGGCATCACCCTGCCCGAGCTCATCGCCAAGCGCACCAGCGGCCTGATGCAGCCGCAGATGGCGCAGAAGATCGAGCAGGCCACGCGGCGCCAGTTCCCGGACGGCATCCCCGCCTTCGGCACCGACGCGCTGCGCTACACCTTCTGCTCGCTCGCCTCCACCGGCCGCGACATCAAGTTCGACCTCGGCCGCATCGAGGGCTACCGCAACTTCTGCAACAAGCTGTGGAACGCCGCCCGCTTCGTGCTGATGAACTGCGAGGGGCAGGACACCGGCCTCGATGATGCACCGGTCACGCTGGGATTGGCCGAGCGCTGGATCATCTCGCGGCTGCAGCGCACCGAGGCCACCGTGCGCGAGCAGCTCGACGGCTACCGCTTCGATCTGGCGGCGAGCGCCGCCTATGAGTTCGTCTGGGGCGAGTACTGCGACTGGTATCTGGAGCTGGCCAAGACCACGCTGCAGGACAGCGGCGCCGATGCGGCCGTGCTGCGCGGCACCCGCCGCACGCTGGTGCGGGTGCTGGAGACCGCGCTGCGCCTGCTGCACCCCTTCATGCCCTTCATCACCGAAGCGCTGTGGCAGAGCGTCGCGCCCCTGGCCGGCCGCAGCGGCGCGACCATCATGACGGCCCCTTATCCCGCGCCCGATGCAGCGCGCATCGACGCAGCCGCCGAGGCAGACATGGCGTGGGTGATGGGTTTCATCCTCGGCATCCGCCGCATCCGCGGCGAGATGGACATCGCCCCAAGCCGGCCATTGCCGGTCTGCCTGCAGGACGCCGGCGCGGAGGACCAGTGCCGCCTCGACGCCTACCGTCCCTATCTCGACAAGCTGGCGCGCCTGGAAAGCGTGGCCTTCCTGTCACCGGGCGAGCCGCTGCCGGAAGCCGCCCTGGCGATCCTGGGCGATCTGAAGATCGCCGTTCCGCTCGCCGGCTTGATCGACGTCGCGGCGGAACGCCAGCGCCTGACCAAACAGGTGGAGCGGGCGGAAAAGGAGCTGACCGGCCTGCTGGGACGCCTCGAGAACCCCGCCTTCGTCGAGCGCGCGCCGGCCGCCGTGGTCGAGAAGGAACGTGCCCGCGCCGAGCAGCTCCGCCGTGAACTTGGCGAGCTCAACGCGCAGCGCGAACGCCTGGCGCGGCTTTAGGGCGCGGGGGCTCTCTTCAGCCTCTCGCTCGACTGCCACCCCACATCGGGCAAGCATGGAGCCTGCCCCGCGGCCTGCCCCACCACGGCACATCGGCGCAGCGCCCAGTGCACTCGGCTGGATCGGCGGCGACACGCCGGCGCCCATCTGCGCCGCTCGCAGCGCAGATCCATCGTCTGGCGGATTTCTTGCTGCGATCTATCGGCAGTGAGAACCGCACGACACCAAAGGGGTGCCGACCATGACGGAGCTGAAATCAAGTCTGGGGCCGCTGCACCTCTGGGGCATCGCGGTGGGGCTGGTGATTTCCGGCGAGTACTTCGGCTGGAGTTACGGCTGGGGCGCCGCCGGCACGCTCGGCTTTCTGGTCACCACGGTGCTGGTGGCGGCCATGTACACCGCGTTCATCTTCAGCTACACGGAACTGACCGCCGCCATCCCGCACGCGGGCGGGCCGTTTGCGTACAGCCGGCGCGCGTTCGGGCCGATGGGCGGATTGTTTGCCGGGCTCGCCACCTTGATCGAATTTGTGTTCGCGCCGCCGGCCATCGCGCTCGCCATTGGCGCTTACCTCAACGTGCAGTTCCCGGCACTCGACCCGAAGGTGGCTGCCGTCGGGGCTTACGTTGTCTTCATGGGGCTCAACATTCTGGGCGTGCAGATCGCCGCCACCTTCGAGCTGATCGTCACTCTCCTCGCGGTGCTGGAGCTGCTGGTGTTCATGGGCGTGGTGGCACCGGGCTTCAGCGTCAGCAATTTCGTGCTGAACGGCTGGGCCGGCAGCAATGAGTTCGGCGGCGCGGCCATCGCCGGCATCTTCGCGGCCATTCCGTTCGCCATCTGGTTCTTCCTCGCCATCGAGGGCGCCGCCATGGCGGCCGAGGAGGCCAAGGACCCGAGGCGCACCATCCCGATTGCCTATATCAGCGGCATCCTCACGCTGCTGGTGCTGCCCTTCGGCGTAATGATCTTCGCCGGCGGCGTCGGCGACTGGAAGGCGCTGTCGGGCATCAACGACCCGCTGCCGCAGGCCATGAAAACCGTGGTCGGCGACAGTTCCGGCTGGCTGCACATGCTGGTGTGGATCGGCCTGTTCGGGCTCGTCGCGAGCTTCCACGGCATCATCCTCGGCTACTCGCGCCAGTTTTTCGCGCTGGCGCGCGCCGGGTACCTGCCGGCCGGGCTCGCAGCGCTGCACCCGCGCTTTCGCACGCCGCACCGGGCCATCATCGCCGGCGGCCTCGTCGGCATCGCCGCCATCTTCAGCGACGGCCTCATCAACCTGCAGGGCATGAGCCTCACCGCCGCCATGATCACCATGTCCGTGTTCGGCGCCATCGTGCTGTACGTGATGAGCATGCTGAGCCTGTTCAAGCTGCGCCGCAGCGAGCCCGCACTGGAGCGGCCATTCCGCGCGCCGGGCTATCCCGTGGTGCCGGCAATCGCGCTCGGACTGGCGCTGGTGTGTCTGGTGGCGATGGCCTGGTTCAACCCCATCATCGGCAGCCTGTGCGTGGCGCTGATGGCGGCCGGTTACGTGTATTTCCAGCTGACTGCGCCGCTGCGCGCCGCGGCGCCGGCGGATGCCATGCTGGAGCGCGTGTGAACGTCGCGGCCTGACGCATGCCTTACCGCAGCCGCGTCGGGGTGAGCGGTTACGTCTTCGCCGACCTGCGCGAGGTGCTGGCGAAGGCGAGCCCGGCCCGGTCGGGCGATTACCTGGCGGGACTCGGTGCCGGCAGCTACGAGGAGCGCATGGCGGCGCGCATGGTGCTGGCCGATCTGCCGCTCAAAACCTTCGTCGACGAGCCGCTGATTCCGTATGAAACGGACGAAGTCACGCGCCTGATCGTCGACCGCCACGACCGGGCGGCCTTCGCACCGGTGAGCCACCTCACGGTCGGCGAGTTCCGCAACTGGCTGCTGCTCGACAGCACCGATAGCGACACGCTCGCGGCCGTTGCGCCGGGCCTCACGCCGGAGATGGTGGCCGCCGTGAGCAGGCTGATGCGCAATCAGGATCTGATCCTGGCCGCGCGCAAGTGCCGCGTGGTGACGCGGTTTCGCAACACCATCGGCCTGCCGGGGCACCTCGCCGTGCGCCTGCAACCGAACCACCCGACGGATGACCTCAAGGGCATCGCCGCCAGCACGCTCGACGGGCTGCTGTACGGCGCGGGTGACGCCGTGGTCGGCATCAACCCGGCCAGTGATTCGCTCGCCAGCATGCACCGCCTGTGGCAGATGCTGGACGACCTGCGCGTGCGCTTCGACATCCCGATGCAGAGCTGCGTGCTGACGCACGTGACGACGCAGATCGCCGCCATCGAACAGGGCGCACCGGTTGATCTGGTGTTCCAGTCCATCGCCGGCACCGAGGCGGCCAACGCCAGCTTCGGCGTCACGCTCGCGCTGCTGCGCGAGGCGCGCGAGGCGGCGCTGTCGCTCGGCCGCGGCACGCTCGGCGACCACGTCATGTACTTCGAGACCGGGCAGGGCAGCGCGCTGTCGGCCGGCGCGCACCACGGCGTCGACCAGCAGACCTGCGAAGCGCGCGCGTACGCCGTGGCGCGGGAGTTCCGGCCGCTGCTCACCAACACCGTGGTCGGCTTCATCGGCCCGGAGTACCTCTACGACGGCAAGCAGATCATCCGCGCCGGGCTGGAGGACCACTTCTGCGGCAAGCTGCTCGGCGTGCCGATGGGCTGCGACGTGTGCTACACGAACCATGCCGAGGCCGACCAGGACGACATGGACACGCTGATGACGCTGCTCGCCAATGCGGGCCTCAGCTTCATCATGGGCATCCCGGGCGCCGACGACATCATGCTGAATTACCAGAGCACGTCGTTCCACGACGCGCTGTACCTGCGCGAGCTGCTGGGGCTCAAACGTGCGCCGGAGTTCGAGGCGTGGCTGGCGCGCATGGGTATTGCGGACGCGCAGGGCCGGCTGCGGCCGATCGGCGACACGCAGCGGCTGCTGCGAGAACTGCCGACGTGAGCGAGTCGCCTGAACCAGTCGAGCCGGCTGAGAACGGCAGGCTGGTGCGGGATGACCCGTGGCAGGCGCTGCGACGGCACACTGCCGCGCGCATCGCGCTCGGCCGGGTCGGCGCCAGCCTGCCGACCGACGAAGTGCTGCGGTTTGGCCTCGCCCACGCACAGGCTCGTGACGCAGTGCTGCGCCCGCTCGACGCCGATGCCTTGCAACACGATCTCGAAACCGACGGCTGGCGCGTGCTGCGCGCCCACAGCGCGGCGCCGAGTCGTCACGACTACCTGCTGCGGCCCGATCTTGGCCGGCGCCTGCGCGATGCCGATCGCGAGCGGCTCACCGCCGAAGCTGCCGCGGCCGAACTCGCGCTGGTGGTGGCGGACGGGTTGTCGTCGTCGGCCGTGCAGCAGCACGTGCGGCCGCTGCTGGCGGAATTTCGCGGCCGCTTCGACACCGACTGGCAGAACACACCGCTGGTGCTGGTCGAGCAGGGGCGGGTGGCGATCGGCGACGACGTAGGGTCCGCTGTGCGGGCACGGCTAGTCGCAGTGCTGATCGGCGAGCGGCCGGGGTTGAGTTCCCCGGCGAGCCTTGGTGTCTACCTCACCTACGCGCCGCGCGCCGGTCGCACCGACGGCGAGCGCAACTGCATCTCGAATGTGCGCCCGGAGGGTCTGACCTACCCTGTCGCCGCCCACACGCTCGCGTACCTGTGCCGCGCCGCGCTGCGCCGGCAACTGACCGGTGTCGATCTCAAGGACGACAGCGACCTGCTTTCGCTACCGGGCTGACGGGCGCCGGCGATCAGCCAGCCTTTTGCTCGGCCTGCAAACGCTGCAGATGCGCCCGGGTCAGTTCG
>DAOKZK010000016.1:4058-47925 GCA_035325645.1 Candidatus Macondimonas sp. | reverse complement strand
TACGCCGTTGCCCCATTCTGGCAGCTGCAGGGCAATTTGTTCAGACATTCCCTAGCCTTGGCGTTTGGCCAGCCAGCGCTCCGGGTTTGTCGGCTGGCCGTCATTGCGGATCTCGAAGTACAGGGCAGGTGTTCGACGTCCGCCGCTGACCCCGACGCGGCCCAGCACCTCGCCGGCACGCACGCGCTCGCCCGGCCTCCGCAGCAGCGCTTGGTTGTGTCCATAGAGGCTCAGTACACCGGCGCCGTGGTCCACGATGCCGACCAGCCCATAATGGGGCATCCACGCGGCAAACAGGACTTCGCCGTCAGCGACGGCGCGGACCGGGGTGCCTTCTGGCGCACCGATCAGCAAGCCCTGCCAATGCATGCGGCCCTCCTGGCGTTCGGTGCCGTACCGCGCTTGCACGGTGCCCTCGACCGGCCAGCCCAATCGGCCCCTTAGTGTGCGGATCGGGCCCTGCGGGAATGGACTGGACGGTCCCCGCAATTGCCTGGGTTCATGTGCCGGCGGCGACGGGCGCGCTGCCGTGGCAGGAAGATCCACGACCACTTGCTCGAGCTGCATTTGGTCGCTGCGCAATTGCGCCAATGCCTCGTCCCGTCCTTGCAGCGTTCCCGCCCATCGCTGGACGGCGCGTTCCCGCTGGGCACGCGCTTCGCGCAAGCTGTCGGTCGCGGCACGCTGCGCTTCCAGCAGGCGCCGCGTCGTCGCCTGCGCAGCCCGCGCTTCTGCCTGCAAACGGGCGAGTTCCGCCAGCTGTTCGCGCGCGTCCTCGATGTGCCGTGCCTGTGCGGCCTGCAGGTACTGCAGGTAAGTCAGCGCCCGGCCGCTTCGCGCTGGGTCGGCGTCGGTGAGCAGCACTTTGATCCAAGGGTCGGCGCCCAAGGCCTGGCGTGCCCGCAGTTGAGCCGCGAGCCGCTCCTGGTCGCCGCGCAGGCGCCGCTGTTGGCGAAGGATGGCGGCGCTGATGGCGTCGAGTTGCCGGTGGGCTGCCTGTTGCTCGGCCTCGAGGCGCGCTGTGGTGCGAACCGCTTCGGCAAGGGCCTGCTCCGCGCGGCGCAATGCCGCAACGGCGCGCCCATGGGCCGAACGATCCTTCTCGATCTGCCGTTCCAGAGCCGCCATGCGTTGCTCGACGCGGTCCCGATTGCTCGTGGCGGCAGTCGCCGGTGCGCAGGCCGTGCTGCATAGCCAGACGCAGCCGACGACCCAGCGCCATCGGCGGCGGGTACCGGGGCGGCGCCTGCCAAAGTTATAATGGACCCACAGGCGTCCATGACCCATCATTGTTCTTCCAATCGCCCTCATCGCGGATCATCGCATGTCCATCCAGACGTTCATCATGTCGCATCCGTTTCTGTTCAGCGCCCTCGCGGTGGTGCTGGTGCTTGTCGTGATGATGGAGATCCAGCGGATGCGCCGCCTCGGTGGCGGGGTCGATCCGGCCACGGCGGTACAGATGATCAACCGGGAGGCCGCGTGGGTGTTGGACGTGCGTGATGCGGCTGCGTTCAAGCAGGGACACATCGTGGATGCGAAGAATATACCCCAGGCGCGGCTCGATGATGCGCTGGCCGGACTCGACGGGCTAAAAGACCGGCCCGTGATCGTATGCTGCGAAGCGGGAGTCAGCGCGACTGCCGTGGTGGAGCGCCTGCTGAAGGCTGGATTTCACCGGGCCGTCCTGCTGCGGGGCGGCCTGCGGGCGTGGCGCGAGGCCGATCTCCCGCTGGAAAAGCGCTGAGTGGTGCATGCAGATCGAGTTGTTCACACTTTCCTGGTGCGGGTATTGCTCGCGGGCGCGTGCTCTGCTGGATCGCCATGGGGTGGTGTACCGTGAGGTCTGCCTCGATCGGGATCCCGCAGGTCGCATGGACATCCGGTTGCGGAGCGGCCGGGAAACGTTGCCGCAGCTGTTCGTGGACGGTCGGCATGTCGGGGATTGCGACGAGTTGCATGCCCTCGAACGCCAGGGACGACTGCGCTCGAGCCTGGGTCTGCCCGACCGCTGACGCCACCATTTACCACCTATCCTGAACCCCAAGGAATCGAGACCATGCAACCGATGCAAGATAGCGCTGCGGCGCGCCAGCTCCAGCTTCTCAAGATCTATCTGAAGGATGCTTCCTTCGAATTGCCCATGGGCGCTGCTTTGTTCGGGTTGAATGTTCAACCGGTCATGAAGGTGGACATGGACCACAATGCCGCCCAGATCAATGCCGATCATTACGAAGCCGTGCTGCGCGTCTCGGTCACGGCCCAAATCGATGGCAAGACCGCGTTTATGGTCGAAGTTCACCAAGCCGGTTTGTTTCTGGTCTCCGGACTCAACACCATCGAACTAGACGCCGTGACCAACGCCTTTTTCCCCAACTCGCTGTTTCCCTATGCGCGAGAAGCGGTGTCCGATCTGGTGGGCAAGGGTGGTCTGCCGCAGCTGCTGCTGGCGCCGGTGAATTTCGATCTGCTCTACGCCCAGCGGCTGCAGCAGCGTCAGGCCGCAGCCGCCAGACCGGCTGGCTGAAAAGGGGCGAGGGCGGGTCGATGACCGGCGGTCGGGCACGGCACGACGTCGCGGTCCTGGGTGCGGGTTCCTGGGGAACTGCGCTTGCCATTCACCTGGCGCGACGCGGCCATCGTACCGTGCTCTGGGCCCGTAGCAGCGAGCATGTCGCGGCGCTGGTCGCCGACCGGTGCAATCGGCGCTACCTGCCGGATGCGGCTTTTCCGGACGGGTTGTCGGTCGAGGGTGACCTCGGTTGTGCGGTGGATAGGGCCGGAGTCTCGCTGCTGGCCGTTCCAAGCCATGCCCTGCGTGACCTGTGCGGCCGCCTCAAGCCCCTGATCGAGCGTAATGTCCGCATCATCTGGGCCACCAAGGGGCTCGAGCAGGGCAGTTGCCATCTGCCCCATCAAGTGGTCGAGGAAACCCTGGGCGCCCGTCCGATGGCCGCGCTCTCCGGCCCGACGTTTGCGCGGGAGGTGGCCGCCGGGCTGCCCGCAGCCGTTGCCGTTGCCTCGCGGGATCAGCGCTTCGCGCGGGAAGTCGCGGAATTGTTCCATGACGGGCGTTTTCGCGCCTATACCAGTCCTGATGTGATCGGTGTCGAGATCGGCGGCGCGGTAAAAAACGTGCTGGCCATCGCCACCGGCGCCGCGGATGGGCTGCACTTCGGTGCCAACAGTCGTGCGGCGCTGATCACCCGGGGATTGGCCGAGATCATGCGGTTGGGCCTGGCTTTGGGCGGGCAGGCATCGACGTTCATGGGGCTCGCCGGACTGGGTGATCTCGTGCTCACCTGTACCGATGATCAGTCGCGCAATCGGCGCATGGGGCTGGCGCTCGCGCAGGGTCTGTCGACTGCCCAGGCCCAACAGGACATCGGCCAAGTGGTCGAAGGGGTGCAGGCGGCCTCTGCCGTCTGGACGCTGGCGCAACGGGAAGGGGTACGCATGCCCATCACCGAGCAGGTCTATCGCATCCTGTACGAGGGACTGAGTCCCTATGAGGCTGTCGAGGTTCTGACCCGCGGTTCGGCAAAGCCTGAATTTTTCTGATGTCGGGCGCGGGCAGGCTGGGACAGTGGGGACGATCAGGTTTCCGCCGCACCGGGAAATCCCAGTTGGCGCCAGGCTTCGAAGACGGTCACTGCCACGGCATTGGACAGGTTCAGACTGCGGTTGCCAGGCTGCATGGGCAGGCGCACGACGCATTCGGGGGGGACGGCCGTCAGCACCTGTTCCGGCAGGCCCCGGCTTTCCGGTCCGAACAGCAGCGCATCGCCTCGCGCAAACCGGACGTCGAACACATGGCCGGTTCCGCGGGTGGAGAGCGCGAACAGTCGGCTCGGCCGGATGCGATCCAGGCAGCTGGCCAGGTCCGGATGTTCTTCGAGGCGCGCGAATTCACGGTAATCGAGCCCGGCGCGCCGCAAGCGGGCCTCATCGAGTTGAAAGCCCAAGGGATGAACGAGATGCAGGCGAGCGCCCGTGTTGGCGCACAAACGGATGACGTTGCCCGTGTTGGGTGGTATTTCGGGCTCGAACAGAATGACGTGCAAGAATGGTTCGGCCCCCGTCGGCGGGCTTGATAAGATGGCGCTCACGCTGGTATCCGCATGGATCTGACAAGGACAATCGATGACTGTTGCGCGTTGCGATGACGCTTCGTTCGCCGATCCGTTGCGCATCCGATTTTGCGGGCTGGAGTTGGCCAATCCGGTGGTGCTGCTGTCCGGCTGCGTCGGCTTTGGCGATGAGTATACGCGGGTGGCCGGCTTCTCCAATCGGGACGTCGGGGCGATCTGCCTGAAAGGCACCACCGCTACCGCCCGGATGGGCAATGCGCCACATCGCATCTGGGAAACCTCGGGCGGCATGCTCAATGCCATCGGGCTGCAGAACCCCGGTGTGGAAGCCGTGGTTCGGGACATCCTGCCCACCCTCGATTTTTCCGAGACCCGATTCATTGCCAATGTCTCCGGATCGACGGTCGAGGAGTACGCGGAGGTCACCCGCAGGTTCGATGACTCACCCATCGATGCCATCGAGATCAACATCTCCTGTCCCAACGTCAAGGAAGGCGGCGTGGCCTTCGGGAACGATCCGGAGATGTCGGCGCGGGTGGTCGCCGCCTGTCGCCGTGAAACGCGCAAGCCGCTGATCACGAAGCTTTCACCGAATCAGACGGACATTCAGGCAAATGCGCGGCGCTGCATCGAGGCGGGTACGGACGCTCTCGCGGTGATCAATACGCTCCAGGGAATGGCGATCGATCGACGCCGTCGTCGGCCCGTGCTCGGCAATGTACAGGGAGGCCTTTCGGGGCCAGCCATCAAGCCGATTGCGCTGCTCAAGGTATTCCAGGTGGCGCAGGTTGCGCAGCCGCATGGCATCCCCATCATCGGACAGGGCGGCATCGCCAGCGCCGAGGACGCACTGGATTTTCTCATGGCTGGAGCGAGCGCTGTCGGTGTCGGCACGGCCCTGTTCTACGATCCGCTCATTGTGCCGCGGATCACGGCCGGCATCCGACATTACCTCAAGGATCAGGGGCTGAGCCACGTGAGTAAGGTGGTCGGGTGCATCGCGGCACCGGTCGTGGTCGGGACAAGACCCGCCTGTCCCTGAGCCTGCCCGACGTTCAAAAAATTTTTATATGTATCGCATCAGGAATGGGTGCATACTAGCGGTACCGATACGCCTGTGCTTGTCGGTAGTCATCGCTGCGCACTTCGTCCGCGCCGTGGTGTTCGGTGTGGTGATTGCCCCTCGAGGGCGGCTCCACGGTTACACAGGGCCACGAGGCCATCTGTTTTTTTTGTTTAGGAATCCTGTTTATGCCCAAGTCCATTTATGTCGGTAACCTGCCTTTCAACGCCACGGAAGATGAAGTTCGCAGCTTGTTCGAAGCCCACGGCAATGTCCTGTCGGTCAAACTGATCTCGGATCGCGAAACCGGCCGCCCGCGCGGCTTCGGGTTCGTGGAGATGGACGGACCTGATGCAGCCGCAGCCATCAGCGCTCTGGATGGGGCCGATATGAATGGCCGCAGCTTGCGCGTGAACGAGGCCATGGACCGCGGCGCCGGTCCCGGCGGCGGCGGACCCCGCCGTGGTCCCGGCGGTCCCCGCCGCTTCTGAGCTTTCGGGCACAGAGCGCGAGGCGCACCGGATCGAGTCGATCTCGAGCCGCAAAAAAGAAAGGCCGGTCATTTGACCGGCCTTTCTTCGTTGGACGCGCCGAATAGGCCTTAGAGCGCCGTGACTTCGGGCTTGATGGGGGCCTTGAGCTGCTTGATGGCATTGGTCGGGTCGTTGCCCTGCCACAGACCGTCGCCGAAGAAGAGCTTCACGATCAGGTCCAGATCGACGCCGGTCGGGATTTTGGTGACCGACCAGCCGACCTGGGGATGGCTGCCCTTGAAGCGTTCCGGTTCGTCCGCGTCGTCGCCGTTGCCGGCGTCCTTGTACAGGGCATCAAGCTCGGCCTGCACACCCGGCGTCACCCCGAAGAAGGCCGCGATGTCGAACCCGTCCGGATGGGAGCCGCTCAACCAGTTGTCCTTCAGGCTGGCCTTGAGCGGGCCTGGCGCCTTCTTGCCGGCGGTGATGGGTTGGCTGGTGAGGGCAGAGCGCACCATCATGCCCTCAAGCTCGTTGAAGTCCAGCGAGATCTCGATCGCCAGATCGCTCAAGGCGGAGGCCGCGGAGGGGATGGTCGCCAGGACGGGCACCTCGAAGGAGTTCGCGGTGGCGACAAAATCCGCAGCGGCGGACAGGAGCTGGATGCCGAGGATGGAAATGGAGGCGTCGGCCTCGACGATGCTGCGTACAGGACCATTCTTCACGGCGATGACCTTGTTGGGCACCATGTTGTTGTTGATGGTGGCCCTCACAAAGCCCAGTTTGGCCCTGACACGCAGTTTCATGGTGTCGAGGATGCTGCGATCCTGCTTGAAGGTGTTGACCTTCATGTCGCTCCAGCTGAGCGGCTTGCTGGGATCGAGCTGCAGACTCCAGTTTTCCGTCTTGACCAGACCGGTTTTCTGATCGTAGCGGGCATAGACCTTGTCGCTGCGCTCGGCATTGCCCTGGACGACGTAGGCATAACCCGTCACGCCGCTGTCGGCCAGCTTGATCTCGGAAACCACCTTGCCGGCTGCCGAGAGCATCTCGGGAGTGGCTTTTGCGCCGGTGTCCTTGAGCATGAAGACCAGTTCATCGTTTTCGTCGAGCTTGCCCTCAGCGCCCTTGATCTTCAGCTTGCCGCCCGGCACGTAGGGAAAGCCGCGTTCGTTCATGTCGTCGAACTGAAACGGGATGGCAGCGAGCTTCCCGCCTGAAACCGCCATGACCGAATAGTCGCTGAACGCCTGACCTTTCAGGGCGCCCAGCGCGCTGCCCTTGACATTCACCACTTCCATGGTCCGTGCTGCGCTGAGCTCCCCTTCGGGAGCGGCATGGGCCAAACCGGCACATGCCAGGACGCCCAGCCCAACCACGGCGCTTCTCGCCATTGCTTTAGACTTCCGCATGGTACGATATTCCTCCTCATTCCATTGAAACGATCGCTTGTTGTGTTTATGGGCCACCCATCCCCCGCCGGCCGCCGGCGATGCAGTTCGACCTGATGCACGGCAAGCGGCTCCATTCTATACGGAGTCGGGCAGTACTTGGCGGTCGAGGTCTGGCTTGGGTTGAATGGTGCCCTCCCGATGCCGGCTGCCGAGCCGGCAACAAGGCAGCGCAGGTTAACAAACATAAGTCGCATGCGGCTATTAATCATCGAAGATGATCCCGATTTCGGGCCGGCGCTCAGCGACGCATTGCGTGCAAAAGGGCATCAGCCGACTTGGGTGCGCTCTACCGCGCAGGCCCAGGCCATGCTGCACGGGGAAGTCTTCGATGTCCTGTTGCTCGATTTGGGGTTGCCGGGCGAAGACGGATTGGCTTACCTCAAACGGCTGCGGAGCGCCGGTTTTAACGAGCCTGTCGTCATTCTCACCGCGCGTGATGCTGTGGAGGACCGCGTCCGCGGGCTCGACGCCGGCGCGGACGATTATCTGGTCAAGCCGTTTTCCATCGACGAACTCACGGCGCGGCTGCGGGCCGTGCAACGCCGCCGCCAGGGCCGCCATCAGGCCCTGCTCGTACATGGCGCATTGGTCTTGGATCCTGCCTCAATGCGGGTCAGTGTGCGCGGTCGACCCGTCGACCTCAGCCGCCGCGAGTTTGCGTTGCTGCATGCGTTGCTCGCGCATGCGGGACAGGTGCAGTCCCGGGCCGAGCTGGAAGAGACGTTGTACGGGTGGGGGCAGGATGTCGAAAGCAACGCCATCGAGGTCCACATCCATCATTTGCGGCGCAAGCTGGGCGTGGGGCTCATCCGCACCGTGCGCGGCGTGGGTTACCTGGTCGAACGCCCGGCATGACCAGCCTGCGCCTGCGTCTGATCGTCGGGCTACTGGCGACGCTGATGACCATTTCCGTGCTCGACAGCCTGTGGAGCTATCGGGATAGCTATCACGAAACCGAAGAAATCTTTGACGCGCACCTCGCCCAATACGCCCGCATCGTTCATAACCTCCTCGCCGATGCCCTTCCGCAGGCCGATCAGCCGACGCTGGTGTGGGGCGCACCCCTCGAAACCCAGGGCGTCGGGCACTTTTATGAACGCAAGCTCAATTTTCAGGTCTGGCAGGATGACCGTTTGGTTGCCCGATCGGCATCGGCCCCCGCCGACCGACCCTATCACCCGCTCCGTGAGGGTTATCAGGACGTGCACGACGCCATCGCCGACTGGCGCGTGTTCACGCTTCCCGACGCCGACCACGGGCTCATGATTCAGGTTGCGGAACGCGGGGACGTGCGTGGCGAAATGGCCGAGATGATTGCCCGGCGGACACTGAGCAAGAATCTGGCGCTGATTCCCTTGTCGGCCGTGTTGATGGCCTGGCTGGTCAGTCGGGGCCTTGCGCCGCTGAAGGTCCTCGTTGCGGACATCACCGCGCGGCGTCCCGATCGACTGGATCCCTTGCCGCTGGAGGACCTGCCCGCAGAGCTGAGGCCCATCATCGTGGCGATCAACGAGCTCATGGCGCGTCTGGATCAGGCCTTGGCGCAGGAAAGGCGCTTCACCAGCGACGCTGCGCATGAGCTGCGTACACCCTTGGCGCTGGTGCGGCTCCAGATCGAGGGGCTGGACCCATTGGCCGATGAGGCGAGCCGGCAAATTGCACATCAGCGGCTGCTGAAAGGCATCGATCGACTCTCGCGCACCGTCTCGCAAATGCTTCAACTGGCCCGACTGGAACAGGCCGCAGACCAAATCAGGATGACGCAAGTGGATCTGAGGGCGGTGCTGGCGGCGAGTGTCGCCGAACTCGCGCCGGCGGCCGTGGCGAAAGAACAGGATCTGAGTCTGGAGATGTCCGCCGAGGCGTGTCTGTTGGACCATGCACAGCCGGACGCCCTTGCGATCATGATGCGCAATCTGCTCGATAATGCCATCCGGTATACGCCGCCCGGCGGCCGGATCTGCGTGACGCTTGGTCTTGAGGATACGCACGCGCGGCTGGTGGTCGAGGACTCCGGGCCGGGCATTCCCGAGGCCATGCGCGAAAGGGTCTGGGAGCGCTTTTTCCGTCCGCCTGGGATGGAGAGCCCGGGTTCCGGCCTGGGCTTGTCGATCGTGCGCCGGGTGCTCGAATTGCACCGCGGGTCCGCACGGATCTCGCCCGGGAAGGCTGGCCGGGGTTTGCGTGTCGAGGTTCGTTTGCCGCTGCGGTAAGCACCAGCGTCGCCGCGCAGAGCTGCCGATGCCGCCAAGGGTGTGCTGTCACGGCGTTGCGAGGGTCGGTTCGTGACCTCTTTTGGCGGCCCGGAACCTTCCGCTGCGGTTGCACTCCATAGGGCTCTGATCCACGCGCACGTCCATCCGGCGAAGACGGCGTCACTGACCCCCTCATTCAGGAGAGCCTTCGATGAAAACTCACGGCTATGCCGCCCATGATGCCACCAGTCCTTTGCAGCCGTTCAGCTTCGAGCGCCGCGATCCCGGCCCGCAGGATGTGGTGATCGACATCCTCTACTGCGGCGTTTGCCACTCCGATCTGCATACCGCCCGCAACGAATGGCACAACACCATCTATCCCAGCGTGCCCGGCCATGAGATCGTCGGCCGCGTGCGGGCGGTGGGCGCCGAGGTCACCCGATTCAAGGTCGGGGATCTGGCCGGCGTCGGCTGCATGGTCGACAGCTGCCAACGTTGCCCGTCCTGCGCCGAGGGGCTCGAGCAGTATTGCGAGAACGGCTTCACCGGCACCTACAACGGCCCGACGCAGGAGGACGGTGGCAATACCTATGGCGGCTACTCGAAGCTGATCGTGGTCAAGGAACACTTCGTGCTCCGCATTCGCCACGACGAGCGCCAGCTCGCCGCCGTCGCGCCGCTGCTCTGCGCCGGCATCACCACCTATTCGCCGCTGCGCCACTGGCACGCCGGCCCCGGCAAGAAGGTCGCCATCGTGGGACTGGGCGGGCTGGGCCATATGGGTGTCAAGCTGGCCCACGCGATGGGCGCGCATGTGGTGCTGTTCACCACCTCGCCCGGCAAGGAGGCCGATGCCCGCCGCCTCGGCGCCGATGAGGTCGTGATCTCCAGGGACAAGCAGCAGATGGCCGCGCATCGCAACAGCTTCGATTTCATCCTCAACACCGTCGCGGCGCCGCATCGGCTGGATGACTATCTCGGCCTGCTCAAGCGCGACGGCACCATGACCCTGGTCGGCGCCCCGGCCGAGCCGCATCCCTCGCCGCAGGTGTTCAACCTCATCTTCAAGCGCCGCCAGATCGCCGGTTCGCTCATCGGCGGCATCGCCGAGACCCAGGAGATGCTGGATTTCTGTGCCGAGCACGGCATCGTCTCGGACATCGAGCAGATTCCGATGCAGTCCATCAATGAGGCCTACGAGCGCATGCTGAAAAGCGATGTGAGGTACCGCTTCGTGATCGACATGGCGAGCCTCGAGGCGGCCGCCTGAGTCACGGCAGCGCTCTGCCGCCGGGGTATCTGTTTCCCTGGCCCCGTTTCCCGTAAGGTGATCGACCGGCACTCGCGCAGTGCGGGGGCTACGGCGCCGCATCAGGGCGCAGAACCGGAGGGTGGCCATGGGTGCAAAGCAGGCGTTGCGGGTGGGAATCGGCGGGCCGGTCGGCTCCGGCAAGACGGCGCTGGTCGACGCCTTGTGCAAGCAGATGCGCGAGCACTACCAGATCGCCGTCGTCACCAACGACATCTATACCCGTGAGGATGCCGAGTTTCTCACGCGCAGCGGCGCGCTCGCCCCCGAGCGCATTCTCGGTGTGGAAACCGGCGGCTGCCCGCATACCGCGATCCGCGAGGATGCGTCCATGAATCTCGCCGCCGTGGCCGAACTCGGCGAGCGCTTTCCCGATCTGGACCTCGTGTTCGTCGAGAGTGGCGGCGACAACCTCGCGGCCACCTTCAGCCCGGAGTTGTCCGATCTCACGCTGTACGTCATCGACGTCTCGGCCGGCGACAAGATCCCCCGCAAGGGCGGACCCGGCATCACCCGCTCCGACCTGCTCATCATCAACAAGACCGATCTGGCTCCGCATGTGGGCGCTTGCCTGGACGTGATGGATCGGGATGCGCGGCGCATGCGCGGCGAGCGGCCTTTCGTGTTCACCAACCTCAAGACCGGCTCCGGGTTGTCCGAGGTGATCAGCTTCATCGAGCGGGAAGGACTGCCTGGCCGATGATAGGCACTCCGGGCCTTGCACGACGACCCAAAATGACCCGCGCCTCGCCATGGCGCACCAAAAAAGTGCGTCACACCCGCATGAAGACCTGATGGGGCGGTGTTCAGGCCGGCCAGCTGACGCCGTGTATATGTCGTCTTCGTGACACCGTGACCAAGCCACCGCTCGGGAGGGAGGTGGCATGGATTCTGCTGATGCTCCGTGGGCCCAATAACAAGGCGTCCCTTCCGGCCAACGCCGGCCGGTTTCTCAGGGTAACCACTGTCAGGAGCAAGCCATATGAAGGTCTCATTCCTCAGCCGCCAGATCATGGGCGTGACCGCCCTCGGCGTCTTGTCGCTTACGGCGCAATCAGCGCATGCGGCTGTTACCGGCAACATTGGAGTCTTTTCCAAGTACGTCCTGCGCGGGGTAACCAATGATGCCGAGAGCGATGATCCGGCCTTGCAGGGCGGCTTCGACTATACCCACGACAGCGGATTCTATGCGGGCTACTGGGGATCGAGCCTCGATTACAACTACGAAACCGGCGACGACACGACCGCCAAGACCGGATTCGAAAACGATTTCTACTTCGGCTATGCGCCCACGGTGGGCGATGTCACCTTCAACGTCGGGCTGATCCAGTACTACTACATCAGCGTCGATGATTCCGACCTGACTGAAGCGTTGCTCGGCGTGTCCTACAAGGGCGCCTACGCCAAGATGCAGTACCTGCTCAACGATGGCGTCTGGGGCAATAGCGGCGACATCTACTGGACCGCCGGCTACGCTTTCGAATTGCCTTCCAACTTCACCTTCGCCATCGACTTGGGCTATTACACCTACGACGATGACGACAACGACAAACTGGGCGGGGTGACCCTTCAGGATTCCGGCTTCCGCCATGCCAACTTCACGCTGTCTCGTCCGATCGGCGAGACCGGCGCCACCATGGCCGTGACCTACATCGTCGGCGGCGAGACCCGCGATGAAGTCGATCAGGGCGACACCATGGTGTTCAGCATCAAGTACGCCTTCGATGTGAAGTGACGTCACGATGAGGCGCTCGGTTGACGGGGGCCTCATTTTTTTGCCCCGTGTTTCAAGGACGAGGAGTTCCCATGATTCAGGCGAAATCGTTCCGCCGGGCCGGGATGGCCGTGCTCGCGCTCGGTTTGGCGACCGCTGCGGGCTTGGTCTCTGCGGCCGAGACCATCAAGGTCGGTATCCTCCATTCCCTTTCCGGCACCATGGCCATCAGCGAAACCTCGCTGAAGGACGTGGCGCTCATGACCATCGACGAGATCAACGCCAAGGGTGGCGTGATGGGCAAGAAGCTGGAGCCCGTGGTGGTGGATCCGGCGTCAGACTGGCCCTTGTTCGCCGAAAAGGCCCGTGAGCTGTTGACGCGTGACAAGGTCGCCGTCGTGTTCGGCTGCTGGACCTCGGTCTCCCGCAAGTCGGTGCTGCCGGTGTTCGAGGAACTCAACGGCCTGTTGTTCTACCCGGTCCAGTACGAAGGCCAGGAGCAGTCGAAGAACGTTTTCTACACGGGCGCGGCGCCCAACCAGCAGGCCATTCCTGCCGTGGAATATCTGATGAGCGAGGACGGCGGCGGCGCGAAGCGCTGGGTGCTGCTCGGCACCGACTATGTCTATCCGCGCACCACCAACAAGATCCTGCGCGCCTTCCTCAAATCCAAGGGTGTGGCCGAAGCCGACATCTGGGAAAGCTACACCCCGTTCGGCCACAGCGATTACCAGACCATCGTGGCCAAGGTGAAGGAATTCTCCGCCGGTAAGCCGACCGCCGTGGTGTCCACCATCAACGGCGACTCCAACGTGGCCTTCTACAAGGAACTGGGCAACCAAGGCATCAAGGCGCAGGACATCCCGGTCGTTGCCTTCTCGGTGGGCGAAGAGGAACTGCGCGGCATCGACACCAAGCCCTTGGTGGGGCATCTGGCCGCCTGGAACTACTTCATGTCCATCAAATCACCCGAGAACAAGTCCTTCATCGACAAATGGCAGGCCTATGTGAAAAAGGCCAAGCTGCCGGGCGGCGCCAAACGCGTGACCAACGATCCCATGGAAGCCACCTACATCGGCATGCACATGTGGAAGCAGGCGGTCGAAAAGGCCGGCACCACCGATGTGGACGCCGTGCGCAAGGCCATGGCCGGGCAGAGCTTCAAGGCGCCTTCGGGCTTTACCGTGAAGATGGATGAAGAGAACCACCATCTGCACAAGCCCGTGTTCATCGGCGAGGTGCAATCCGACGGCCAGTTCGAGATCGTCTGGAAGACCCAGGGACCGGTCCGGGCCGAGCCTTGGAGCCCTTACATCAAGCAGTGAGCATCGATCCGTAAAGGCTCGCGCTGCGCCCGTCCGGAAGACCGGCGCAGCGCCGTTATGGCGAGTGCGTGAGGCTGGTATGCCATCCCGGCGATTGATTCCGTTTCTCCTGTTGTGCCTGTTCATCGCCCAACCACCCCGGCTTGCGGCGTCCGAAAGCACGAACGACCCCTTGGCCGCGGCGGTGGCCACCTTGGGTCTGGGCAGCGCCAGCGATGTGCGCGAAGCAGTTGCTGCGCTGGCGAGCAGCAACGATCCCCGGGCATTCGCGCTGTTGTCCGAATTGGCCGAAGGCCAGCTCCAGGTGGACCAAGCGGCTGGGGTTTACCGTTCGGCGACTGACGGTTGGCGTCACGTCCTCAGCGGCGCGCCGCCACCGGCCGACACCGAACTGGTCGCGCCATCCTTGACGAATACCCTGCGGCGTCAGCTCGGAGCCGTCCGGGCTCAGATGCAGATCACCTCTCCGGATGCCAGCCAACGCCTGACCGGCGCCCGGGCAATGGCCGAAAAGCCGACACCCGAAGCCGATGCTGTGCTGAGGGCGGGGCTCGAAAAGGAATCCGATGCATCGGTGCGGCACTGGCTGGGTATTGCCGTGGCCCAGCTCGACCTGCAAAGCGCAGATCCTGCCGTGCGGCTGAAGGCGGTGACCGTTCTGGCACAAGCCGGCCGGCTCAGCGATCGGGCTCTGATCGCGCCCTTGGCGAGCGACGCCGAGATCGACGGATCGGTCCGTGCAGCCGCTGTGCAGGCGCTGAATCGGATCGATCGTCACCAATGGTGGGCCAGTCAGGCCGCCAACCTGTTTTACGGCTTGAGTCTGGGCAGCATCCTGCTGCTGTCCGCGTTGGGATTGGCCATCACCTTCGGCCTGATGGGCGTGATCAACATGGCCCACGGCGAGATGCTCATGCTCGGCGCGTATACGACCTACGTCGTGCAGCGCCTGTTTCAGAGCCTGTGGCCGGCCTGGCAGGATGGCTATCTGTTCGCCGCCATCCCGGCTGCTTTCGTCGTGACGGCCCTAGTGGGGGTGGCGCTGGAGCGACTCGTCATACGCCATCTCTATGGCCGGCCGCTGGAAACCCTGCTGGCGACTTGGGGCATCAGTCTGGCGCTGATCCAGGCCGTCCGTCTGATTTTCGGGGCGCAGAACGTGAGCGTGGCCAATCCCTCCTGGCTGGCCGGGGGCTGGACGGTCGCCGAAGGTCTGGTGCTGACCTATAACCGGCTGGCCATCATCGTCTTCGCGCTCGCCGTGCTGTCCATGGCCTTCCTGCTGCTGCAGCGGACGTCCTTGGGATTGACGGTGCGCGCCGTGACCCAGAACCGGCCGATGGCGGCCGCGATGGGGATCAATACGGCCAGCATCGATGCCTGGACCTTCGGGCTGGGGTCGGGGATCGCCGGGCTCGGCGGCGTGGCGCTCTCGCAGCTCGACAATGTCGCGCCGGATCTCGGCCAGGGCTACATCGTCGACTCTTTCATGGTGGTGGTGCTGGGCGGTGTGGGGCAGCTCGCGGGCACGTTTTTCGGCGCTTTCGGGCTCGGGCTGCTCAACAAGTTCCTGGAGCCCGAGATCGGCGCCGTGCTGGGCAAGGTGCTGGTGCTGGTGCTGATCATCCTGTTCATCCAGCGCCGGCCGCAGGGGCTTTTTGCCCAGCGCGGCCGCGCCGTGGAGGCCTGAGCGATGACGGTATCGAGCGTCCCATCGACGGCCTCGCTGCAGGGCGCCGTGAACCCGCCCAAGGTGTTCAGCCCCGGCGGCTGGATGATTTTTGCTGCGGTGGTGACGGCATTGGCCGGCGGGATTCCGCTGCTCAATCTCGCACTTCCGGCGGACAGCGTGTTGCACCTGCCCGATTATCTGATTCCCCTGCTCGGCAAGTTCGCCTGCTACGCGCTGGTGGCGCTGGCGATGGACCTCATCTGGGGTTATTGCGGCATCCTCAGCCTGGGCCACGGGGTCTTCTTCGCCCTGGGCGGTTACCTCATGGGGATGCACCTGAATCAGGTGGCGGCGCAGGCGGGGCTGTACCGAACGGCTTTCCCGCCCTTCATGGAGTTTTTGCAGCGCGACAGCCTGCCCTGGTTCTGGACCGGTTTCGGCCATCCCGCCTGGGCGCTGGCGATGCTGCTCGTCGTGCCCGGGCTGTTCGCCTTCGGTTTCGGGTATCTGGCGTTCCGCTCGCGCATCCGCGGGGTGTATTTCTCCATCATCACCCAGGCGCTCACCTACGCGATGATGCTGCTGTTCTTCCTCAATGAAGCGGGGCTCGGCGGCAACAACGGACTCACCGATTTCAAGATCCTGCTCGGGTACTCCTTGCAGGAGCCGGCGACCCGCGCGGCGCTGTTCAGTGTCACGATCCTGTGCGTGGCGGCAGCCTATGTGCTGTGCCGCTATCTGGTGCGGGCCAAGATCGGCCGCATCCTCATCGGGTTGCGCGACGCCGAAAGTCGGCTCATGTTCGTCGGCTACAACCCCTTGCACTACAAGCTGTTCGTCTGGACGCTGTCGGCCGTGCTGTGCGCCGTCGCCGGAGCGCTCTACGTGCCGCAGGTCGGCATCATCAATCCCGGCGAGCTGCAGCCCGCCAATTCGATCGAGATGGCGATCTGGGTCGCGGTGGGCGGTCGCGGCACACTGCTCGGCGCCATGCTGGGCGCGCTGGCCGTCAACGGCGCCAAGAGCTGGCTCACGGCGGCCTATCCCGATCTGTGGCTGTTCTTCCTCGCGGCCATCTTCATCGCCGTGACGCTGTGGCTGCCCGGCGGTCTGTTGAGCCTCGTCACCCGCGCGCGCGGAGGGAAAGCCTGATGCGCTTGCCCGGCTGGCTGCAGAACCGTGCCCCCGACGCGCCGCGGGCGGATCTCGCGCATCGCCTTGAAACCGGCCGCGGCGTGGTGCTGTACATGGAATCGGTGAGCGTGAGTTTCGACGGTTTCAAGGCGCTGAACGATCTGTCGCTGTACGTGGACGAGGGCGAATTGCGCTGCATCATCGGCCCCAACGGCGCCGGCAAGTCGACCATGATGGACGTGATCACCGGCAAGACGCGACCCGATGCGGGCAGCGTGTGGTTCGGGCAGACGCTCGACTGTCTGCGTCGCGAGCCGTGGGAGATCGCCGCTGCCGGTATCGGTCGCAAGTTCCAGAAGCCGACCGTGTTCGAGCAACTCAGCGTGTTCGAGAACCTGGAAGTCGCCATGCAGGCCGACAAGCGGGTGCGCGCGAGCCTCTTCGCCCGGCCGACCGCGGCGCAGCGCCAGCAGCTCGACGAGGTGCTCGGTCTCATTGGCCTCGCGCCCGAGCGCGATCGGCTGGCGGGTTTGTTGTCCCACGGCCAGAAGCAGTGGCTGGAAATCGGCATGTTGCTGATGCAGAACCCGCGCGTGCTGCTGGTGGACGAGCCGGTAGCGGGCATGACGCCGGGCGAGGTCGAGCGCACCGCCGAGCTGCTCGATGCGCTGGCGGGCAAACATTCGGTGATCGTGGTGGAACACGACATGGCCTTCGTGCGGTCCATCGCGCGCAAGGTCACCGTGCTGCATCAGGGCAGCGTGCTGGCCGAGGGCAGCATGGATCAGGTGCAGGCCAATGCCCGGGTGCAGGAAGTCTATCTGGGCGAGGTGATGGCATGAGCGCCGAGCCGTTGCTGCGCATCGTCGGCCTCGAGCAGGCCTATGGCCAGAGCCGCATCCTGTCGGACATCGATCTCGACATCCGGGAGGGCTCCTGCACCTGCATCATGGGGCGCAACGGCGTGGGCAAGACCACGCTGATGCGCACGCTGATGGGACAGCTGCCGGCGCGGGCGGGCCAGATCCTTTTCGGTGGGCTCAACCTCGCCGGTCGGCCGGCGTATGAACGGGCCCGGCTCGGCATCGGGTTCGTGCCGCAGGGGCGGGAAATCTTTCCGCGGCTGTCGGTGGAGGAGAACCTGCGGATCGGTTTGCCGGCGGCACGGGGGCGCGGACGCGGTGTGCCGGAGCGCATCTATGAGCTCTTCCCGGTGCTGCGCGAGATGCGCCATCGTCGCGGGGGCGATCTGTCCGGTGGGCAGCAGCAGCAGCTGGCCATCGGTCGTGCGCTGGTGCTGCGCCCGCGTCTGCTGATCTTGGACGAGCCGACGGAAGGCATCCAGCCCAACATCGTCGCCGACATCGGGGCGATCATCCGCCGGCTCAACCGCGAGGAAGGCCTGACCGTGATCCTGGTGGAACAAAAACTGGCCTTTGCCCGCAGCACGGCCAGCGATTTCCACATTCTGGAGCGAGGGCGGGTGGTGGCCGGCGGCGCCATCGCCGATCTGACCGACGCGCTCGTGCAGGCCTACCTCAGCGTTTGAGCCGGCCGCGCTGCACGGGCGATCCCATGGCGGATGTCTGGGGTCGCCCATGGCTGCGGTGAGACCGGCCGGATGCCGGGCCATGGTTCTCACGGGCGGCGCACTCAAGCCGGCGGCGGATGCGCTGCGAGGATCGTATGCGGTGTCCAGCTTGCGGCTATACTGCGTCTCCCCCTCGCTGCGGGTGTCGCCCAGGAATTCTCTCCTTGTATTCGCGTCGCGTGCCGCTGATCCTGCTTGCGCTGTATGGCCTTGTCTGGTCGATGTGCGCCATCCGGCCGCTTTATCCGGCGGATTGGCTGCTGGAAAACGTGCTGGTGTTCGTGTTCGTGCCGCTGATTGTCTGGCATGGCGCGCGCTCGCCGGTGTCGAACGGTGCCTACGTGGCCTTGTTCGTGTTTTTCTGTCTGCATGCGGTGGGCAGCCATTACACCTACGCCGAGGTGCCGTACGACCGCTGGTGGCAAACACTGACGGGCGCCTCGCTGAATGAGCTGCTGGGGTTTCGGCGCAATCACTACGACCGGTTGGTGCATTTCGCCTATGGCCTGCTGGTGACACCGATCTGGCTCGAGATTCTCAGGCGCGGCGTGCCGGGTCTGAGTGGCATTTGGGGCTGGCTATTGCCGCTCAGCTTCATGATGTCGCATTCGATGGCCTATGAACTCGTCGAATGGGCGGCCGCATTGTGCTTCGGCGGCGAACTCGGTCAGGCCTATCTCGGCACTCAGGGGGATGTCTGGGACGCGCACTGGGACATGTTTCTCGCCACGCTGGGCAGCGCGCTGACCTTGGCTGCGATTTCGCAGGCATCGGCGCACAAAGGCCGCGATGCCGCCAAGTGAGGCGCTCCTTATCCGTCGCCCGCTGTTCCTGACCTGACCGCCGGCGAGCGGAGCAGCGCCCGCCGGCGGCAAGAGGCTCGCATCAGGCTGGCTTGCGCGCCTGGAAGATGCAGTAGTGCCACAGCCCCTGGTTGAGCGCTTTCCATTGCCGGTGCACGGCGCGGATGTTGCCGTCCTGGGCCTTGGTGCGGATGCGCAGATACATCAGTAGCTTGCCGCCCCAGCGCGACAGCACGGCGTACTGGTAGAGTCGCTTGGCCGAGGGGCGGATGTTGTCGCTGGCATCCTGCATGTGGATGTCCGTGAAGCCGGTCTGTTCCAGCGCGGCGCGAAAAGCCCCGCTGTAGGCGAATGCCTTGACGCTCCAGCCCGAGGCCCATTCGTCCATGAGTGCCTGTTGCTCGGGGTTGAAGCGCTCGCGGGCAGCGAAGAAATCGGCCAGGATCAGCCGGCCGCCCGGCTTGAGCACGCGATAGGCCTCGCGGATGAAATCGGCCTTGTCCTCGGCGTGGCAGACCGATTCCACGGCCCAGACCACGTCGAAGCTGGCGTCAGGATAGCCGGTGGCAACGAAGTCGCGCCGCTCGAAGCGGACCTTGTCCATGACGTTGTGGCGCTTGGCGTTCTTGTAGGCGGCATCGACCTGATGCGGGGTGATGGTGATACCGGTGACGCGTGCACCTTTCTCGCGCGCCAGCCAGATCGCGCTGCCGCCCACGCCGCAGCCGGCGTCGAGCACGGTGTCCTGATCCGTGATGCCGGCGCGCTCGGCCAGAATCTGGTTTTCCCGCAGCAGGGCGTCGGACACGCCTTTGGTCGTCTCGTCCCAATAGCCGAAGTGCAGCGCCATGCAGCGGTCCAGCCGCCACAACATGCGATAGTCGATGGCACTTTCGTCGTAATAGCGGACGATCGAGGCTTCGTAGTCCTTGCTGGTTCCCTGGCTCATGGCCTGCTGCTCCTGTGGCTCCGTGGGCGGTCAAGTGTGCCCGCGATGGGGCGCGATTGCGAGACGATTATGGTGCATTCAGCAGCCGGGCGCTGCTTCCTCGAGATAAGTCACACCTGGCAGCTCGCAGGCGCGGATCGCCCGCTGCAGCGCGTCGATCGCGGCGTGCCGCGGGAAACTGCGGCGCCAGGCCAGCGCAACGCGCCGCTGCGGCGCGCTCGCGGCGAACGGTTTGACCTGCAGCAGGCCCTCCAGCGCGGGAAAGGCAAGCGCCGCCGTGTGGGGCAGCACGCTCACGCCCAGACCACTGGCGACCATCTGGCGCAGGGTCTCGAGGCTGGCGCCTTCGAAATCCTGCAGCGGGCGGCGCTGCTGCTTGTCGGGCACACACCGCGGGCACGCCTGCAGGACCTGATCGCGAAAGCAGTGCCCTTCGCCCAAGAGCAGGACGTTCTCGCCGCCCAGGTCTTCCGCGCGGATCGTGGCCCGCGTTCGCCAGGGATGCTGCGGGGGCGTGATGACCACGAAGGGCTCGTCGTAGAGCGGCAAGGTGCACAGCGTCGGGTGTTCATAGGGCAGCGACAGGATGATGACATCCAGCGTGCCTTGGCGCAGGCGTTCCGTGAGTACCGCCGTGTAATTTTCCTCGATGACGAGCGGCATGTCGGGCGCGAGCCGGGCGAGCGGGGCGATCAGGCGCGGCAGGAGATAGGGCCCGATGGTGTAGATGGCGCCGAGGCGCAGCGCGCCGCGCAAGGGATCCTTGCCGTCCTGAGCGATCTGGGTGATGAGACGGGCTTCCTCCAGGACCACGCGCGCCTGTTCCAGGACACGCAGGCCGATGGGCGTCGGCGCGACCTCATTGCGATTGCGTTCGAACAGGGTCACGCCCAGTTCGTCCTCCAGCTTGCGCACGGCGACGCTCAATGTGGGCTGACTGACGAAACAGCGTTCGGCGGCGCGGCCGAAATGCCGTTCGTGATCCAGAGCGATCAGGTAGCGCAGTTCGGTGAGGGTCATGGGCGCATCAGGCGATCTCGCCGGCCTCGCGCAGCCAGTCGCGGGGCTTGAGATAGTCGCGTGTAAGTTGGGCCTCCGCGCTGCCCTCGGCCGGATGCCAGTCATACGCCCAGCGCGCCAAAGGGGGCAATGACATCAGGATGGACTCGGTGCGCCCGCCCGATTGCAGTCCGAACAGCGTGCCGCGGTCGTAGACCAGGTTGAATTCCACGTAGCGTCCGCGGCGATAGAGTTGGAAAGCCCGCTCCGGTTCGCCATAGGGCGTGTCTCTGCGCCGCGCGACGATGGGGGCGTAGGCCGGCCAGAAATGATCGCCGACCGCGCGCAGAAAGGCGAAGCAGTGCTCGAAGCCGCCGTCGTTCAGGTCGTCGAAGAACAGCCCGCCGACGCCACGCGTCTCGCCGCGATGCGGGAGGTAGAAATAGCGGTCGCAGGCAGTCTTGAATCGATCGTAGGCATCGGGGGCGTACCCGGCGCAGGCCGCGCGCGCGGTGCGGTGCCAGTGCAGCACGTCCTCATGGACCGGATAGTAGGGCGTGAGATCGAAGCCGCCGCCAAACCACCACACCGGCGCGGCGTCCGGCCGCTCGGCGACGAACAGGCGCACGTTGGCGTGCGTGGTGGGGACGTGCGGATTGCGCGGATGAAACACCAGCGAGACGCCCAGCGCCTGGAAGGAGCAGCCGGCGAGGTCGGGTCGCTGGGCCGTCGCCGAGGCTGGCAACTGCGGGCCGTGCACATGAGAAAAGTTGATCCCGGCCTGCTCCATGAGCTGGCCACCTGCGAGCACCCGCGTGCGGCCACCGCCGCCCTCCGGACGCTCCCACAGGTCCTCGTGAAATCGGGCGCCGCCATCGGCGGACTCGACCGCGCCGCACAGGTGCGACTGCAGCGCCAGCAGATAGGCTTTGACGGCTGCGACATCGATCACATCGGTACTCATGAGGCTTCCTTCGAAGGTCCGGGGCGCAGGCAGCGCCCCGAGGTGAGATCGAAAATGGCCGTGGGACCGGCGAGATCGCCCAATCGGCCGGGCAGACAGGGGAGCGGTCCGAGCGTGCGCTGCACCGCCAGGCGAGAGCGCGCCGGCGGGTGGCCGCTGCGGTTGGCGCTGGTCGAGACGATGGCGCCGCCAAAGGCCCGACACAGCGCGCGGGCAGGGCCATGGGCGGTGACACGCATCGCCAGCGTGGTACGCCCGCCGGTCAGGAGGGGGTCGAGGCCGGGCCGGGCCGGGACGATCCACGTGACCGGCCCGGGCCAGCTCGCGATGAGGCGCTCCCGCTGGGCAGGGGTCAGGAGCGCCATGAAGCGGCTCAGCTGGCTCATGTTGGCGGCGAGCAGGATCAGGCCCTTGTCGACGCGCCGCCCCTTGAGCGCCAGCAGTCGCCGCAGGGCCGCCGGTTGGTCTGGATCACAGCCCAGGCCGAACACGCCTTCGGTGGGGTAGGCAAGGATCGACCCTGCGCGCAGCAAGCGTGCCGCGCGGCGCAGCTGGTGGTCCGTCGGGATCGCCTCAGCCCGCATCCGCCAGCGCCGTGTCCTCTGCCGGCACCGCGTAGCCGCATTCCTTCTGCGGACAGACTTTTTCAGTGCCGCGGCGCTTGGTGGTCTTGAGGGTCAGGATGGGCCAGCCGCATTGCGGGCAGGGTTCGGCCAGCGGTGGATTCCACACTGCGTATTTGCAGCCCGGGTAACGGTTGCAGGAATAGAACAGCTTGCCGTAGCGGGACTTGCGTTGCAGCAGTTCGCCCTCGCGGCATTCCGGGCAGGTGACGCCGGTTTCGAGCGGCTTGACGAGCGGCTCGATGTGCTTGCACTTGGGGTAGCTGCTGCAGCCGATGAACTTGCCATAGCGGCCGTGCTTGATCTCGAGGGGCGAACTGCATTCCGGGCAGACACGGCCTTCCACCCGCTCGGGCGGCGCTTCCTCGCCCTTGTCCTCGAGGTTGCGGGTGTAGTCACACTCGGGATAACCGCTGCAGCCGACGAAACGACCGCGCCGACCGAGACGGATGGCGAGCGGCTTGCCGCATTTGGGGCAGGCCTCATCCAGCGCTTCGGTGGTGACCTCGGCGCGGGAGACGTTTTCCAGTGTCTCGTCGACGCGCTGCTTGAACGGCGTCCAGAAATCCTCCAGTACCGGCACCCAGTCGCGTTCGCCGCGCGAAATGGCGTCGAGCTGGTCTTCCAGCCGCGCCGTGAACTGGTAGTCGACATACTGGGTGAAATGCTGGGTCAGGAAGCGGTTGACGATGCGGCCGACATCGGTTGGGACGAAGCGCTTGCGGTCCAGCACCACATATTCGCGGTCCTGCAGGGTGGAGATGATGCTGGCATAAGTCGAGGGTCGGCCGATGCCGAATTCTTCCAGCGCCTTGACCAGAGTGGCTTCGGAAAAGCGCGGCGGCGGCTCGGTGAAATGCTGGTCGGTCCGGATATCGGTCAGCGGGATCGATTCGCCTTCGGCCAGCGGCGGCAGTTCGCGGTTCTCGTCCTCGTCGCTCTGCTCGTCGCGTCCTTCCTGGTAGACCGCGATGAAGCCGGGGTGCACGAGGGTCTGGCCGGTGGCCCGGAAACGGCCCGCGTCGCCGGCGGTGAGCGTGACGCTGACCGTGTCATAGGTGGCGTGCAGCATCTGGGAGGCGAGCGTGCGTTTCCAGATGAGTTCGTAGAGCTTGGCCTGATCGGGGCTCAAGGCGCGGCGCAGGGCGCCCGGATCGCGCGCAATCGCGGTGGGCCGGATGGCCTCATGCGCTTCCTGTGCGTTCTTGGCGCGGGTCTTGTAGATTCGCGGCTGCGCGGGGACCTGATCCTTGCCGTAGCGCTCCTCGATGTAGGCACGGATTTCCTGCACGGCTTCCTGGGCGAGGGCGACCGAGTCGGTGCGCATGTAGGTGATGAGGCCGACCTGCTCGCCGCCCAGATCGATGCCCTCGTAGAGCTGCTGGGCGATCTGCATGGTGCGCTTGGCGGTAAAGCCCAGCTTGCGCGCGGCTTCCTGCTGCAAGGTGGAGGTGATGAAGGGCGCGGCGGGGTTGCGTTTCTTCTGCTTGCGTTCGACACGCTCGACGTTGAGCGCGCCCTGGGCTGCTGCGAGCAGGCGTGTGCGGACCGTTTCCGCGCGCGCGGCATCGGTGATCGAGAATTGCTCGATCTTTTCGCCTTCGAGTTCGATCAATCGGGCCGGAAAATGGTGCGTGCCCTTGATCAGCTCCGCCTCGACGGTCCAGTATTCGCGCGCCTCGAAGCGCTCGATTTCCTCCTCGCGCTCCACGATCAGCCGCAAGGCCGGGCTCTGCACCCGGCCGGCGGACAAGCCGCGACGCACCTTGCGCCACAGCAAGGGCGACAGGTTGAAGCCCACCAGATAATCCAGCGCCCGCCGCGCCTGCTGGGCATTGACCAGATCGGTGGAAATGTCGCGCGGGTGCTTCATCGCCTCGGTGATGGCGCGCTGGGTGATCTCATGAAACACCACGCGCTGCACGGGCTTGCCTTTGAGCAGCCCTTTTTCCTCCAGGAACTGCTGCAGATGCCAGGAGATCGCCTCTCCCTCACGGTCCGGGTCGGTCGCGAGGTAGACGATATCGGTCTTGCCGAGCGCGCTGGCGATGGCGTCCAGATGCTTGCTGCTGCGCGCGATGGGCGCGTACTTCATGGCAAAGCCGTGCGCCGGGTCTACCGCGCCTTCCTTGGGCACCAGGTCGCGGACGTGCCCGTAGGAGGCCAGAACCTGGAACTCCTTGCCGAGATATTTGTTGATGGTCTTGGCTTTGGCGGGGGATTCGACGATGAGGAGGTAATGGCTCATGAGCACGCAATTCCGGGGAGACAGAGGTCCCGAATGGGGGCTGGCGGGGGAGCCCCCTTGACAGGCGGGCAGCGCGGCGGATCAGTGGAACAGGCCGACCTGCTCCTCGAACATGAAATCCTCCATCCAGGCATAGGGGCCTTCCTGGCCCGGCATGTTGAACAGGACCATCAGCACGACCCATTTCACTTGTTCCAGGTCGATGTCGTCCTCATCCAGCGCCATGATGCGTTCGATGACGATTTCGCGATGCAGGGGAGTAAGGATGCCGTTCTGGCCCAGATAGAGCAGCAGACCGCGCATCTCGGTGTCCAGACGTTCCATTTCCGGTTCGGAAAACACCCGCACTGACAATTCCTGGCTGATGGGTGCGCAAGTATCGCTGTCTCGGTGGGCGGCCAAGGCATCGAGCCACTCGAAGGCTTTGTGGATTTCACCGTCGCGGAAGCCGGCGGCTTCCAGCTCTTCCGTCAGATCATCCCGGTCGGCACCCAGATCTGCTTCCTCGTCCATGTAGTGATCGAACAAGTAAATCAGCACATCGAGCATGCTTTCTTTCATCAACTCTCCCCGTCATCCGCGCAGCCGTCCATAGCGACCACCTGGCAGGACCTCCACAAGTCCCTGCAATTCCATGGTCAGGAGCATGGAGGAAAGCGTTTGCGGCGTCAATCCGGCCCGTTCGACGAGTTCATCCAGGCTGGCGGATGCGTGTCCCAGGGCATCGAGCAGCACTTGTGCTGCCGGGTCGGCGCTTGGGGCCACCTCCGTCGGGAGTGATTCGGGCTGAAGGGACTGCGCTCGACCAAGCTGGGCTGGCAGTTCCTCGAGGATGTCGGCGGTGGATTCGACGAGCTTGGCGCCTTGGCGGATCAGGGCGTGACAGCCGCGTGCGAGGGGGTTGTCGATGCTGCCCGGGATGGCGAAGACTTCGCGGCCCTGTTCGGCGGCCAGTCTGGCGGTGATCAAGGAGCCGCTGCGCACGGCTGCCTCGACCACGAGCGTCCCCAGCGTCAGCCCGCTGATGATGCGGTTGCGTCGCGGGAAATGGGCGGGCAATGCAGGTGTGCCCGGCGGCCATTCGCTGACCAGAGCCCCTTCCGTGGCCAGTTCATCGGCCAGCCGGGCATGGCTGCGCGGATAGACTGTATCCAGTCCGGTGCCGCACACGGCCACCGACAGGCCGCCCGCGGCCAGCGCTCCGCGGTGCGCCGCGGCATCGATGCCTACGGCCAATCCGCTGGTGATCACGAGCCCGTAGCGGACCAGCTCGCCGGCAAAGTCGCTGGCCACGCGGCGGCCATGTCCGCTGGGATTGCGGCTGCCGACGATGGCGACTGCGGGCTGGCGGAGTACTTCCGGGTCCCCCTTGACGAAGAGCAGCGGCGGGGCGCCTGGCAAGATGGCGAGCCGTTCCGGATAGGCCGGTTGGTCCCGCCGAAGCAGGTGGTGGCGCGGCATCTCGAGCCAGCGCAGATCGGACTCGACGAGCGGCCAGTTCGGGGTCCGCAGTTGCGCCCGCAAGGTCGCCGGAACGCCTGCATCCGTCCAACCGGCATCGCCTGCTGCCAGCACCTGAGCGCAACTGCCGAAGTGTGCGACCAGCCGCTCGAACGTGATCGGCCCGACACCTGGCACGCGCAACAGAGCCAAGGAGGCGGCCCGTTCACGCTCCGTCGTGGTCGCGCAGTCTCTCATGAAGGCGTGGCGACACGGTCACCGATCTTGATGCTGCGGGTGCTGCGCACGATCAAGCCTTGGCTGACCGATTCGGACACGCGGAAGATCAGCACTTCGCCGATGGCGCGCTCGGGAAGAACCACGGTGCCGCCCCGTACCGGGTCTTCCATCCGACCTCCGGCACCGTACACGGTGAGGACATGGCCGACTTCCACCCCCGCGCCGGTGCCCACGCTCAGGGTGACTGATTGATGTTGGCCGGCTTGCGAAATGGCGTCGGTCAGCAACAAGACTCGCCCGGAGACCGTCTGCCCCGGCACGCTGGGCAGGAGATCCGGGAGTGTTACCGACTCGGGTACTGGTAGCAGGCGTTGTTTCGCATGGATTTCGCGACGACTCTGGATGATGAGGGCTTCGGCGGGATCGCCAGCCTGAGCGATTCGTACGCTGCCCAGGACGTCGACCTGGTAGCCCAGCAGCTTGCGGGTGTCCGGATCGCGGAGGGCGCTTCCGGTTTCGGTCACGATCTGGAATACCGTGCCGGCGGGCGCATCCGTGCCACGAACATAGATGCGGTCCCCCAAGCCCATGATGAGTTGTTCGGCATTGAACGCCCGCAGCACATAGGGCGATTTGCTCAAGGTCTTGGGGTCGACCGATGCGGTCTCGTTCAGAAATGGGGCGATGCGTTCGTAGGGAAGTGCCGGAATCGCTGTTTCAATCGGTTCGCGGCGCACGGTGGGGACGAGCCGCTCGATGGGCAGGGGAGGCTCGACCGGCTGAAGCCTGCGCTGGCCGTCGATCATCGCAACTTCGAGCACGTCTCCGGGATAGATCCTGTGCGGATTGCGGACTTGGGGATTGGCGCGCCACACTTCCGGCCACCGCCAAGGGTCACGCAGGAAGCGCGCCGCGATGTCCCACAGGGTGTCGCCGCGTCGCACGACGTAGCGTGCAGGACGATCCTCGCGCCAGACGACGGGAGTGGAAGCAGCCGACGCCGTCGCTGTCTCGGCGCCGTAGGGGATGGCCTCGGCGCCTGCCGTATCGGCTGATCGCAGTTCGGGCGGCGCCAGCGGCGCCCGCGGCGCCTCAAGGGGCGGCGTCGAGTGGGTACAGGCGACGAGCGCTGTCGCCAGGACGGCGGCGAACAATCGCGGAATCGGCCGCGGGGGATTTTGCATCGACACGGCATCCCTCTTGCGTGCGTGCCCTTTTGGCAAAGGGGTATACTGAAGGTCAAATTCGGCGCTGCTGTTCGAGATCCGATCAGCGCTGCCGATGAGGTTAACGACGCAATCGCCGCTGACTTTACGAAGACGCCATGGCCATACTCGAGATTCTGCATTTCCCCGATCCCCGCCTGCGTCGCCGGGCTCTGTCCGTACCGCAGGTGGATGACGCCGTGCGCCGCATGCTCGACGACATGCTGGCCACCATGTACGCGGCCAAAGGCGTGGGCTTGGCGGCCACCCAGGTCGATATCCATCTGCGTATGCTGGTGGCGGATGTCTCGGACGAAAGCAATCAGCCGTTGTATCTGGTCAATCCCGAGATCATTGCCCGCGATGGCCTGCAGGAGAGCGAGGAAGGCTGCCTGTCGGTACCCGGTGTGTATGAACCCGTGCGGCGCGCCGAGCAGATCCGGGTGCGCGCACTGGGACGCGACGGTGAGCCGCTCGAGTTCGATGCCGAGGGACTGTTGGCCGTGTGCATCCAGCACGAGATCGACCACCTCGACGGCAAGCTGTTCGTCGACTATCTCTCCGAACTCAAGCGTCAGCGCATTCGCAAGAAACTCCAGAAGCAGAACCGTATCGCCGAACCCGCTGGCGTCACCGGCTGAACCGGATCCGCCGGGCAGCGACGTGCGGAGCCCAGCCGCGACGGGACCTTATCCGCCATCGCGCCGGCTCCCCGGTTGAAACCGGCCTGTCCTGCGTGGCCCGCTCCTGAACGGAACACCCATGCGCATCGTTTTCGCCGGCACCCCCCAGTTCGCCGTACCCGCGCTCAAAGCCCTGCTCGCCAGCGGTCATGATCTGGTTGGCGTCTACACGCAGCCCGACCGTCCCGCCGGGCGGGGGCGGCACTTGCAAGCCTCACCGGTGAAGATGCTGGCTCGTGAGCATGGTCTTGCGGTCTTTCAGCCCGAGACGCTGCGCGATCCGGCCGCGCAGGCGACGCTCGCAGCGCTTAGCCCCGACTTGATGGTGGTGATCGCCTATGGGCTGTTGCTGCCGCAGACGGTGCTCGATCTGCCGCGGCTGGGCTGCGTCAACCTGCACGCCTCGCTCCTGCCGCGCTGGCGCGGCGCCGCGCCGATCCAGCGGGCGATCCTGGCCGGCGATACGGATACCGGTATCACCCTCATGCAGATGGAGGCAGGGCTCGACACCGGGGCGATGCTGATGCGCCGGGCATGCCCCATCGATCCGCACGAAACCGCGGGCGAACTGCACGATCGGCTGGCCCGGCTGGCAGCCGAGGTGATCACGCAGGCGCTGCCAGCGCTGGCCGAGGCCCGGTTGATACCCGAGCCGCAGCCGGCGGCGGGCGTGACGTACGCTGCGAAGCTCGACAAGGCGGAGGCTTGGATCGACTGGCATCAGAGCGCGCTGGTGATCGATCGGCAGATCCGCGCCTTCAATCCCTGGCCGGTTGCCCAGACCCGGTTTGGGGATCAGGTACTGCGCATCTGGCGCGCTCGGCCGGAGCCGGACAGCCCGCAGACCGCCGCGCCGGGGACGGTGGTGCAAGCGGATCGGGAGGGCGTCGCGGTGGCGACCGGCGAGGGTTGCCTGTGGCTGGAGCAGGCGCAGCTGCCGGGTGGACGCCCGCTGCCTGCGGTCGAACTGGCGCGCGGCCGGGCGCTGCAAGGGGTTTGTCTTGGACGCTGAAGCAGGGGCGCGTCTGCGCGCCGAGGCCGCGAAGGTCGTGGCGGCCGTGGCCCGCAGTGGCGCTTCATTGAACACGGCGCTGCCCGCTGCGCTGTCAGCGGTCGCGCCGACCGACCGCAGTCTGCTGCAGCAGCTCTGCTACGGCAGCCTGCGCTTCGGCCTGCGTTATCGCGCCGTCCTGGCTCGGCTCATGCCCCGGCCGCTGAAAGCGCGCGATGGCGATCTCGAGGCGCTGCTGTGGGTGGGCCTGCATCAGATCGATGCGCTTGGTCTGCCGCCGCATGCCGCTGTGCATGCGACCGTTGGTGCCTGCCCTCTGCTTGGCAAGGCTTGGGCGCGGGGGTTGGTCAATGGCGTACTGCGCAATGCGCTGCGCGACCCTGCGCTGCTCGATCCCGACCGGATGTCCGATCCAGAGGCGCGCTACGCCCATCCGGCCTGGCTCATCGCGCAGATCCGGGGCGACTGGCCGGAGTACTGGGATGCCATTCTTGCGGCCAACAACCGGCAGGCGCCGATGACGCTGCGCGTGAACGCGCGTCACATGGATCGTGCTGCCTATGCCGAGCTGCTGCAGGCGCAGGGCCTTTCCAGTCGGCCTGCGCCCCATACCGAGGCAGGTTTGATGCTCGACCATCCGGTTGCGGTCGACCGGCTGCCCGGCTTCACGCAAGGCTGGGTGAGCGTGCAGGACGGGGCGGCACAGCTCGCGGCGCCACTGCTCGATGCGGCGCCCGGCATGCGGGTGCTCGACGCCTGCGCGGCGCCGGGTGGGAAAACGGCACATCTGCTGGAACGCGCGCCGGAACTTGATCTCGTGGCGCTCGACGTGGACGCCGGCCGCCTCGGGCGAGTCCGCGAGACGCTGGACCGGCTCGGGCTTGCCGCCGAGATCCGCTGCGCCGATCTCGCCCAGCCCGACCAATGGCACGACGGCCGGCCGTTCGACCGCATCCTGCTCGACGCGCCCTGCTCGGCGACGGGTGTGATCCGGCGCCACCCCGACATCAAGTTGCTGCGTCGCGCATCGGACATCGCTGCGCTGGCCGCGCGTCAGGCGGAATTGCTCGAAACCGCCTGGGATCTGCTCGCGCCCGGCGGCGTGCTGCTGTATGCCACCTGCTCGGTGCTGCGCGCCGAAAACGAGGCGGTGCTGGACCGTTTCCTGGCGGGACACGCCGAGGCAGTTGCCGACCCGCTGGACATGGCCTGGGGCCAGGCTGCCGGCGCGGGTCGGCAGATCTTGCCCGGCGACGCCGATGCCGATGGTTTCTTTTACGCCAGATTACGACACCGTTCGTGACGCAGACAGAATGGCAGGGCCGTCATGCAGCGGCCCTGCCGGTGATTGGCGCGCCGGGCAGCGTTCAGAACGAGAAGCGCAGGCCCAGGTCGTATAGCGCAGCGTCGTTGCTCAGGGCGGCGCCGCCTTGGACGCCCAGCGGGCCGTACACCGACCAGACCCCACCGGCCCGCAGGACGGCCTCGTTGTCATCGAACAGTCCTGCGCGATACAGGGCAGCGATGTTGAGTTCGAGCATGTCCCGGGCCATGTAGCGCAAGCCTGCGCCCAGTTGGAAGCCGTCATCCTTGCCGTCTTCGAAGCGATTGGGGGTATCGACGTCACGGCGGACCCACGCGGCTTCGGCGAAGAAATCGGTGTCTTCCGCCACCGACTGGCGGTAGCCGCCCCCGATGACCAGGTCCGAAAAATCCACCTTGGCGCCGTCGGCTTCGAGATAGGTGTTCTCGATGAGGCCGTAAAAGCGATCCGTAAAGCCCAGGGAGATTCGCACCGCCGGCCCATCGAACTCATCATTGAGCGTCTCGGCGTCGCCCCGATCGAGCATGCGATAGCTCAGATCGACATAGTCATAGCCAATCGGGTTCCCCTGCGCCAAGCCGGTCGTGAGCAGCAACGCCGCCCCCATCCATCGTTTTTGCTTCATGAAATCCCCCCAAAAAGAAAAAAACGTCTCGCCAACCCCGTCACGAACCCTGTTCTGCCGACCGCGCCCGCGCGATGGCGGTGCGCACCTCCTCCGGCGCGGTCCCGCCATGGACGCGGCGGGCGGCGACCGATCCCTCCAGCGTCAGCACTTCGTAGACATCCGCCCCGATCAGCGGGCTGAAGGACTGCAGCTTCGCGAGGCCTAGCGCCGACAGGTCGCAGCCTTCGCGCACGCCCAGCGCGACGGCCTTGCCGACGATCTCATGGGCATCACGGAACGCCACCCCCTTGCGCACCAGATAATCGGCCAGATCGGTCGCGGTGGCAAAGCCTTGCCGCGCGCTTTCGCGGCATTTCTCGCGCTTGACTGCGATCGCCGGCACCATGTCGGCGAAGGCGCGCAGGCAGCCGGCCAGGGTGTCGATGGTATCGAACAGCGGTTCCTTGTCTTCCTGATTGTCCTTGTTATAGGCCAGCGGCTGCGCCTTCATCAGGGTGAGCAGCGCCATCAGGTGGCCGTAGACGCGTCCGGTCTTGCCACGCACCAGCTCCGGCACGTCGGGGTTTTTCTTCTGCGGCATGATCGAGGAGCCGGTGCAGAAGCGGTCGGGCAGCTCGATGAAATCGAACTGCGCGCTCGACCACAGCACCAGCTCCTCGGAAAAGCGCGACAGGTGCATCAGGATCAGGCTGGCGGCAGCCGTGAACTCGATCGCGAAATCCCGATCGCTCACGGCGTCCAGCGAATTCTCGCTCACCGCGTCAAAACCCAGTTGTTCGGCGACGAAGTGGCGATCCAGCGGGTAGACCGTGCCGGCCAGCGCGGCCGACCCGAGCGGCAGGACGTTGACGCGCCGGCGGCAATCGGCCAGCCGCTCGCGATCGCGGACCAGCATGGCGTGCCAGGCCATCATGTGGTGACCGAAGGTGACCGGCTGGGCGACCTGCAGATGCGTGAAGCCGGGCATCACGGTCCCGGCCTCGCGCTCGGCGAGATCGAGCAGGCCAGTTTGCAGGCGGCTCAGCTCGGCCGTGAGGTGATCGATGGCCTCACGCAGGTAGAGACGGATGTCGGTGGCGACCTGATCGTTGCGCGAACGGCCGGTATGCAGCTTCTTGCCGGCCTCGCCGATGCGCGCCACGAGGCGGGCCTCGATGTTCATGTGCACATCTTCGAGCGCCACCGACCACTCGAAACGGCCGGCTTCGATCTCCGCGCGGATGTCCTCGAGTCCGGTCACGATCTGCGTGCATTCGGCCTCGGTCAGCACGCCGATGCGGGCCAGCATCCGGGCGTGTGCGATGGAGCCGGCGATGTCCTGACGATAGAGCCTTTGGTCGAAACCCACCGAAGCGGTGAAGGCTTCCACGAAGGCATCGGTGCCTTCGGAAAAACGGCCGCCCCAGGGCTTGGCGGGAGATTGCGGACCACTCATGCGGGCTCCATCGGGAAGGGGCTGGGTGGGCGATCACGGGCATCAACGCCGCGACCATGCTGCCGATAAGGGGGATTATATCGGGCTCCACCTTGCGCATCATGCCAGACAGAGACAAATCGGCTTTGCTAACGCGTGATCCACTTGGCTCGTCTGCGGCGCGGGACGCGTTCTTTCTGCCTGATCCGTGCGACATGCGCGTGTTGCTGGGGGTGGTGCTGAGTGCCCAGGTCCTCGCCTTCGTCTTGACGATGGTGATGTCGCCGGCCGATTTCTGGTTGCAGTTGAGCCGGGTTTCCCTGTTTGTGCAGGCGGTCGCACTCCCGGCCTGCGCGCTGTTTTGCGTTCTGCGGCCGGTTCTGGCCCGCTCGCCGCTACCGCTGGCGAGCGCCGCCATGCTCGCCATGGTCGGCGCCCTCGCCGCGGCGGCCGCATGGGTGGGGCAGCGGCTTTCAGGCGATGCCGGGTCGCTGCCGACGGATCGTCACGGGCAGGCGGTTCTGCAGCCGGCGCTCATTTCCGTCCTGCTGGTCGGGATCGTGCTTCGCCATCTCTATGTCCAGCACGCCTTGGCCCGGCGGCTGCAGGACGAACTCGGTTGGCGCATCGATGCCCTCCAGGCCCGTATTCGTCCCCATTTCCTGTTCAACTGTCTGAATACCATCACGGCACTGGTCCGCAGTCAGCCCTCCGTGGCTGAAGCGGCGCTGGAGGATCTGGCCGATCTGTTTCGGGCCAGTTTGGCCCAGTCCGGCCGATTCGTCACGCTGGGCGAGGAATTGGCGCTGTGCCGGGGTTACCTCGATCTGGAGCGCCTGCGCCTCGGAGAGCGGTTGTGCATCGACTGGGCGGTCGATGCGGTACCTGATGATGCATTGTTGCCGGCGCTGACACTGCAGCCCTTGCTGGAAAACGCGATATACCACGGCATCGAACCCTGTCCGGGTGGTGGCACGATCCGCGTCGAAGGGCGGCTGGACCGGGGAACGATCGCCCTGACGCTGTGCAACCCGCAGTGCGCCTCGCCGAGCATCGGCCACGGCTTGGCGCTCGCCAACACCCGTCAACGATTGGCGTTGAGTTTCGGGCATCACGGGCGACTGGATGTGCGGCAATCCGGCGCCCGCTACGAAGTCGCGCTGGTTTTTCCTTATCTGGCGCACGCAGCCGGCTGCGGGGCGGACGTTCCATGGACATCCTGATCGTGGACGACGAGGCACCGGCGCGACTGCGTCTGATCCAGTTGCTCGCCGAGGTGCCGGATCATCGGATCGTGGGCGAGGCTGAAGACGGAGCCCAGGCGCTGGCGATGTGCAGTGCACATGCGGTGGATGTCGTGCTGCTGGACATCCGCATGCCTGGGCTCGATGGTCTCCAGACGGCCCGTCTGCTGGCCGCACAGACAGATCCGCCTGCAGTGGTGTTCGTAACGGCTTACGCCGATCATGCGCTGGCCGCTTTCGAGGTGCAGGCCGCCGATTATCTGGTCAAGCCGGTGCGACGGGAACGGCTGGCGCAGGCATTGGCCCGGGTGGCGCAGCAGCGCGGTGCACGTGCCGTGGCGGAGGCAGACGCTGGTCGCCAGCCACGGACGCATCTGTGCATCCGGGTGCGCGGGGCCGTGCACCGGATCGCCGTCGATCGGGTGCGCTACTTCAAGGCCGAACAGAAATACGTGACGGTGCACGACGGCGAGCGGGAGTTTTTGATCGACGGCGCGCTGAGCGGACTCGCCGCAGAGTTCGCCGGCCGCTTCCTGCGCGTCCACCGCAATGCGCTGGTGTCTGTGCGGTATCTGGAAGGACTGCAAAGGCTCGGATTTGGCTACGGCGTGCGGCTTCAGGGTTGCGCCGACGTCATTCCGGTGAGCCGGCGCCACATGCCGGACATCCGCCAGCACCTGCGCGGGCGCAAGCCTTGAGCCCCTCATTGCAGCGCGGGCGCGAGAATCCTACGATGCTCGGTCTTCGCCGCACCAGGAACCCGGCATGTCCGATCGACTCTTGCGTATCGCCACCCGTCGCAGCCCGCTGGCCCTGTGGCAGGCCGAGCACGTGGCAGCCCTTCTGCAGGCTCGTTATCCGGGGCAGGCCGTAACCCTGGTTCCGATCAAAACCCGGGGTGACCGGATTCTCGACGTCCCGCTGGCCAAAATCGGCGGCAAGGGATTGTTCATCAAGGAGCTGGAGCAGGCGTTGCTGGACGGTGCCGCCGATCTGGCCGTGCATTCGATGAAGGACGTGCCGGCCGAGCTGCCCGCGGGCCTGTGTCTGACGACGATCCTCGAGGGCGCCGACCCCCGCGATGCGCTGCTGAGCCGACATGCGGGCGGCTGGGCGGGCTTGCCGGTGGGCGCGCGCGTCGGCACCTCCAGCCTGCGGCGGCAGTGCCAGCTGCGCGCCTTGCGCCCCGACCTGCAGTTCGATTTCCTGCGCGGCAACGTGGGTACGCGGCTCGAAAAGCTCGAGAGCGGGGCGTTCGATGCCATCGTGCTCGCCGCCGCCGGGCTCGACCGGCTCGGGCTGCGTGAACGGATCAGTGAGCGGCTCGCGCCGGCGATCAGCTTGCCCGCGGTCGGCCAAGGCGTGATCGGCATCGAATGCCGGGTCGACGACGCGGACCTGCGGGCACGGCTTGCCCCCCTGGAAGATGAGCCTACACGTCAGCGCGTCACCGCGGAGCGGGCGCTGAACGCCCGACTGAACGGAGGCTGCCAGGCGCCGATTGCGGCGCATGCACGGGTGAACGGCCAGGCCTTGGTGCTCGAGGCGTTGGTCGGCGCGCCGGACGGTCGGCGTCTGCTCCGCGACCGGATGGATGGAGCGGCGCGGGAAGCCGGGGCCGTGGGCCGTGCGCTGGCCGAGGCGCTGCTCGCCGCCGGTGCCGACCGGATGCTGCAGGCGTGGGGAGCTGCGGACCTGTGACGTCGCCTTGTCCGCTGGCTGGCCGGCGCGTCCTGGTGACACGTCCCGCGCATCAGGCCGAGAGCCTGTGTCAGCGTATTGCCGCCATGGGCGGGGTGCCTGTGCGCCTGCCGCTGTTGGTCATCGAGCCGGCGCCCGATCCGCGATCCGCCCGACAGGCGCTCGACGCAGGGCGCGATGCGCACTGGCTGATCTTCACCAGTGTCAACGCAGTGACCCAGGCATTGGCGTTGCGGCCCGACCTGCTGCGCCGGGGTCGCGCCCGGGTAGCGGCGATCGGGCCGGCGACGGCGCAGGCACTGGCCCGGGCTGGCCGGGCACCGGATCTCGTGCCGTCCGGGGGGTATCGCAGCGAGGTCTTGCTGGATCATCCCGAGCTGATGCAAATGGTGGGGCGACATGTGCTGATCGTGCGCGGATCATCCGGACGGGCGCTTTTGGGCGACACCTTGCGCAGCAGAGGGGCCGAAGTCGCCTATGCCGGCGTCTATCGGCGTGTCTGCCCCGCGGTGTCGCCGGAACGGCTCGTGCTGCTGCTGCTGGAACCGCGGGTTCCCGATCTGATGGTTTTCACCAGTCCCGAAGCCTTGGCGAATCTTTTCGCGCTGGTCCCCGAAGGTCCGCTCCGTCAGGCGCTGCGTGCCTCACAAGTAGTGGTGGTCAGCGAGGCTATGGTAAAACAGGCCGAAAAAATGGAATTCGGGCCGCAACCTCTTCGGACCCCCCCGGATGAGGCTGGTCTGGCAGACGCACTGATGCGCTGGTCGCATGAACAGGCGTCCACCGTTGCATCGCCGATTTCACCGACATAAGGAAGTTGTGATGTCCGCATCCGCCGCCTCTGAGGCATCCGCAAGCGCCGCCGTGCGCCCGATTTCGCGATTGCGCCGCATGTTGGGGTTTGTGGGCAGGCTGCTCCGGGTCGCGATCGTCCTGGCGATGATTGCGGCCATCGGCGTGCTGTGGGAGCAGGTCGAGGACATCAACGGCATTCGCGCGGTGTTCGGTGACCGGCTCGATGAGGTGCGCACCCGGGTCGCCGAGCTGCGCGCCTCGCAAATGCCCGCGACCGAGGTGGAGCGGCGGCTGACGGCGCTGCAAACCGAACTGGAGGCGACCCGTGAACAGGCTCGGGCCACTGCCCGCCAGGTCGATCCGGTTCTGGATCTGCTGCGGCAAGGCCGTCCGGCCTGGTACCGAGCGGAGGCGATCTATCTGATGCAGATGGCCAACCAGGCCTTGCAGCTACGCGGCGATGCCGCGGCTGCGCTGAGGGCGCTCTGGCTGGCCGACAGGAATCTCGAAACACTGGGCGATCCACGTTTTCTGCCGGTACGCGAGACGCTGGCGCGCGAAATGGCGGAATTGCGGGCGCTGCCGATGGTGGACGTGCCGGGGATTTCGCTGCAACTGTCGACCCTGGCCGGCGCCGTCGAGCACTGGCCGTTGCGACATCGCGTGCCCAGCCGCTGGCAGGCGCGCGAGGCGGGCTCATCCTCGGCATCCGAGCCCTTCTGGCAGCAGTTTCTCGGGCAGTTGCGTCGGCTCGTGGAGATCCGGCGCGCTGAGGAACCGATTGCCGCGCTCGCGTCTCCTGAGCTGGAGCGGCTGCAGCGCCTGCAGACCATCCTGCAATTCCAGGCTGCCCGTATCGCGCTGCTGCAGCGCGATGCGGCCACCTTCCGCGCCGAGCTGGACGGGGCGCTGGGGAGTCTGACTCAATTCTTTGACGAGGCTGATCCAGCCGTGCGTGCGGCGCGTGAACAGCTGGCGGCGCTGCGCGAAATGCCCATCGATCCGAAGCGCCCCGATCTCTCCGGTTCGTTGACCCAGATGCGTGAACTGGAAGCCCAAATGGTGATGCCATGAGGTGGGCGATTCTGCTTTTGGCCCTGTTGGGCCTGGGAACCGCCGCGGGTCTGCTGTTGCAGGACGACAACGGCTACGTGCTGCTGGCATGGGGCGGATGGACGCTTGAGACATCGCTGGTGTTCTTCGTGGTCATGCTGGCGGCGCTGCTGATCGCGTTGTGGCTGGCTTGGCGCGTTCTGTCCGGCATCTGGCGGCTGCCGCGCTGGATTCGATGGCGTCGGAGCCTGGCGCGGCAGGAGCGTGCCCGCGAGGCCTTGCAGACGGCACTGCTGGATCTGCAGGGTGGCCGCTATGCGCATGCCGAAAAGGCTCTGGTGAAACACGCGCTTGCGGGATCGCCGGCTCTTCACTACCTGCTGGCCGCACGCGCCGCGCATCGCCAACAGGCTCTTGACCGTCGAGAGCGTTATCTGCATCAGGCCTTCGAGGCCGATCGGGCGACCCAATCGGCTGTGCTGATCTCGCAGGCCGAGATGCAGCTCGAGGACCAGCAGGACGAGCAGGCATTGGCAACCTTGTCGCTTCTCGATGACCCGGCGGTGGAGACACGCCGCTTGCAGCTGCTGGTGCGCTGCCACCTCGCACGGCGGGATTGGACGGCGCTCCGTGGTTTGCTGCCGCGCTTGCGTGATTTCGGTGCGCTGACCTCCGATGAGCAGCGCAAGCTGGAAATCCAGGTGTTTGCCGCTTCGATGGCGATGGCGGTGGAGCGGGGCGACGTCGGGGCGCTGGAGGCTGCCTGGAAGGACGCCGGGCGCGAGCTGCGTCACGAAACGCCGCTCGTGCTGGCGTACGTGCGGGGCTTGCTGCAGCTGCACCAGGCTAGCGCTGCCGCAGAGGTGATCGAGCAACACTTGCGTACCCACTGGTCGGAAGCGCTGGCTGATCTGTACGGCACGCTGCATGTCGATCCGAGGTCTCGTCAGCTCGAGCAGATCCAGGCGTGGATTGCCCAGTATGGCGAGCAGCCCGTCCTGCTTCGCGCGGCCGCCCGCCAGTGCCGCCATGAAAGGATCTGGGGTAAGGCGCGCCAGTACTACGAGGCAACGCTTGCGCTTGCGCCGGACGCCGCGACCTATCGGGAACTGGCCGAGCTGCTCCTGGAACTCGACGAGCCGGCCCAGGCGCAGGAAATGTTCCGGACGGGACTGATGCGCTTGAGTCGTGAAGCTCCGCCGGCCGCGGCCGACGTGGACGGGACCGCTCGGTTGGCGCTGCCGCGCCTGTAAAGGCTCCTTTGGCCCGGGCGCACTCGCCGAACGACGGACACCGCATGAACCCGACCTTCACCTTGACCGCCAGCTGCCCCGATCAGGTCGGCATCATCGCCGCAATCAGTGGCTTCATCGCGCAGCATGGCGCCAGCATCACCGAGGCCAGCCAGCACTCGGACCCGGTGACCCGGCATTTCTTCATGCGTTACGAGATCGACGCCACCCGTCTGCCGTTCGATAAAAAGGGTTTCGAGCAGGCGCTGCGGCCTCTGGCCGAACGATTCGGCATGGACTGGCAGGTATCCTCATCGCAAGCGCCCTACCGGGTGCTGATTCTCGTCAGCAAGCAGGATCATTGTCTGGCCGACCTGCTCTACCGGTGGCGGCGGCGGGACTTCATCTTCGATCTAGTCGGTGTCGTATCCAATCACGACGACCTGCGCGCCGACGTGGAACAGGCGGGGGTGCCTTACCACCATGTGCCGGTGACACCCGAGCGCAGGGTTGCGGCCTTCGAAACGATCGAGCGCCTGTTCGAGGACGCCCGCGCCGATGTGATGGTGCTGGCTCGCTACATGCAGATCCTTCCTGCCGACCTCTGCGCCCGGCTGCCGCACCGCATCATCAACATCCACCACAGCTTCCTGCCCTCGTTCGTCGGCGCCCATCCCTATCGCCAGGCTTACGAGCGCGGCGTCAAGATCATCGGTGCGACCTGCCATTACGTCACCGATGAGCTCGATGCCGGGCCCATCATCGAGCAGGACGTGATGCGGGTGCATCATGGCGACTCTGTCGAGCGCATGGTGGCCCTCGGTCGCGACGTGGAGCGCGCCGTGCTGGCGCGCGGGCTGCGCTATCACGTGCAGGACCGGGTGCTGGTGCACGGCAACAAGACGGTGGTGTTTCCCTGAGCGGGGCGGCTTTGCAGATCTCGATGAAACGCCTGTGGCCCTGGGCGCTGCTTGCCTCGGTTGCATCACCGACCGCGCGGGCCGACTGGAACTACGAGCTGGGTTACCGCTTTGCCCACATCGACGGCGCTGGGCCGGCGGACACCTCCTACAACGCCGACCTGCAGGGTGTACATCTCGCACTTCGAGAAACTGTCGGCGGTTGGCGTGGCGAGCTGGCTGGTAGCTATCAGGTCGGCAGCGCCGATGTCGAGGCGCCAGGCCACACGCTCGACACATCCGATGAGACGGCTTGGGAGGCCGAGTATCGCATCGGCCCCGAGATCGCAGGGGGTGTGTGGGCATATGGCGGCCTGGCGCATCGGCGCTGGGACAGCGACGCCCAAAACGACAATCTCGAGCGGAGATTCACCTACTCGCCCGTCGGTATTGGGTTGACGCTGCCTGCTGCGTGGAATGTCTCCAGCCAAGTCACTGCCGAGTACTGGGCAGTATGGCGCGTCGACGTGGAGGCGCCCGCCGCAAGTGGCGCATTCCCCGATGCGGGGTCCGGCTGGCGCGTATCAGCCAGCTTCGCTTGGCCCTATGCCGATGGACAGAGTGCGCTGGTCAATCCCTACTACGCCGATTGGAAACTGGACGGCGGGCTTGTCGCAAACAACGTCGATGCGCAGGTGATCGGCATCAACCTGGGCCTGCGCTGGCACTGAATCCCGCAGCCGATCCGGCGCGCCCCTTTCCGAAAAACTTGTACAAATGCAGTCGCCGATCGCGCGACCGCGGGCAGGCCCGCGCACTCCGACAACCTTCGAGCCCTCTGAAATCGGGCGATCCAACCGGCCGCAGGGTGGCGCCGGCTTGCCCCCGTGCCGAATTTACACAAAAGTTTGACACGCTCCGAGTCGTCGTGTACAAGTATTGTACACGGGCGATGAAGGCCGTTTGCGGCCCCCTCATCGCCTCCTCATCCGGCTGCACAAGACCCATGAGAGAGGGTAGTCATGAACATCGCCATCGTCGGTAGCGGGATCTCGGGCCTTTCTGCGGCATGGGTGCTGGCGCGACAGCACGATGTGACGGTATTCGAGCAAAACGATTACCTCGGCGGGCATACCCACACGGTCGATGCGCCGGGCCCGACCGGCACCGTCCCGGTCGACACTGGGTTCATCGTGTACAACGAAATCAACTACCCGCTGCTGACTGCCCTGTTTCGCCACCTGAACGTGGCAACCCGGGACAGCGACATGTCCTTCGGGGTTTCGATCGATCAGGGGGCACTGGAATACGCAGGCGATAACCTGAACACACTGTTCGGTCAGCGCCGCAATCTGGTCAGCCCGTCCCACTGGCGCCTGCTGACTGAGATCCTCCGCTTCAACCGCCTTGCGCGAGCCTCGATCGATGATCCGGCTCTGGAATCCCAGACGCTGGGCGATTTTCTCGATGCGCATCGCTTCGGCGAGGCCATGCGCACGCGCTACCTGTTGCCCATGGCGGCGGCCATCTGGTCCTGCCCGCCGCGCACGATGCTGGGTTTTCCGGCTGCCAGTTTCATGCGGTTTTTCAACAACCACGGCTTGCTGGACATCCGCAACCGGCCCCAGTGGCGCACCGTGGTGGGCGGCAGCCGCAGCTATGTCGCCAAGCTCACGGCTGGCCTGGAAGGCCGCGTCCATATCGGTCGTGGCGTGCGCCGTGTGACGCGTGATGAGCGCGGAGTCGGCGTCATCGACGGAGAGGGCGAAACGCAGCGCTTCGATCAGGTCGTGCTCGCCTGCCATGCCGATCAGGCGCTGAGGCTGCTGGAGCAGCCGGACGTCTGGGAGGAGCGTCTGTTGGGCGCCTTTCCCTACCAGTCCAACCGGGTGCTGCTGCATTCGGACGCGCGACTCATGCCGCGGCGCCGACGCGTCTGGTCCTCGTGGAACTACCTCTCGGGTCGGGACGTCTCCGGCGAGCGCGCCGTGTCGGTGACCTATTGGATGAACCGCCTGCAGGGCTTGCCCGATTCGCGCGACTATTTCGTGACGCTCAACCCGCTGAGCGAACCCGACCCGGCGACGGTCTGGGGTGAATACCACTACGAACATCCCGTCTTCGGCAGCCGCGCGATGCACGCGCAGCCTTTGCTGGACCGCATCCAGGGTCGTCGACGCACGTGGTTCTGTGGCGCCTATGGCGGCTACGGCTTTCACGAGGACGGCCTGCGATCGGGACTTGCGATCGGTCGCGCCTTCGGTATCGCTGCGCCCTGGGAGGCAGCCTTGCCCGAAATGCACAGCGCCGGGACTTCCGTGCCGATGTCGCCCGCTTCCGCCGCGTCTGGCGCACTCTGAGCGGCCGCGCAATGACCAGTCGTGTGTATCGTGTGCTCGTCCGCCACACGCGGCCCGGGGGCTTGCGTTACCGGTTCGGCTATCGCCTGTTCAACGTGTGCCTCGCGCTGGAGGATCTCGATCGTCCGGGCGGCCCGCGGCTGTTCTCGCACAATCGACCCAATCTCGTCAGCTTTTACGACCGCGATCACGGCCCACGCGACGGCACGCCGCCGCGGGTGTGGCTCACGGCGCTGCTGGCCCTCCACGGCGTCGTTCTGGATGAGCACGACGCCATCCGCGTGCTGTGTTTCCCGCGCGTGCTGGGCCTGGGCTTCAATCCGCTGACGCTGTGGTATTGCCACCAGGCCCAGGGACAGCTGCGGGCCGTGGTGTGCGAGGTCCACAGCACATTCGGCGAGAGCCACTGTTATGTGCTGGCCGGCGAGGCGGGAAAAGCCCTGGATCTCGACGCGCCACCGCGAAAGCGCAAGCAATTCCATGTCTCACCTTTCTTCCCGGTGGCCGGCGAGTATCGCTTCCGCTTCGAGGTACCCACCCGCACCGTTGCCGCCAACGTGGCCTACTGGCAGCACGGCGATCTGGCACTTCTTGCAGAACTGTACGGGGAGGCCCGCTGCTGGTCGGACCGGGCTCTGCTTGCCGAGGTGCTGCGTATGCCGTGGGCGGGCCTGAAGGTCCTGACGGCCATTCATTGGCAGGCGCTGAAACTCTGGTGGCGCGGCGCCCCCTTCCATGCCCAGCCGCCCATCGTGTCCACTGCAAGGAGTTCGTGATATGTCCAGCCAGCCGCCCATCGTCCTGCAACCCGGCGCCGCATTGCCCGCCCTGCCCTGGTCCCTGCGGATCCTTGCCAGACTCCTGGCCAAGGCCGAGCACGGTCGCCTCGACCTGCGTCTTCCCGATGGACGCGACATCCATGTTTGCGGTCGGCGCCCCGGGCCGCATGCGACGCTGATTCTCAACCGGCCGCGCCTGATCGGTCGTCTGCTGGCCGGCGGCGACACCGGCTTGCTGGAATCCTACGTCGATGGCGACTGGGACACGCCGGACCTCACGCGTTTCCTGATGTGGGGGGCGGCGAACGAAGCCTGCTTCGACGGCGTGGCCGACGGTTTCATGATCTGGCGCGCGCTGCGTACGCTCCAGCATTGGCGCAACCGCAACACGCGCGCCGGGAGCCGGCGCAACATCGCGGCGCATTACGACCTCGGCAACGATTTCTACGCGCTCTGGCTCGATCCCACGATGACCTATTCGAGCGCGTTGTTTGCAGAGGAGACGGACACGCTGGAACAGGCCCAGCGTCGCAAGTACCAGCGCCTGATCGATCAGCTTCGGATCAGCGCCGATCATCATGTGTTGGAGATCGGTTCGGGCTGGGGCGGCTTCGCCATCCAGGCGGTTCAGCAGACGGGATGCCGGGTCACCAGCGTCACCCTGTCCAGCGCCCAGCTCGAGGAAGCGCGCCGCCGGGCGTGGCGGGCGGGCGTCGCCGACCGGGTGAACTTCGAGCTCATCGACTATCGCGACCTGACCGGCACCTACGACCGCATCGTGTCCATCGAGATGTTCGAGGCGGTGGGCGAACAGTATTGGCCCGAATACTTTCGCCAAGTGCACGATCGTCTGGCGCCCGGTGGGCGGGCCGGCATTCAGGTCATCACGATCGAAGACAGTCGCTTCGAGGACTACCGTAAAAGCGCCGATTTCATCCAGCGCTACATCTTTCCCGGCGGCATGCTGCCCTCGCCGGAGCGATTCTTCGATGGCGCTGAAGACGCCGGCCTCTTGCTCGAAGACGTCTTGAGCTTCGGGCCCGACTACGCCCGGACCCTGGCGCACTGGGACCGGGCCGTTCATGACCAGAGCGATGCCTTGCACGAACTCGGGTACGACGCCCGCTTCCAGCGTCTGTGGCACGCCTATCTCGCCTACTGCGAGACGGGCTTCCTGACCGGCCGCATCGACGTGATGCAGGCCGTCCTGGCGAGGCACTGAGACATGGCCGGCGATCCGGCGCAGCGCGT
>DAOKZK010000016.1:0-3958 GCA_035325645.1 Candidatus Macondimonas sp. | reverse complement strand
CTCCCGCTGACGCTGCTGGGTACGGGTTTTCTCTTTCTTGCACCCGTCGGCGTCGGCTGGACCTATCTCCTGGCGTGGAGCCTGGTGACCGCGCTGGGCTGGACGGCGTTGTCGCTCCCACACAACGCCTGGGCCGCGGAGTTGTCGACCGACTACCACGAGCGCGTACGCGTCTACGGGGCGGGCCAGGCTTGTGCCATCGCCGGCACGATCCTCGGCGTGCTGGTCCCGGGCGCGATGCAGGCCGCCGGGGCGGATCGGGGTACGGCCCTGGCCGTGATGTTCGGCTTCGCGCTCCTGACCTTGCCGGCCAGCATCTACTGGCTGTTGCGTGAGGTCCCCGAGCCGGCGCAGCCGGATGGCGACGTGCCGTGGGCCAAAGGGCTGCGGCTGCTGAGCGAAAATCGCCCCTTCCGCCGTTTGCTCGCCGCCTATCTGCTGAACGGCATCGCCAATGGCCTGCCGGCGAGTCTGTTTCTCTTGTTCGTGCAGGCGCTCATCGGGGATGAGCAGACCGCCGGGGTATTGCTGCTGGTGTATTTCGGCGCGGGTTTTGCCGGGTTGCCGCTGTGGATCGGTCTCGCTCGCCGCGTCGGCAAGCATCGCGCCTGGTGCACGGCGATGCTGTTCACCTGCGCGGTATTTGTGTCGGTACCTTTCATCCAGCCCGGACAGTTCTGGTTCTTTTTCGCTGTCTGCGTGCTGACGGGGCTGACCGTCGGGGCCGATCTCGCGCTGCCCTCGGCCATGCAGGCGGATGTGATCGATTTGGATACCGCGCAAAGCGGCAATTCGCGCGCGGGGCTGTTCTTTGCGCTCTGGGGGATGGCGACCAAAGCGGCGCTGGCTCTGGCGGTCGGGATGGCCTACCCGATCCTGGACTGGGCGGGCCTCGATGCGCGCGGGGACAACACGGCCTTCGCGTTGACAACACTGGCTTTGCTCTACGGCGTCCTGCCGGTGCTGATCAAGCTGGTGGCGATCGGGCTCATGTGGCGATTCCCGCTGGCCGAGGCGGATCAGCGGGCGGCGCGGCAACGGATCATGCAGCCGGCATGACGGCTTCAAGTGGAGATGAATCAATGACGGTCAAGCAGGGTATTCGAGTTCTGATGATGCTGGGGCTGCTGGCTCTGGTGGGCTGCGCCGGGGTCAACCCGAAGGTGTACGAAGGCAGTGAGCCGGCGTTCGCCGTGGAGCGCTACTTCCAAGGGCAGACGCGCGCATGGGGCATGTTTCAGGATCGCTCAGGGACCCTCAAGCGCAGTTTCGTGGTCGACATCGACGGCAAGACGGTGGGCGATGAGTTCGTGATGACCGAGGACTTCGTCTACGACGACGGCGAGCAGCAGCGGCGCATCTGGCGCATCAAACGCCTGGATGCCCATACCTACGAAGGGCGGGCCGACGACGTGGTCGGGGTGGCCAAGGGCATCGTTTACGGGCGGGCACTGAACTGGTCCTACACCCTGGCCTTGCCCGTGGGTGGTCGCACCTACCATGTGCAGTTCGACGACTGGATGTATCTGCAACCGGACGGCGTCCTGCTCAACCGCGCCCGGATGAGCAAGTTCGGCGTCGAACTGGGTCAGGTGACACTGGTGTTCCGCAAGCCGTGACGAGCACAGCGATGTCAGAATTTCGCACGCCCCGGCAGCAGCCGGTCCAGGAGGTCGCTCAGTTGGCGGACGTGGATCGGCACCTGCCCCGGTCCTGGCCACCGGTGGCCAGGCCGATTGAACCAGATGGCGCGCAGTCCTGCGGTGCGTGCGCCGTGCACGTCGCATTCGGGATCATCGCCGATGTGCAGCGTCTCCTCGGGAGCGACGCCCAGCGCCTCGCAGGTCAGATGGAAGATGGCCGGATGCGGTTTGGCCATGCCGGCGCTTTCGGCGCTGACCCGGATGCGGAACAGATCTGCGAGGCCGGTGGCCGCAAGGTCCACGTTGCCGTTGGTGATGCTGGCCAAGGCGAAGTGCTCCCCAAGGGTGCGCAGCACCTGCGCCGCATCGGCGAACGGCGTGACGGCGTTGCGGGCTTCGATGAACGCCGCAAACGCCGAGTCGGCCGCTTGCGGCGGTGCGCCGGCCGCGTGCGCGGCTTCGCGCAGCACGGTCATGCGCAAGGCGGTGACGTGATGGGCCAGCTCCGGCCGCTGGGCCGCAAGCGCATGCATGCGCCGCCGGACTTCCCCCGCGGGCAGGTGCTGTGCCATGGCCGGGAAATGGCGGCGCAGATGGCTTTCCATCCGGGATTCAGCGGCGCGGATCACCGGGCCGATGTCCCAGAGCGTGTCGTCCAGATCGAAGGTGATCGCTCGCAAAGGTGGGGCGGGCTTCATGACCGCACAGCTTACGCGAGATCCGCGGCGCGCGCCGTAGCGCGGCGGTCGGGTGAAGCGCCTGCGGGCAACTGTCAAGGGTCTGCGTGGCAGATACCTGATCCTGTAAAATTTTCGGTGTACCCACGGGGCATCCCCATGAGCAGGAGCGGTAGCTGAGCGTGGCGCGAAATGGCACCTCGCCGGCGGATCAGGAACTGTTCCCCATCCGCACGGTTTCCAACCTGACCGGGGTGAATTCGGTCACCTTGCGCGCTTGGGAGCGTCGCTACGGCCTCGTGCGGCCCCGCCGGACGGCCAAGGGGCACCGGCTCTATAGCCGTGAAGACATCCAGCGCATCGAACAGGTGCTCGGGCTGCTCGATCGCGGCATTTCCATCGGGCAGGCGCGCGCCGCGCTGGAGCCTCACACACCCGCCGAGTCGCCGGCAGCGCAACCGGCAGCCGAAGGCGGCGTGTGGGCCGGCTACATCGCACGCATGGTTCTCGCCATCGCCGCCTTCGACGAGAAGGCCTTGAACGGGGTCTACAACGAAGCGCTGTCGCTGTACCCGGTCGAGGTGGTCAGCACCCAACTGATCGTTCCCCTGCTGGAGGAAGTCGGCCGCCGCTGGCAGACCGAAGAGGGCAGCGTCGCCGAAGAGCATTTTTTCAGCGTGTTCATGCGCAACAAGCTGGGCGCGCGCTTTCATCACCTGGCTATGGACACGACCGGGCCGAAGCTCCTGTGCGCCTGCCTGCCGACCGAGCAGCATGAACTCGCCTTGCTGCTGTTCTGTCTTGGGGCGCTGACGCGCAACTACCGCATCGTGCTGCTGGGCGCCGCCATGCCCTTGACCGACCTGCCGCTGGCCGCGCGACGCTCCGGTAGCGACGCCATCGTTCTGGCCGGCTCGGTGGGAGCTTACTGGCCGGCGCTGGAGGCGGATCTCGCGGCGCTGGTCAAACGCGTGCCGGTGCCGGTGCTCGTCGGTGGTCATCTTTCCACCTTGCATCGCGACGCCATCGTCCGCGCCGGCGCCATGGTGCTGGGCAGCGACATGCCGCAAGCGTTTCGGCGACTGGCGGACGTTCTGCAGGGTGTTGCCGGAGGCGGGCCGCCCGGTTGACGTCGTGAATCGTGTCGACAGGTGGCGTGCGGCGTCCGGAATTGAGCTGCAGCCCCCTCTGCGGTTATGCTGGCGCGCGACCCTCGAGGGTCCTTCCTTGTCGCTGGCGTAGCTCAGTCGGTAGAGCAGCCGATTTGTAATCGGCAGGTCGCGGGTTCGAATCCTGTCGCCAGCTCCAGAACCGGTCATCAACAATCCGCGGTCCATGGATCGCAGCGGCGACCTGCTGCTTAATCTGCCGCAATGCGGTTGTGGATTCGGCCGCTGCGTCCGACCGGCGGACCCAGGAACAGGAATGAAAGAGTCGCAGGCGCCGGATGCTTGGATTTCGAGATCTGTTTTTGTTATCGGGAAATTGGACATGAAGACGGGACTTCGATACGGATGGACGCTGCTGCTGGCAGCGCTACTCTTGACCGGCTGCAGCGGGGAGCAGGCCGAGACGCCTCCCGAACGTGCGGCTGTGCTGGTCACGACGGCGACGGTCGAAACGCGCGCCGTCGAGGAA
>DAOKZK010000015.1:13997-49928 GCA_035325645.1 Candidatus Macondimonas sp. | reverse complement strand
GGTGTCGATGGGTAGGAATCGAAGGCGACGGGGCATGTCGTGTGTCACCTCGCTGCTCGAGCTACGACGTGAATCACAATCTCAAGCAGGAGAACAGCAATGGTATCGAACATCAAGAAGACCCTGGCTGGCGTGGCTCTGGCCGCTCTGCCCATGATGGCTTCGGCCCAGATGAATGAAATGAAGGACCAGGCTCTGGCCGACGTCAGCGGCCAGCTGGGCATCATCGACCTGACCACGATTGGCTACGATGTCAATTTCGGGCCCCTGGGCGCCCCCCTGTTCGGCCTCCCGTTCACGCTGGGCGCCGCCAAGATTGGCCTGCCCGGCTTCACCGGCGCTTCTTACATCGGTCTGCCGGGCTCCATCGGCCCGTCCGTGATCGATTTTGAATGGACCAACTTCGGCCCGACCGTTGGACCTTTGAGCCTGCTGAACATCGGCGTGTTCGATGTCATCCCCGGCATCGGCCCCGACCTGATCAGCCTGCCGGAAGCCGTGTTCAAGACCAGCATCCTGGGTGGCATTCTGGGTGGCGTCGGTGCCACCTACATCCTCCAGAACGGCCTGACTCTGCCCGTGCCGAACGTCTCGTTCACCCCGGTGCGCGTGCTCTAAGCTGATCCGTCTTCACGGATGAAAGCCCCCGCCCCGTGCGGGGGTTTTTTTGTCCTGACGACACTCACCTCTGCGTTGTAACGCATGCCTAGCGCGTCACACTACGTCATCCCCTCGCAGTCCCCCTCGCTGCAGACGATGGCTTTGAACGCTTCTCGAACACCGCGCGTTAAGGTAACCTTAAGCCTGCGATGGCGACGCATCCGCAATAACGGCTGTAAGCAACGCAGTGGGCTGTTATTGGCATGAATCCCGTCGCAATGTCAGTCGCTGCCAGGCAGACGCCTTATGCGACGCAACCAAACCAAAACGGGGAATAGGGATGAATATCAATATGTCAATGAAAGCGCTGACCGGCGCGGCCCTGATTGGCCTTCCCATGGCAGCGTCTGCTCACATGACCGAAATGAATGATCAGGAACTGTCCGCCGTCAGCGGCCAGTTGGGGATCATCGATCTGACGACTCTTGGGGTTGATATTGAACTGGGGCCCTTGGGTGCTCCGTTGTTTGGTCTGCCCTTTACATTGGGGTCGGCAAAGATCGGGCTTCCCGGTTTCACGGGTGCCTCCTATGTCAGCTTTGCGCCGTCGATCGGTCCGTCGCTCATCGATTTCAAGTTGACCAATCTGGGGCCGACTCTCACCCCGTTCGGCCTCAAAATCGGCCTGTTCGATCTGCCCGGCGTGATCGGTCCTGCCGTCGTCGATCCGATCGATCTCGAACTGACCAACTTCGGTCCGACCCTCACTCCATTCGGCCTCAAGATCGGCCTGTTCGATGCCGTCCCGGCCATTGGTCCAGCCATTATCGACGGGCCTGATTTGGCCATTAAAGGCACAGTCCTGGGCGGAGGACTTTTGGCAGGTCTTGCTGGCGCATACCTACTTTCCCGCCCCTGACCAGTTCTGTCGTTCCGCAAGCAGTTGATTCTTAATCTTTGCCGATCCTGCCGAGCCATTTCACCTGAGCGATTTCGGCGCCCTCACCAGGACCCCCGCCCCGTGCGGGGGTTTTTCGTGACCTCGTCGGCGTTACCCGAGCCATCGTCAATCCAATCTCATTGTCGGGCACGGCGCTCGGCCTTAGAATGACGTGCTGGCGCGCCAAGCGCCTTTTGATTCGCCAACCTTAAGGACGAGGACATGGACGATCAGGCATCAGCAGGCGCACGACTGCGTGCGGCCGTCTTGCGCGAACAGCCCTTGCAGGTTGCGGGCGCCATCAATGCCTATGCGGCGCTCCTCGCCGAGCGCGCCGGGTTTCAGGCGCTCTATCTCTCCGGAGCCGGGGTCGCCAACGCCGCTTTCGGCTTGCCTGATCTGGGCATGACCAGCCTGACGGAGGTGTCCGAGGAAGTCCGTCGCATCACGGCGGCGACGTCTCTGCCCCTGCTGGTCGACGCCGATACCGGTTGGGGACATGCCTTCACCATCGCCCGCACCACCCGCGAACTGATCCGCGCCGGCGCGGCCGGCATGCATCTGGAAGATCAGGTTGCCGCGAAGCGCTGCGGGCACCGGCCCGGCAAGGCGCTGGTGTCGACCGCCGAGATGGTCGATCGCATCAAGGCCGCCGTGGATGGCCGGACCGATCCGAATTTCGTCATCATGGCCCGCACCGACGCCCATGCCTCCGAAGGCGCAGCTGCCGCCATCGCGCGCGCAAGCGCCTACGTCGCAGCCGGCGCGGACATGATCTTCGCCGAGGCGCTGCACACGCTGGATGAATATCAGGCCTTCACCCGCGCCGTGCCGGTGCCCGTCCTGGCCAACATCACCGAATTCGGCAAGACGCCGCTGTTCACGGTCGAGGAACTGCGTAGCGTCGGGGTGGGGCTCGTGCTCTATCCCCTGTCGGCGTTCCGGGCCATGAGCGCCGCGGCGCTCGAGGTCTATACGGCCATTCGCCGCGACGGCGGCCAGCAAAGCGTGCTGGGGCGCATGCAGACGCGTGCCGAGCTCTACGAGGTCTTGGGCTACCACGACTATGAACGCAAGCTCGACGCCTTGTTCGGAAACAGCGCGGAATAAGGGCGGTCTGCCACGAACCGCACCGTTCTGATAAAAATTCGGACCGAAGGATTGCATCCAAGGAGTGTGTCATGGAAGAGAAAAAACCGCTCGGCGGCGCCGGGCTGCGCGGCCAGGTCGCTGGCGAAACCCGTCTGTGTACGGTCGGCAAGGAAGGCGCGGGACTGACCTATTGCGGTTATGACGTGCGCGATCTGGCGGCCAATGCCCGCTTCGAGGAAGTCGCCTATCTGTTGCTGCATGGCGGCGAGCTGCCCACGGCGAGCGGGCTGTCGACATATCAGGCCAAGCTCAAGGGCTTGCGTGAACTGCCGGCGCCACTGCGCGAAGTACTGGAACGCATTCCGGCCAGCGCCCATCCCATGGATGTGATGCGCACCGGCTGCTCGATGCTGGGCAATCTGGAAACCGAAACCGATTTTTCCCAGCAGCAGGACGTGGCCGACCGCCTGCTCGCCGTTTTTCCGTCCATCATCACTTACTGGTGGCGCTACGCGCAGGACGGTGTGCGCATCGACACCCAGAGCGATGCCGACTCCATCGGCGGGCATTTCCTGCAACTGCTCCACGGTCGCACGCCCAGCGCGCTGCACGAGCAGGTGATGAACGTCTCGCTGATCCTGTACGCCGAGCACGAATTCAACGCCTCGACCTTCACCGCGCGGGTCTGCGCCTCCACGCTCTCCGATATGCACTCCTGCATCACCGGCGCGATCGGTTCCCTGCGCGGCCCCTTGCACGGCGGCGCCAACGAGGCGGCAATGGCGATGCTGGAGCGCTGGCAGAGCCCCGATGAGGCCGAGCAGGCGATCCTCGGCATGCTGGCGCGCAAGGACAAGATCATGGGCTTCGGCCACGCCATCTACCGCACCTCCGACCCGCGCAACGAGGTGATCAAGTCCTGGGCGCGGCGGCTGGCCGACGAAGTCGGCGACAAGGTGCTTTATCCGGTCTCCGAGCGGGTCGATGCAGTCATGTGGCGGGAGAAGAAACTCTTCCCCAACGCCGACTTCTATCACGCCTCGGCCTACCACTTCATGGGCATCCCCACGCCCTTGTTCACGCCCATCTTCGTGATGTCGCGCCTGACCGGCTGGGCGGCGCATGTGATGGAGCAGCGCGCCAACAACCGCATCATCCGCCCCAGCGCGGATTACGTGGGTCCGGCCTTGCGCGCTTACCAACCCATCGCCGCGCGCGGCTGACTCCCGGCTTCGTTACCGCGCCGGTCGTCCCATCGACGGCCGGCTCTTCGAGATTTGCAAACAAAGGACTTTTCCATGGCTCACGACATCCGCTCCGCCAAGCGCCCCAAGCCGGACCAGATTCTGGTCGACATGGCCGACTATGTGCTCGACGCCAAGGTCGAGAAGAGCAAGGAGGCCATGCAGACGGCCCGCTACTGCCTCATGGACACCCTGGGTTGCGGTCTGCTGGCGCTGTCGTTCCCGGCCTGCACCAAGCTCATGGGGCCCGTGGTGCCCGGTGCAGTCATGCCCGGCGGCGCGCGCGTGCCTGGCACCTCCTATGAACTCGATCCGGTGCAGGCCGCGTTCAACATCGGCTGCATGATCCGCTGGCTGGACTACAACGACACTTGGCTCGCCGCCGAATGGGGCCACCCTTCCGACAATCTGGGCGGTATCCTGGCGCTGGCCGACTACCTCAGCCGCCGCAACATCGCCCGTGGCGGTGAGCCGCTGCTGATGCGCGACGTGCTGATCGCCATGATCAAGGCGCACGAGATCCAGGGCGTGACGGCGCTCGAGAACAGCTTCAACCGCGTCGGGCTGGACCACGTGATGCTGGTGCGCATCGCGACCACGGCCGTGGCGGCCCAGATGCTCGGCCTGGAGCGCGAGGAAGTCATCAACGCCATTTCACACGCCTGGATCGACGGGTCGGCGCTGCGCACCTATCGCCACGCGCCCAACACCGGCTCGCGCAAGAGCTGGGCGGCCGGGGATGCCACCGCCCGCGGCGTGCGGCTGGCGCTGATGGCCGCGACCGGCGAGATGGGCTATCCCTCCGCGCTCACGGCCAAGACCTGGGGCTTCCAGGATGTGCTGTTCAAGGGCAATCCGCTCACCTACAGCCAGCCTTTCGGCAGCTACGTCATGGAAAACGTGCTGTTCAAGATCTCCTTCCCGGCCGAATTCCATGCCCAGACCGCCGTGGAGGCGGCCATGCGCCTGCACCCGCAGGTACGCGACAAGCTCGAGCGCATCGAGCGCATCGTCATCCAGACCCAGGAAGCGGGCGTGCGCATCATCGACAAGACGGGCCCGCTGGACAACCCCGCCGACCGCGACCACTGCATCCAGTACATGGTGGCGGTGCCACTGGTCTTCGGGCGCCTGACGGCGGATGACTACGAAGACGCGGTAGCGCGCGATCCACGCATCGACGCGCTGCGCAAGAAGATGGACGTGGTCGAGAACACTCAGTTCAGCAAGGATTATCTCGACCCCGAGAAGCGCTCCATCGGCAACGCGGTGCAGGTGTTCTTCAACGACGGCACCAAGACCGAGAACGTCGTGGTGGAGTATCCCATCGGCCATCGCCGGCGGCGCAAGGAAGGCATCCCGGTGCTGGTGGAGAAATTCGAGCGCAACCTGGCCACGCGCCTGTCGGCCAAGCGCGCCCGCCAGATCGAGGCGATCTGCAGTTCGCAAAAGACCCTGGAACAGACCCCGGTTCCGGCCTTCATGGACCTGTTTGCGCTGTAACCGGCCGCGCCGGAAGCGGACGATCTGCTCCGCTTCCGGCGCCTCACCGGCCTCTCAGGGACTGGTCGTACCGCCCCCACCCAACACGTTGTTGAAAAAGCCCGCAATGCTGCTGGGCGACAAGGCCTGGCCGACGACACCCGCTGCAGCCTGTCCCGGCGTGGGGCCCGGATTCGGCTGCGGTTGCGGTTCCGGCTCCGAAGGGCCGTCGCTGCTGGTGCCGTTGGAAACGGCGAGCACCACACCGACGATTGCGCCCAGGACCAGCACCCCCTTCGCGCCGTCGGAAAAGCGGCTGTATTCATCCAGGGCCTGATCGTTGAAGACCATCTTGTCGCTGCGATAGAACAGCGCCGCGTCGTTCCCCCGTCCATACCCACCATCGGTGTAGGCAAAGCTGTTGCCGCTATAGAATCCGGTTTGACGCCGATCCCGACGACTCTCTCCGAGCACCCACTGATAGCCGACACTGGCGACATGGACGCCGTTCTCCAGGGCGCGCTGATTTTCCAGCGCGACATGCAGACGCGGCGTGTCCAGTCCGTCGGGGCCCGTGAAGGGGATTTCGAACGCGGCCACCCAGCGCTGCTGGCCATCGGCGTCGAACAAGTCCTCGGCCTGAACGATGGGCGCCAGCGCGAGCGCCGCCATGCCGGCGCCCAATCCTCCCAGCCACAGCCAGCGGCTCCATTGCGTGTGTCCGGCAATCCCGAGCCGGGCGACATGGCCGGCGCCTGAGTGAAATCGATGTGTATCCTGGTGCATGCGTTTCCCCTTCCATCAAGACCGTGATCATGCCCCGACCACGTGCCGGGGATCTGGTCTATGAGTCGGCCTTGCGGGCTGCGAGCTTGAATCGGGGATGTGCGCTAAAACAGATCCTGTGGATCGACATCGAGCGACCAGCGGACGCCACTTTTGCCTTCCGGCAAGATCGGCAGTCGCGGCAGCAGCCGATCCAGATAATGATGCAGGGGCGCCGCGGAGGACGCGACGAGCAGCAGTTGAGCGCGATGGGCGCCGGCCCGGCGGGCCATCGGCGCGGGCACAGGGCCCAATACCTGCACCCCGGCAGGGGGCGGTAAGCATCGCCCGGCAGCCTCCAGAAACGCGAGCGCGGGCTCAGGCTTGGCCGCCTGTGCGCGCAGCAGCGCCAGGCGCGTGAATGGCGGCCAATGCGCCTCCCGCCGCTCGACGAGCAGGCTGCGGGCAAAAGCTGCGTAGCCTTCGGTCAGCAGCTGGCGCAACCACGGATGGTCGGGCCGATGGGTCTGGATCAAGGTCGTCCCCGCACGCAGTTCACGGCCCACCCGTCCTGCCACTTGAATCACCAGCTGCCCCATGCGCTCGCTGGCCCGAAAATCAGGGCTGTACAAGCCTTGATCGACGTCCAGAATGGCAACGAGGCCCAAGTGCGGCAGGTGATGGCCCTTGGCCAGCATCTGCGTCCCAACCAGGAGATTCAGCCGGCCGCTCACGGCTGCGTCCAGCATCTGCTCGAGACTGCCTTGCCGGCGGGTGCTGTCGCGGTCGATGCGTGCCAGTCGAGCATCGGGAAAATGGCGCTGCAGGGCTTCCTCGACGCGCGCCGTACCCATGCCGATCACGTCCGGGTCGGGCGTGCCGCAATCGGGGCATTGCGGGGGACGCGGGCGGCGCGCGCCGCAGTGATGGCAGATCAGCACATCGCGCTTACCCGGCTCGCGATGCAGGGTCAGGCGCGCGTCGCAATGCGCACAACCGGCAATCCAGCCGCAGGCCCGGCAGCGCAGCATGGGCGCATAGCCGCGCCGGTTCTGGAACAGCATGACCTGCCCACCGCGCGCCAACTCGCGTGCGATGGCCTGCAGCAAGGGCGGCGAGAGCCCATCGGGCGCCACGTGGGGCCGCATGTCGATGAGCTCGATGGCCGGCTCCTGTCCACTGCCGGCGCGCAGCGGCAGGCGGAGCAGTCGGTAGTCGCCCCGCTCGGCACGATAAAACGATTCGAGCGAAGGGGTGGCCGAACCCAGCACGATGGGCACGCCCGATTGGCGCGCACGCCACAAGGCCAGGTCACGCGCCGAATAACGCAGCCCCTCCTCCTGCTTGTACGCGCCATCATGCTCCTCGTCGACGATGATCAGGCCCAATGCCGGCAGCGGCGCGAAGACAGCCGAACGCGTCCCCAGCACCACATGCGCATGGCCGTCGCGCGCCGCGAGCCAGCTCTGCAGTCGCGCCCGCTCGGTCATCCCCGAATGCAGCAGCGCGAGCGGACTGTCGAAGCGGGCCTGCACACGGCGCTTGAGTTGCGGGATCAGCCCGATCTCAGGCGCGAGCAAAAGCGCCTGTCGGCCTGCCTTGAGCACTGTTTCCAGCACCTGCAGGTAGACCTCGGTCTTGCCGCTGCCGGTGACGCCCTCGAGCACCATCGGCGCATAACCCTGCGCGGCCCGCAACGCATCGACCGCCGCCTGCTGGTCGGCATTGAGGACGTGCGGCGACTGCCCGAAGACCGGGTCGACGACGGGCCCCGGCGAGGCAGCAACCTGCTCGATCCAGCCGCGTGCCGCCGCGCGCCGCAGCACATCCCGTCCGATGGTGGGCACCGCCAACAACTGCAGCTCGGACAGGCCCAGCGGATGGCCGCGCAGCAGCGCGAGCAATTCCCGCAACCGCACCCCCGACACCTGATCCAGTTCCAGGGCGCAAGCAGATTCGGTGAGGCGCCAGTGTGGCGCAACGGACGCCACGGCAGGCGCGCCTTGACGCAACAGCGCCGGCAGCGCCGTGGCCAGGACGCGGCCCAGCGGGTGATGGTAGTAATGCGCCGTCCAGTGAATGAGCGCCAGCGTTTCCGCATCGAGCGGCGGGGCGGCGTCGATCACGCGCACACAGTGGCGCAGTTGATCCGGGGAAACCTGCGTTTGGGTAGACGCGCCGATGACCCAGCCGGTCGCCTCTCGCTTGCCCAGCGGGACCTGCACACGGCAATGCAGCGGCGGCGGCCCGCTCCAGTCCGTCGGCGGCAGATAATCCAGCACGCGATCGATACCGCCCAGCAGCACGATCTGCCAGAAGGAGGTCACGGTGTCACGGTCCTTGCGACCCGGTCACCGCCAACAGATTGACAGCTGCCAGATATCCACCGAATGTGTGGATAACTCTGTGGAAAACATGCGCACAAACTCATCAAATAGTGTTCTGTCAGGCGCTTGGCCATCTTGGCCACAAGTTGACCGTTTCGTGACCATATGAAAATCAATTGGATAACTCAAACTTTCGACACGCCTTCTAGGTATCGCTTGCAGCATCCGAATCGGCGGGACAAGTCCGATTCTGTGCATAAGTCAACGCCCAAATGCCACTCCATCACAAAAAAAGGCCGGCGATCGCCGGCCTTTTGACGCCTGTGGGGGCTCAAAGCTCCTTGATGGTGGCAATGAGTTGGGACGCCATCTCCTGGCCGTCGCCGTAGAGCATGCGGGTATTGTCGAGGGTGAACAAGGCGTTCTCGATGCCCGAGAAACCGGTGCCCTTGCCCCGCTTGACGACCAGAACGTTCTTCGCCTGATCGACGTTCAGGATGGGCATGCCGTAGATCGGGCTCTCCGGGTTGGTCCGAGCCATCGGGTTGACCACATCATTTGCTCCGATCACGAGCGCAGCATCGGCGCTGGGGAACTCGGAGTTGATTTCCTCGAGGTCGTAGATGATGTCGTAGGGCACACCGGCTTCGGCCAGCAGCACGTTCATGTGCCCCGGCATGCGGCCGGCAACCGGGTGGATCGCGAACTTCACCGTGACGCCGCGCTCGATCAAAAGCTGGCACAGTTCCCAGACCTTGTGCTGGGCCTGGGCGACGGCCATGCCGTAGCCCGGGACGATGATCACCTTGTTGGCATAGGCCATCATCACCCCGGCATCGGACGGCTCGATGGGTTTGAGCGTACCGCCGGTCTCGCCCGCTGCCGCAGCTTCACCCGACCCGCCGAAATTGCTGAACAGGACGTTGGTGAGCGGCCGGTTCATGGCCTTGGCCATGAGTTGCGTGAGCAAGGTGCCCGCCGCGCCCACCACGGTGCCGGCGATGATCATGGCGGCGTTGTTGAGCACATAGCCTTCGAAGGCCACGGCAAGGCCGGTCAGGGCGTTGTAGAGCGAGATCACCACCGGCATGTCGGCCCCGCCGATGGGCAGCGTCATGCTCACACCCAAAGCCAGCGCCAGCAGGAAGAACAGCAGGATGCTGAAGCCGCCGGCCGTGCCGCCCTGCGCCACGATGTAGAGACCCAGCAAGGCTGTCACCGCGAACAGGCCCAGGTTCAGCAGGTGCTGGTTGGGAAAGCGCACGGGCTTCTTGATCAGCTCCTGCAGCTTGCCGAAGGCGATCAGGCTGCCGCTGAAGGACACGCTGCCGATCACGGCGCCGATCACGGCAAGGGCAAGCGCCACGCCCGCATGATGGCCTTTGCCGCCCAGTTCCACCGCCGCGATGGCGGCTGCGGCGCCGCCGCCCATCCCGTTGTAGAGGGCGATCATCTGCGGCATGTCGGTCATGGCGACCCGCTTGCCGGAGATCCAGGCCGCGCCGCCGCCGATGGCCATGGCAAGCAGCAGGAAGAAATACTTGAAAAAGCCCATCTCGCCGAGATGCGGGTGGCCGAGTGTCACCAATGTCGCGACCACCATGCCGGCCCCCGCCCACAGGATACCGCTGCGGGCAGTCTTGGGCGAGGCCATGCGCTTGAGGCCGAGGATGAACAGGACCGCGGTGGCAAAATAAGCCAGGTTGATGAAAGCGCCGGGCTCAGTCATGGCTCATTTTTCCCCTTTGCTGCTCTTGAACATGTCCAGCATGCGCTCGGTCACCACATAGCCGCCGGCCGCGTTGCCGGCCGCCAGGACGACGCCGAAGAAAGCCACCAGCTGGGTGAAGAAGCCGTCGGCCTGACCGAAGGCGACCATGGCACCCACCAGCACGATGCCGTGCACGAAGTTGGAGCCCGACATCAGCGGCGTGTGCAAAATGGCTGGGACGCGGCCGATGATTTCATAGCCGGTGAAGGCCGCCAGCATGAAGATGTAGAGCGCGGTGAATCCCTCGATCATGGCGTGCCTCCTTCGATCATCTGGCGCGTGGGTTCATGCTTGATTTCGCCGGCATGGGTGACGACGCTCTTGGCCAGGATCTCATCCTCCCAGTTGAGCGTGAGGGTGCCATCCTTCAGCATCAGGCCAAGGAAATTCTGCAGGTTCTTGGCGTACATCTCGCTCGCGTGCTCAGCCATCGAGCTGGGCACATTGAGCGGACCGTGGATGACGACATCGCCGACCTGGATGGTTTCGCCGGGCGCCGTGAGCGCGCAGTTGCCGCCGGTCTCGGCAGCCAGGTCGACGATGACGGCGCCGGACTTCATGCCCCGTACCATGTCCTCGGAGACGATCTTGGGCGCCGCGCGGCCAGGGATGGCGGCGGTGCAGATGACGACATCGGCCTTGGCGATGTGCTGAGCCAGCAGCGCCTGTTGCTTCTGCTTTTCCTCATCCGTCAGCTCGCGTGCATAGCCGCCGGCCGCGTCGGCCTTCACGTCCAGCGCGACGAACTTGGCGCCGAGCGATTCCACCTGTTCCTTGGCGGCGCTGCGCACGTCATAGCCTTCCACCTGGGCGCCGAGGCGCTTGGCGGTGGCGATGGCCTGCAGCCCGGCCACGCCGGCGCCGATCACCAGCACCTTGGCGGGCCGGATGGTGCCGGCGGCCGTGGTCAGCATGGGGAAGAATCGGCCCAGGAGGCTCGCGCCCATGAGCGCCGCCTTGTAGCCGGCGACCGCGGCCTGCGAGGACAGTGCGTCCATCGATTGCGCTCGGGAAATTCGGGGGATCAGTTCGACGGCGAAGGCCGTGATGCGCCGCGACTGCAGGCGTTTGACTTCCTCGGGATGGCTGTGCGGGGCGAGAAAGCCGATCAGGATGGCTTCCTCGGGCATCAGGTCGATCTCGGCCAGCGTCGGCGGCTGAACCTTGAGGATCACTTGGGCGCCCTTGAACGCGGCCGCGGCATCGATGGTGAGTTCGGCGCCGACATAGGCACTGTCGGGCGTGCGGATGCCGGCGCCGGCACCCTGTTCGATGCGAACGATCGCGCCCTGATCGGCCAGCTTGGCGGCAACGGCGGGAACGAGCGCGACGCGCTGCTCGCCCGCGAGGATTTCCTTTGGCACGGCAAGGGTAATGGGCATGGGTCTCTCCACGGCCGGAATGTCATTCGTTGTGATCGCCGTCCGTCAGCGGCCCGTATCGGGCACGAAGAGCAGGAGCGCGCGCAAAGGTCTCGGATCGAGACGACGGGCGATTACATCACCCCGGCGGGGTTTGAGGCAACAGCAGAACGATGAAAATCGGGAAGGCGTCAGGATGCGCTCAGCAGCGCGTCGAGCGCCTCGAGCCGCCGGATCAGATGCGCTTCGTCCGGGGCGGTGACGGTGACGTGTCCCAGCTTGCGTCCTGACCGCGGGCTTTTGCCGTAGTCGTGGAGGTGAGCGCCGGGGATGGCGAGCACCCTTTCGGTGTCCGGCATGGCGCCCAGACAGTTGCGCATGGCGCACGGACCCGTGAGCCGGGTCTCGCCGAGCGGCCAATCGAGAATGGCGCGCAGGTGATTCTCGAACTGACTGGTAACCGCTCCCTCGATGGTCCAATGCCCGGAGTTGTGCACCCGCGGCGCGAATTCATTGGCAAGCAGCCCTGTCTCGCAATCGAACAGTTCGAGCGCCAGCACACCGACATAGTCGAGCTGGTCCAGCAACCTCAGGCCATACGCTTCGGCTTGCGCCTGCAAGGCGGGGTGAGGCGCGGCAGGGCGGCTCATGTACAGGACGCCGCCGCGATGCTGATTCTCGGCCAAGGGATAGAACGCCGTCTCACCGCTCGGCCGGCGCGCCGCGATCAGGGACAGTTCACGGCGAAACGCCACCACGCCCTCCAGGATCAGATCCTGACCACCGAGCTGGTGCCAGGCGGCTGCGCAGTCGGAGGGCTCGCGCAACCAGATCTGTCCCTTGCCGTCATAACCGAAGCGACGCGTCTTGAGAATGGCCGGCAAACCGATCTGTCCCACTGCGGCCACGAGTTCCGCCAGGCTATCGACGGCCTGAAACGGCGCCGTCGGAATCCCCAGGCTGCGGAACAGGGCTTTCTCCCGCAGCCGGTCCTGGGACTGGGCGAGCGCCTGCGGCGACGGATGGATCGGAATGCGCGCTTCCAGATAGGCCGCAGCATCCACCGGGACATTCTCGAAATCGAAGGTAGCGAGCCGACATTGCGTGGACAGCCGGTCGAGGGCGGCGCGATCGGCATAGTCGGCGATCAACTGCGCGCCGACGCGGCTGCCGGGGGCATCCGGCTGCGGATCGAGGAAGAAGCTCTTGATGCCGAGCGGAACGCCCGCCAACGCCAGCATCTGGCCGAGCTGGCCCGCGCCCAGGATGGCGAGATTCATGGGGCTTGCCGCGGATCGGGCCGGGCCAGCACCCGCTCGCGTTGCTCGCTGCGAAAGTGCTCGACGGCTGCCATGACGGCCGGATCACTCAAACCGACGATGGCCGCTGCCAGCAAGGCCGCATTGACGGCGCCAGCGGTGCCGATCGCCAGTGTCCCGACGGGGATGCCGGCGGGCATCTGCACGATGGACAGCAGGGAATCCATGCCGTTCAGGGCGCGCGACTGGATCGGCACACCCAGGACCGGCAAGGGCGTCTTGGCCGCCAGCATGCCCGGCAGATGCGCTGCGCCGCCGGCACCGGCGATGAGTACCTGCAGGCCGCGCGTGCGGGCGGTTTCGGCATACGCGAACAACAAGTCGGGCGTACGATGCGCCGAGACCACGCGGGTCTCATGTGCAAGCTGCAGCGCATCGAGCGTCTGGGATGCCTCTTTCAGCGTATCCCAGTCCGATTGACTGCCCATGACCAGACCGATCAGCGGATTCATGGCGGCGGATTCTACCCGATCAGGAGCCGTAGGCCGAACTTGCTCACGGCTTGCGCCGCCGGCTGGTCTTCTGCACGACCTCCCCCTCGACGATGCGGCCGCGACCGGCCTGCTCGGGCGACGGCGGGACGACGCGGATCGCGACATTCATCAGCCATTGCGCCAAGCGGCGGCGAGTCTGTGGCCAGAGCAACGTCAGCCCCAGCAGGTCGCTCAAGGGGCCGGGCAACAACAGCAAGAGGCCCGCCACGAACAGCAGCGTCTGCTCCCAGCCGCGGGCGACGCGGTCGGCATCGGACTCGGTGGATATCCGGGTGAGCGTCTGCAGCGAAGGCCGCCCGGCCCGCCGCATCAACCAGATGCCGAGTGCGCCAGTGGTCGTGACGAACAGAAAGAGCGGCATCGCGCCCAGCCGCACGCCCAGTCGGCCGAGCAGGAAGATCTCGGCCAGGGGGATCATCGCGAGCAGGGGCCAGAGGGGCGGACGCGTCATGGCAAGGGACCCTCCGGGAGCAGGGGGCGGCGGGGACAGGGCCCGCAGCCGAACGAGATTCAGCATAAAATGCATGGTGCCTTCTGGAAAGCTCGCCCATGCCGCCATCTGCCTCGAATGCTGCTCGTGGATTCGCCCGCGACTGGTTGTGGCTGGCCCTGCTCGTGGGCACAGGCGCGGGTCTGAGTGCCGGCCTGGCCGGTGGGCTCCCCGCCCCAGACGCGCTCTTGGTGGGGTTCGACATCGGCGCTCTGTCTTATTTGGGCCTGACCGCGTGGTTTTCCCTGGGCCTCGATGCCCCGGATCTCAAAGCGCGCATCGAGTCCTTGGACGAAGGACGGCGGCCCTGGGCAGTCCTGGGAATCGGTCTGTTGATCACCACCGTCGTCGTGGTGGCGCTGGTGGTCGAACTCAAGGGTCGGGAGACACCTTCGGCGGGCGCAATCGCGCTGGCCGTGATCAGCCTGCTGCTGGCGTGGCTGTTCTTCAACGTACTTTTCGCCCTGCACTATGCAGACCTGTACTACAGCCGGGGCGGCTTGGACTTCCCGGAAGATCAGGCCCCTGACACCCATGACTTTTTGTATTTCGCCTTCACCATCGGCATGACGTTCCAGGTATCGGACGTCGTCGTGACCGATTTTCGCCTACGCCGGCGGGTGCTCGTGCACAGCCTGCTGGCCTTCATCTTCAACGTCGTCATCGTGGCGCTGTCGGTGAACATGGCGGCCTGACTGGTCAGTGCCCGCCGCTCGCAAAAGCTGTTTCCAGTCGACGACAGCTGGCCGGACATGCCGCCCTCGGCTTAAATTAAACTATTGTTTCGAGTCCGGCCCCAGTCGCTTCCGCCGGGCGGCTCACTCTGAAAATTCGTCGAGGCCACCATGGAAAACAAAGCACGCTTGCATCCGTTGATCGCGACCGCAGCCGTGGCCGTCATACTGGCATCGGCGGTCGCAACGGCCGTCTTCCTGGGCTGGCTGCCGCGATCCGATTCCGCTTCATCCGGCAGTCCCGGAACTGCGGTCGTCGAGACCGCACCCGCCCCCGGAACCACGCCCCCGGAGACCGCAACGCCGGCGCCCAAGCCGGCCGTGCGCGCCGAGGCCCCGGTGAAACCCAAGCCCGTGGCCGCCAAGCCCAAACCCAAGCCCGAACCGGTCCCGGCCCCGGCGGAGGTGGCGACCGAATCGCAACCGGCGATGGCCGCAGAGCCGGAACCCGCATCAGTGCCGCCGGTCTGCGGCAATTGTGGCGTCGTCGAGTTCGTCCATCCGCTGGAAGAACCGGCAGCGCCCGGGGCGGGCATGATCGGGACGGTCGTCGGGGGCGTGGTCGGCGGCCTCGTGGGCAATCAGGTCGGTTCGGGCGACGGCAAGAAACTCGCGACCGCGGCAGGCGCGGTGGGTGGCGCGATAGCGGGGCGGCATCTCGAGCAGTCGCGGCGCGGTCAGTCCATGATCTACGAGATCGGCGTGCGCTTCGAGGACGGCCGGCTTCAAACCTTTACGCAGAATACGCCGCCGAGCGTAAGAGCCGGGCAACGCGTGCGCGTCACCGCCGGCACCGTCTTTCCCGAATGACGGGCTCATCAGCCGGCGGGCGCGCGAGGATCGCAGCCACCGCGCGCGAGTTCCCCGCGCTTCAGGGTGGCGGAGCGGAGCCCGGCTGGGTGGCGAAAGCGAGTTTTTCGGCGCCCGCCTGCTGCAGATCGGCGATGACCCGGGCGACACGACCGTAGGGCACGGCCTGATCGGCACCCAGGCGAATCACGACCTCCGGGGTTTCGTTCAAAGCCTGCCTGATGCGCTCGGGAAGCTGAGCCGCGTCGATCGGTCGATGATCGACGTGCAGCTCGCCGGACCGCATCAGTTCCACGTCCAGGATCCGGGGTTCGGCCAGAGGCGGCGCCTCGGCCTGAGGCAGATCGACCCGCAGGGCCTGCGCAAACAGCGGCGCCATGACGATGAAGATGACGAGCAGCACGAGCATCACGTCGACCAGCGGGGTGACGTTGATCTCGGCCATCGGGGTGTCGTTGCTCGCAAGCGCGCGGCCTGCCATGGGAACCTCCGGTCGGTCGGACGCGGCCGCCCGGTCAGCGGGCGGCCGGCATGATTCTACCCCTGTTCGAGCAATTCGCGCAGGTCGATGATCGCGCCGTGCGCGCGCGCCAGGTAAGAAGACAGCACCAGCGAATGGTTCGCCCACAGGCCATAACCGCTCCCGTTCAGGACCATGGGGCTGCGCAGGGGCTGCTGGGCCTCCTCCAGTTCGCGGATGATCTGGCGCATGCTCTGCTGCGCGTTCTTGCGTGCCAGCACGGGCGCGAAATCGGTCTCGGCGGCGCGCAGGAACTGCAACAGGGCCCAGCTCGCGCCGCGCGCTTCGTAGAACACGTCGTCGACCTCGAGCCACGGGGTCTGGATGAACTGCTCCGCCGGCCGCTCGGTCGACCGGCGGGCGGCGCTGTCACCCGCCAGATCGGTGTCCACGCGCATGACGCCGGCGCTCGCCGACAGCCGTTGCGAAAGATCGCCCAGGCGCTTCTCCACGATGGCCAGGTAGCTGCGCAGGTTGTCGCTGCGAGCATAGAATTGGGCATCCGGTTGCTCCGGATCGACCAGGCGCTTGCGGTAACGCTCCACGGCGCGGATGCCCTGGCGATATTCCCCCTCGGACGGCGGAAACAGCCAGCTTTCGCTGTCGAAGTTGAATTGCGGTTCGGCGATGGCCAGGTCCGGATCCTCGCGCGACTGGGACTGCGAGCGACTGAAGTCGTTGCGCAGGGCACGCGCCAGATCCCGGATCTGGACGAGCACGCCGAACTCCCAGTTTGGCATGTTGTCCAGCCAGACGCCCGGCGGCAGGACGTCGTTGCTGAGATAGCCACCCGGCTTGTCGAGCAGGACACCGGCCACGTCGATGAGCGTCCGGGTCATCCGGTCGCCCACCACGGCATCGGCAACGCCAAGGGGCTCGGGCGGAACGGCGGGTTCCCGCGACCAGTGCCAACCCAGGACGCCCAATGCGAGCAGAAGGATGGCCGCGGCCGCCATGACGATGCGGCCGAAGGACCGCGCGCTGCGAAACGGCGCGGGGCGCTCTTGCGTAGCTGTGCTCATGATGATGTTGTCCTCCTCGTCCGCGAGGGAAGCGCCCTCACTTTCTGATCATGACATGGCATGCCGGTCTGAATGAAATCGCGTCCACAGCCAACCGCGCCTACAATGGCCACCTCAGGCCCTGGAAGTCTTCGATGAACCCTCCGATCTGGATCGTGTTGTGCAACTGCCCCGACTCCGCCACTGCCGAGCATCTCGCGCAGGCGGCCTTGGATCGGCGGCTTGCCGCGTGCGTGAACGTGATCAGCGGCGTCCGCGCGCTCTACCGCTGGCAGGGCACGATGGAGCGCGCCACCGAATGCATGATGCTGTTCAAGACCGCTGCGGATCGCTACGAGGCATTGGCGTCCTTCCTCGAACGGGAGCATCCCTACGAGACCCCCGAAATCATCGCCTGGCCGCTGGCGGCCGGACTTGCGGCCTACGGCGCCTGGGTCGAGGCCGAAACACGTGAGGAATCCCCGGCGTGAGCTCCTGTCACCGATTCACCACGCGACCACTGCTGCTGCTCCTCGCCTTGGCTATATTGACCGTAGCGCCGGCGGCCGTCGCCCAGGGCGGCGGATTGCGCGAAATGCTGGGCCTCGCACCATCCCCGACGCCCTTCCTCCGGGCTGACGAAGCTTTTACCGTCACGATGGAGCGCCGCGTCGACGGTGGCGCGCAAGCCCGTTGGACCATTGCCTCGGGCTATTACCTCTACCGCGGCCAGATCGAGGTCTACCTCGACGGAAGGGATCTGGTGGCCGCCGGACAGGTCACCATTCCCCGCGGCGAACCCAAGAACGACCCGGAGTTCGGACAGACCGAGGTCTTTCATGAGACGCTGACGGTGCACATCGCACCGCCCTTGGAGGGCTCGCGCCTCGTGCTGGGCTATCAGGGCTGCGCTGACGGAGGCGTCTGCTACCCGCCGATGGTACAGACCTTCGAATTGGCCAGCCTGCCGGTGGCGGAGATCGATGCAGAAACGGCCGCCGCGCCGCCTCCCTGGTTCAACTGGCAGGACAATCCTGCCGAACTGGCGCGCCTGCTCGAGATCGGCGGGTGGTGGACCAATCTGCTCACCTTCTATGGGCTGGGCCTGCTCCTCGCCTTCACGCCCTGCAACCTGCCCATGATTCCCATCGTCTCGGCGCTGGTGGCCGGACAACCGGGCAAACGGTCGACCGGTCGGGCCTTTGCCTTGTCGTTGATCTACGTCCTTTCGGTCTCGATCACCTATGCCGCAGCGGGCGTCCTGACGGCGTTGCTGGGCGCCAACCTACAGGCGAGTTTCCAGAATCCCCTCGTCTTGTGGAGTTTCGCAGGGATATTCGCTCTGCTGGGTCTGGCCATGTTCGGGCTCTATGAATTGCAGATGCCGAGCTTCATTCAGAGCCGCATCGACATGTGGGTCCGCCGCGTGCGGGGCGGTACGCTGGCCGGGACCGCCGCGATGGGCCTGCTTTCGGCGCTCATCATCGGCCCCTGCGTGGCAGCACCGCTCGTGGGCGCACTGATCTACATCGGCCAGTCCGGCGATGTGTGGCTCGGGGGAACTGCCTTGTTCGTCCTGAGCCTGGGGATGGGCACGCCCCTGCTGCTGGTCGGCACTTCGGCCGGTGTCCTGGTGCCCCGTGCGGGCCCCTGGATGCTGTATGTGCAGCATCTGTTCGGCCTGATGCTGCTGGCGGTGGCGCTGTGGATCGTCAATCGACTGGTGCCACCCGCGCTGGCGTTACTGCTCTGGGGTGGCTGGCTGATCATCGTCGGCGTCTGGCTGGGAGCCCTCAACCCGGCCCGCACGCCTGCACGGCGCATCGGGCAGGGCTTGGCCGTCGTGGTCGTCGTCTATGGCGCCTTGCTGATGAGCGGTGGCGCGTCGGGGGGGGATCGGTTCTGGCTGCCGCTCGGTCACCTGCGCGGCGGCGCCGCAACCGTCGTTCACGTGCCGTTCAAGCCCATCAAGACGGTGCCCGATCTGGAGCGGGAACTCGAAGGGGCCCGTGCCCGGGGCCAGACCGTGATGCTCGACTTCTATGCCGACTGGTGCGTGGATTGCGTCATCATGGCCCGCACCACCTTCAGTGACCCGCGCGTCGTCGAATCCCTGCAGCCGGTGCTGACGCTGCAAGCCGACGTCACGGCCAACGACGAGGCCGATCGGGCATTGATGGCACACTTGGGCGTAATCGGACCGCCGACCATCCTGTTCTTCGACGCTTCCGGCCGCGAGCTGCGCAACGATCGGGTCGTCGGCCTGCTGAAACCGGAGCCGTTCCTGCGCCATCTGGAGCAGGTCTGGACGACCACCGAGGAGCGCTCATGAAACGGCTCGCACAAATCGCGCTGCTCGTCCTGCTGGGGTTGGGCGCCGCCACACTCGGGATCAAGGTCTGGCACGCCCGCGAGGTCCCGCAACAAACGGCCGGCGTTCAGACGCCTCAAATCGCCCTGCCGGACCTGGAGGGGCAGATCTGGCGCAGCGACTCGGCGCAGGGCAAAGTCGTCCTGATCAACTTCTGGGCCTCGTGGTGCGCCCCCTGCGTGAAAGAAGTGCCGGCCCTGGTCGATGCGCAGCGAACTTGGGGCGATCATGGTCTGCAGGTGGTGGGCATTGCCCTGGACCAGGGAGAGCCGGTGCGTGCCTTCGCCCAGCGCATGGGGATCAACTATCCCGTCCTGCTCGCCGGCATGGACGGCTTCGATCTTTCCCAGTCCTTCGGCAACGAGATTCTTTCCATCCCGTTCAGCGTGGTTCTGGATCGCGCCGGTCAGATCCGACATCGCCACCTGGGCATTCTCACGCCAGAACAGCTGCGTGACTGGATCCCACCGCTGCTCGCCGAGCCGGTTGCACCACCGTCCGCGCCGCAGGCAGAATAGGGCCGATAAACGGCGGATCGATGCAATTCGCCACATATTGAGTCCATATTCTCCGGAGCATCCGCCATCTCATGGCTCAACTGCTGCTCATCAACGGCCCCAATCTGAATCTGCTCGGTCGCCGGGAGCCGGAGCGCTACGGCCCGGTCGGTCTGCCGCAGATCGTGGCACGACTTGAGCAGAGGGCGCAGACGCAGGGACACGCGCTGACCGCCTTCCAGAGCAATGCCGAGGGCGCGCTGATCGATCGCATTCAGCAGGCTCTGGACGATGGGACCGACTTCATCCTCATCAATCCCGGGGCGCTGACCCATACCAGCATCGGCCTGCGCGACGCCTTGCTGGCGGTTGCCCGCCCCTTCATCGAGATCCATCTCACCAACATCCACGCCCGCGAGCCCTTCCGTCGGCATTCTTATCTGTCAGACGTGGCGCTCGGGGTAATCTGCGGATTGGGCGATCAGGGCTATGATCTCGCGCTGGAGGCCGCCATGCAGCGTCTCGGGGCCGCCGCGTCGAACAACTGAGCATTCCCTTTCCGGTTCTTTTTTGCGCATCGTCAGGAAAAAATACGCGACATGGATATCCGCAAAATCAAAAAGTTGATCGAGCTTCTGGAAGATTCCGGGCTCAACGAAATCGAAATCCGGGAAGGCGAGGAAAGCATCCGCCTGAGCCGCCAATCCGCCAGCATGGCCGTGATGCCGACCATGGCCGTGCCTGCGCCGGTGGTGCAACCCATGCCGGCCGCCCCGCAGCCCGGAACGGTGATCGAAGCAACGCCCATCGCCACCGCCCTTCCCTCCGGCCAGCAGGTGACCGCGCCCATGGTGGGGACGTTCTATCGCGCCTCTGCGCCCGGCGCCAAACCCTTCGTGGAGATGGGTCAGGCCGTCAGGAAAGGCGACACCCTTTGCATCATCGAGGCCATGAAGATGATGAACCCCATCGAGTCCGAGTTCGACGGCACCGTGGCGGCGATCCTGATCAACAACGGCGAGCCGGTCGAGTACGGCCAGCCCCTGTTCGTGATCCAGTAAGCCGGGCCCGCCATGTTCGACAAGATCGTCATTGCCAATCGCGGCGAAATCGCCCTGCGCATCCTGCGCGCCTGTCGCGAGCTCGGCATCAAGACCGTCGCGGTCCATTCCACCGCCGACCGCAAGCTCCAGCATGTGCTGCTCGCCGATGAAACCGTCTGCATCGGCCCGGCGCCTTCGGCGCAGAGCTACCTCAACATGCCGGCCCTGATCGCGGCAGCCGAGGTGACCGACGCCGAGGCCATCCATCCAGGCTACGGATTTCTCTCTGAAAACGCCGATTTCGCCGAACGCGTCGAGCGCAGCGGCTTCGTCTTCATCGGTCCGCGGCCGGAAACCATCCGCCTCATGGGCGACAAGGTTTCGGCGATCCGCGCCATGCAGGAAGCCGGCGTACCCTGCGTGCCCGGATCGGGCGGCCCCTTGGGCGACGATGCAGCCGAAAACGCTGCCATCGCGCGCCGCATCGGCTATCCGGTGCTGATCAAGGCGGCGGCCGGTGGTGGCGGGCGCGGCATGCGCGTGGTGCATAGCGAAGCTCATCTGGCCGCGGCCATCGTGCTGACGCGGACCGAAGCGCAGGCAGCTTTCGGTGACGGCACGGTCTACATGGAAAAGTACCTGGAGCGGCCACGCCACATCGAGATCCAGGTGCTGGCCGACGGCCAGGGCCATGCGGTGCATCTGGGCGAGCGGGATTGTTCCATCCAGCGCCGTCACCAGAAGGTGATCGAGGAAGCGCCCGCGCCTGGCATCGACGCCGAACAGCGCCGCCGCATCGGCGCCATCTGCGTCGACGCCTGCCTGCGCATCGGCTATCGCGGGGCGGGCACCTTCGAGTTTCTCTACCAGGACGGTGAGTTCTACTTCATCGAGATGAACACGCGGGTCCAGGTCGAGCACCCGGTGACCGAGATGGTGACCGGGATCGACATCGTCGCCCAGCAGATCCTGATCGCCAGCGGCGTTCCGCTCGCCCTGCGTCAGGAAGACATCCCGCTGCGCGGCCATGCTGTCGAATGTCGCATCAATGCCGAGCATCCGCGTACCTTCGTACCCTCGCCCGGCCGGGTGACGCACTACCATGCGCCGGGCGGGCCCGGCATCCGCATGGACTCGCATCTCTACAGCGGCTACGAAGTGCCCCCGCACTACGACTCGCTGATCGGCAAGCTCATCGCCCACGCCGATACGCGCGACAAGGCGCTGGCGCGCATGCATACGGCGCTGGATGAACTGGTCGTCGAGGGCATTCAGACCAATGCGCCGCTGCACAAGGATCTGGTGCAGGATGCCGGCTTCCAGGCAGGCGGGGTGAGCATCCACTATCTCGAGAAGAAACTGCAGGGCTGAGCCCGCGGAGGCGCGTTCGATGCCATGGCAGCAGCTGGTGATGGACATCGGGCGAGAGGACAGCGAGCGCCTCGAGGACGCTCTGCTCGCCGCCGGCGCCTTGGCGGTGTCGCTGGAAGATGCCGGCGATCAGCCCCTGTTCGAGCCGCCGCCGGGCGCCACACCGCTCTGGGACCGCTTGCGGCTGACGGGGCTCCTGGCCCAGGATGCCGATCCGGTGCGCGTGTTGCTGGAGCTGGCGGCCTGCTGCCATCCCGACCCTTTGCCGCCCCACCGGATCGTCCCGCTCGCGGACGAGGTCTGGGAGCGTGCGTGGCTCAAGGATTTCAAGCCGATGCATTTCGGGCGGCGGCTCTGGGTCGTGCCGACCGCGCATACGCCACCCGATCCCACGGCGGTCAACCTGCGGCTCGATCCCGGGCTGGCCTTCGGCACCGGCACCCATCCGACCACGGCTCTGTGTCTCGAATGGCTGGCCGCAGCCGAGCTTACCGGCCTGCGGGTCATCGACTACGGCTGCGGCTCGGGCATTCTGGGCGTGGCTGCCGCACTGCTCGGCGCAGCGGAGGTGATGGCTGTGGACATCGATCCTCAGGCGCTCACCGCCACACTGGAAAACGCCCGCCGCAACGGGCTTTCCGCGCGCATCCGGACCGGACGCCCGGGGGATGTGAGCGAGCCGGCCGAGCTTCTTCTGGCCAATATCCTCGCAGGTCCGTTGGAGCAACTGGCGCCGCGCTTTTGCGAACTGCTCGCACCGGGCGGCCGGCTGGTCATGGCTGGCCTGCTCGCCCGGCATGTGGTGCCACTGCAGGCCGCTTATGCCGACTGGATCGACCTCGAGCCCGTGGCGGAGCGGGACGGGTGGGTCTGCCTGGCCGGCCGGCGGCCACGGGCCTGATCCAGGAGGCCGGGCATGTTCGTCGACTGCCCCGCCTGCCAGGCCCGACTTCAGGTCCGGGCCGAACATTTGCGCAGCGGCCGCGGCCGTGTGTCCTGCAGTATCTGCCAGCACCAGTTCGATGCGCTGGGTGTCCTTCGGGACGATGAGGACGCCGTCGTGCCGATCGATGGGCGGGCGGCAACCGTCGATGCCCCCGAGGTCGACGGCGACCGCGGCGCGACCCGCCCGACCGGAGCAGACGATGCGGAGCGCTTCGACGTCAGCGACGGCCTCACGGATGAAGCAGGGCATCGGACGCTGGGCACCGGCTCCTGGCGCTGGGGACTTGCCGGAGCCGCAGCCGGGACCTTGCTCGCCCTGCAGGTCTTGATGGTCTGGGGCCCGCGCTGGGCGGCCGATCCCCACTGGCGGCCCCTGTTGAACTGGGGCTGCGCCCGGCTGCAGTCCGCGGGCGTGCCGTGTGTTCTCCCGCCGCTCGTGGACGTTCGGCAGATGAACCTGCAGGGTCACCGCTTCACCACCCATCCTCAGCGCGCAGGGGGGTTGCTGTTCGAGGCAGAACTCGTGAATCGGGCGCCATTCGCCCAAGGCTATCCGCGCATCCGGTTGAGCGTCGAAGACTCTTGGGGCGGCGCCGTGGCAATCGGGACCTTCGAGCCGGACACATATCTGCCTGCGCCCCCGGCGGAAAACACGCTGCCTCCGGGCGCACATGTTCCGATCCGGCTCGAGTTGCTCGACCCCGGTGGACAAGCGGCGGGCTACCGCTTCGATCTGCTCGCACCCGACTGAGCGTCGCACCAGCGGGCGGGCTTGAGCCTCCGGGATGCTCTGCTAAGATGATCGCCAGCCGCGGCGCGGTGGCGCCCCCCCGTGGGAACGAGGCCGACGGCAGCGGCCAGACCCGCGCCAGTGGAACGCTTCAGTCGGCTCGCGACAGGCAATGATCAGGGACGTCGGAAGGGGCGATCGATGAGTTCAGCGCAACAAGCCGTTCCGGCCGTGCAACCGCCGTCGGAAGAGCCGCCTTTGAGGATCTGCGTAGAGCGCGCGGTGGGCCGGTACCTGGACGAGTTGGGCGGGTTTTACGCAGGCGACATGCACCGGCTGGTGATCGAGGAAGTCGAACGGCCTCTGCTCGAGCGGGTACTGGCCCACGTCGCCGGCAACCAGACGCAGGCGGCCGAGATCCTGGGCATCAACCGCGCCACCCTGCGCAAGAAATTGCGACACTACAAGATCGGCTGCTGACGACCTCTTGCGAACCGGTTGCAGCCGCATACCCACCTTTGTGCTGGAGTCTGCTCATGGCCGGTCATGACCGCTACGCCCTCATCAGCGTTTCCGACAAAACCGGCGTGGTGGCGCTTGCCCGCCGGCTCTCGGCGCTCGGCATCCGCATCCTCTCGACCGGTGGCACGGCGCAGTTGCTGAGTCGCGAAGGGGTGCCGGTGATCGAGGTCTCCCGGCATACCGGATTTCCCGAAATCATGGATGGCCGCGTCAAGACCCTGCATCCCCGTATCCATGGCGGCCTGCTCGGCCGACTCGATCGTGATGCCGACCTGATGGCCATGCACGGCATCAGCGCCATCGATTTTCTCATCGTCAACCTCTATCCCTTCGAGCGCACGATTGCGCAGCCGGGCTGCACGCTGCACGACGCCATCGAAAACATCGATATCGGCGGGCCAGCCATGATTCGCGCCGGCGCCAAGAACCATGAGCGCGTGACCGTGCTGGTCGATCCGGCCGACTACGAGGGCTTCGCGCAGGAACTGGAACAGGACGATGTCATTACCGCCCAGCGCCGGTTTCAGCTCGCCGCCAAGGCCTTTGCGCATACGGCGCGCTACGACAGCGCCATCGCCGGCTATCTCAGCGCCATCGACGACACCGGCCAGCGCGCGCCCTTTCCGGGCACCTTGGGCGGGCAATGGCACAAGGTGCAGGACCTGCGCTATGGCGAGAATCCGCATCAGCGCGCCGCCTTCTACCGCGTGGCCCACCCTGCGCCGGCCGAGGTCGCCGGCGCCGTGCAGGTACAGGGCAAGGCGCTGTCCTACAACAACATCGCCGACACGGACACGGCGCTGGAGTGCGTCAAGAGCTTCGATGAGCCCGCCTGCGTGATCGTCAAGCATGCCAATCCCTGCGGCGTGGCGGTGGCCGAGAGTGCCCTCGTCGCCTATGAGAGCGCCTACGCCACGGACCCGACCTCGGCCTTCGGCGGCATCATCGCCTTCAACCGCAGCCTCGACGAGGCCACCGCCCAGGCGATCGTGCAGCGCCAGTTCGTCGAGGTGATCGTCGCCCCGGCGTTCAGCGAAGGCGCGATGCAGGTGCTGTCCACCAAGCCCAACGTGCGCCTGCTGGCCTGCGGCGTGATCCCTGCCGCGCCGGCGCCGGCGCTGGAGTGGCGCAGCGTGGCGGGCGGCATGCTGGTGCAGGACCGCGATCTCGCCACGATCGCGCCCGAGCAGCTCAAATGCGTCAGCGCCCGCGCTCCGACGAGGGCGGAAATCGCCGACCTGCTGTTCGCCTGGCGGGTGGCCAAGTTCGTCAAATCCAACGCCATCGTCTACGCCCGCGAGGGACGCACCATCGGCGTCGGTGCCGGGCAGATGAGCCGGGTCTACAGCGCCCGCATCGCGGCCATCAAGGCGGCCGACGAAGGGCTCGCGGTGGCAGGATCGGTGCTGGCTTCGGATGCCTTTTTCCCCTTCCGCGACGGCATCGACGCTGCCGCCGAGGTCGGCATCACGGCCGTGATCCAGCCGGGCGGCTCGATGCGCGACGCCGAGGTGATCGCGGCGGCCGATGAACACGGCATGGCCATGGTGTTCACCAGCGTGCGTCACTTCCGCCACTGAGCGTCCCGGCCGTCAGCGGCCCGATGCCCTGCCACCGGACAGGCCGCTGGGCCGGTCGGCAAGGGCGCTGTGCTATGCTTTGCGCCCCTGAACGCGGCCGCAGCCGCCTTCTTTCCTCCTTCCGGATGGCAGCGCGATGAAAGTACTCGTGATCGGCGGCGGTGGCCGCGAACACGCCCTGGCCTGGCGTTGTGCCCAGTCGGCGCAGGTAGAGCGCGTCTACGTCGCCCCGGGCAACGGCGGTACGGCGCGGGAACCGAAGCTCGAGAACGTGCCGCTGGCCGCGACCGATCTGGAGGGCCTGGTGGCGTTTGCCCGGCGCGAGGGCATTGCGCTCACCCTCGTCGGGCCCGAACAGCCGCTGGTGGCCGGCGTGGTGGATCGCTTCGATGCGGCCGGACTGGCCTGTTTCGGACCCTCGGCGGCCGCAGCCCAGCTCGAGGGCTCCAAGGCGTTCAGCAAGGCCTTCATGGCGCGGCACGGCATTCCGACCGCGCGGCATCGCAGTTTCGAAGACGCGACGGCGGCCCACGCCTATCTCGAGGAGGTAGGCGCACCGGTGGTCGTGAAAGCCGATGGTCTGGCCGCCGGCAAGGGCGTCGTCGTGGCCCACGACCTCAGCGAGGCCCACCAGGCGGTCACGGACATGCTCGGCGGGCGGTTCGGCACGGCCGGCGCCCGGGTGGTGATCGAGGATTTTCTCGCCGGCGAGGAAGCCAGCTTCATCGTCATGGTCGGTCGTGGCGGCGCGATCCTGCCCATGGCGACCTCTCAGGACCACAAGACGCGCGACGATGGCGACCGCGGCCCCAACACCGGCGGCATGGGGGCTTATTCCCCGGCGCCCGTGGTGACGCCCGCGATGCACGAGCGCGTGATGGACACCATCATCAGGCCCACGGTCGCCGGCCTTGCCGCCGATGGCATCGCCTACATGGGTTTTCTGTACGCCGGTCTCATGATCGGGCCCGACGGCACACCGCGCGTGCTGGAATACAACTGCCGCTTCGGCGACCCGGAGGCGCAGCCGGTGATGATGCGGCTGCGTTCGGATCTGGCGGCGCTGTGCCTGGCCGCCGTGGAAGGGCGTCTGGACCAGATGCAGGCGCAGTGGGATCCGCGTCCCGCGCTGGGCGTGGTGATGGCAGCCGCGGGCTATCCGGGCGAGGTGCGCCGGGGCGATGTGATCACCGGCATCTCGGCTGCGGCTGAACTGGGCGCTCAAGTCTTCCATGCGGCCACCCGTGTCGATGGCGAGGAGATCCTCACCGATGGCGGGCGGGTGCTGTGCGTGTGCGCGCTGGGCGATGATCTGGCCCAAGCCCAAGCGCTGGCCTACCGCGGCGTGAAGACCATCCACTGGCCCGGCGTGCACTACCGCAGCGACATCGGCCACCGGGCGCTTGCCGGGCGTTGATCGGCGCGCCCACGTGAGCGTTGTGCGGCCTACTCGAGAGGCGGCGCGGCGCCGGCGGCAGGGTCCGCCTCAGACGCCAGGCGGTTCACCAACACCTTGTCGACGCGGTAGCCGTCCATGTCGACGACCTCGAAGCGCAGGGTGCCGTGAATGAACGCGTCGCTGGCCTGCGGAATGCGCCCCAGGCTCGACATGACGAAGCCCCCGAGGGTGTGAAACTCGCCTTCCGATGCGCCGAGCCAATCGTCGGCCAACCCGAAGGCATGCTGGAAATGGTGCAGCGACAGACTGCCGTCCACCAGCCACGACCCGTCGTGGCGTTCGACGATACTCGCCTCCTCGGGCGTCTTGGGCAGATGCAGTTCGCCGATGATGGCCTGCAGGACATCGGTGAGGGTCACCAGTCCTTGCAGATCGCCGTACTCGTCGACGATCAGGGCGATTTCCTGATGCGCCTCTCGGAATTTTTCAAGCAGCCTGGCGGTGGTCATGGTTTCCGTCACGTACAGCGCAGGCTGGACGGCACGGCTGATTTCCGCCGACCCGAAGGACGCCCCCGCCAGCATGCGCCGCAGCAGCTCGCCGGCGGGCAGAATACCGACCACCTGATCGAGATCCCCGCGGCAGACCACCAGCCGGTTGTACTCGCTGGCCAGCAGCTGGGCACGCAGCCTGTCGGTGGACGCTGTCAAATCGACGGATTGAATTTCGCGACGCGGCGTCATGATGGCCCGGATCGGCTGAGCGTCCAGCCGCATCACGTTGGCGACCAGGGCCTGCTCGCTTTCGTGGAAAATGCCCGCCTCCGCACCCTGGCGGATGAGCACGCGGATTTCCTCTTCAGTCACCGCAGGCGCCACCGACTTGCGGTTGCCCAGCAGCCACAGGAGCCCGTCGCTTGCCATGGACAGAACGACCACCAGCGGACGGGCTGCCCGGGATAGCGTCTGCATTGGCAAGGCAATGCGGGAGGCCACACTTTCCGGAGCCAACAAGGCCAAGCGCTTGGGGACGAGCTCGCCGACCACCACGGACAGGAAGGTCAAGAACACGACGACGGTGCCGAGCGCCAGGGCATGGCTGTGCGGCGCCAAGGCCGGGAAGCCGTTGAGCCATACGGTCAGCGGGTCGGCCAGCGTGCGTTCGCCGACGGCACCGCTGAGAATGCCCACAGTCGTGATGCCGACCTGAATGGTCGACAGAAAATTGGAGGGCGACTCGTGTAGCTGCAATGCGGCGCTGGCGCCAGGGTGCTTGCGTTCCGAAAGATGTTGAAGACGAGCGTGCCGCGAGGAGACGACGGACATCTCGGACAAGGCAAACAGGGCATTGAGCAGGATGAGAAAAGGAAGTAACAACAGGTCCATGTCGGGGGCCGTCCTGCGCCTTGTAGCGTCCGGCCTTGGGGGTAGTGGGGCTTTCATCCTAAAGCACACCGTCCATCCGGGCAACGCGACCAGGCGTCATCTGATTCCGCCCCCCAGGGGCAAGGGCGCGTACGCGGCGTCAAGCCCCGGTCGTGCCTGCGGAGCCGGCAACGCGATATCGGGCCCGAGCGCGGCACATCCGTGGCGGCCCGGGCGGCTATGGGGTGCGGTCGCAATGGGCCTGATACTGTTGGCGGCGCGACCCGTGGTGTCGTGCGCCACCCCCGTTCAGGCCACTGACGACACCGGTCTGCGGATCACCCTCGCCGCTCCGGCAAGGCGCATCGTGAGCCTGGCGCCGCACGTCACCGAGTTGCTGTTCGCCGCCGGCGCCGGGGATCGTGTCGTCGGCGGAGTCGACTACAGCGACCATCCGCCCGCCGCGCGCAAGCTGCGGACGGTGGGCAGCTATACCCACCTGAACGTCGAGGCGGTACTGGCCCTTGAGCCCGACCTCGTGGTCGGCTGGCGCGCCGGCAACCGGCCCGAGCAATTGCAGCAGCTCGCGCAACTGGGTCTGCCGGTCTATCGCACCGATCCGCAAAAGCTCGCGGATATCCCCGCCGCCCTGCGCAGTCTCGGCCGGCTGGCCGGCACGGCTGATCAGGCCGACACCGCGGCGCACGCCTTCGAGGCCGGGCTGGCCGCGCTCGCCGCAAGCCATCGCGCCGCGCGCCGCGTGCGGGTCTTTTATCAGGTCTGGGATCAGCCGCTGATGACCGTCGGCGGCGGCCATTGGATCGACCAGGTGATCGCGCTGTGCGGCGGGGAGAATGTCTTCGCCGGCCTGCGCACATCCACGCCGTCCGTTTCGCTCGAGGCCGTGCTCGCGGCAGCGCCGGAGGTCATTCTGGCCGGCGGCATGGGCGGCAAGGAACCGGCTTGGCTGGCGCAGTGGCAGCACTGGCCGAATCTGCCCGCCGTGCGCGCCGGGCATCTGCATGCCATCGACCCCGATTGGCTGCAGCGCGCCGGACCGCGCCTGCTGCTGGGCGCCCGCGCGGTCTGCAGCGCGCTCGATCAGGCGCGCGCAGACAAACCGGTGCACTGAATCCCTCAGGAAAGACTGCACGAGGATGCTTCCCGCCTTCGACCTGCCCCCCTTGCGCTCATTCTTAAGCGTCGGCTAATCCCGTCCGGCTAGGGTGTTGACACGTCCCGATCGTTTCAATACGGAAGCCGCCTCATGTCACTCGATGCCACGAATGAATCACCGCGCCCGCTCGGCAAAGTTCCCGAAATAACCCTGGGCTTTTGGATCATCAAGATCGCCGCCACCACGCTCGGGGAGACAGCCGGGGACGCCGTGTCGATGTCCATGGATCTGGGTTATCTCGCCGGCACGGCGATATTTGCCGCGATTTTTCTCGCGGCCGTCGCGGCCCAGATCCGGGCCAAGGCGTTTCACCCTTTTCTGTACTGGGCCACGATCATTGCCACGACCACGGTGGGCACCACGCTCGCCGATTTCGCCGATCGGTCTCTGGGCATCGGTTATGCCGGCGGATCGAGTCTGCTGCTGGCCTTGCTGCTCGGTTCGCTGTGGCTGTGGCGCCGCACCCTCGGCACCGTCGCCGTGAGTTCCATCACGACGCCCAAAGCCGAAGCGTTCTACTGGATGACGATCATGTTTTCGCAGACTCTGGGGACGGCGCTGGGCGACTGGACCGCCGATACGGCCGGGCTCGGTTATGACGGCGCGGCGATCCTGTTCGGCGCGCTGCTGGCCGCGATCGTGGCGGCTTACTACGGGACGCGTCTGTCGCGCACGCTGCTGTTCTGGGCCGCGTTCATCCTGACCCGCCCGCTGGGCGCGGTGGTGGGCGATTTTCTCGACAAGCCGCTGAGCGAGGGCGGTCTGGCCCTGAGCCGTTATGCCGCCTCGGCGGCGCTGCTGGCGTTCATCCTGATGAGCATCTTCCTGTTCCGGCAGCGTGCGGCCGCGAACGCGCATTGAGGCGATGGATTTTCCGTTCGCTGCCATACTGGACGATGATCGCTCCGCAGTTTTGCAACGCTCGATCAGGTGCGAGCGTTCGCACCCCTGCGAGGCCATTGCCGTTCGCGCGTTCTGAGGTAATCAAGATGTCTGACCCAATGCAAAACCCGTGGCTGGCCCTCCCCAAGACAGATCCACGAGTCCTCCCTTCGGACGCTGAATTGCTGTATGCCTTCAATCAAAAGGCTGCCCCGGAATATAAGTACGATCTTTCGCTCTTCCCGGAGCCATATTTCGGCTCGCGAACGGCAAGCGTCGTTGTCCTCAATCTCAATCCGGGATGGTCTGAGGAAGATGCGGCGGTCCATGCTAGGCCAGAATTTGCCACCATGGCGCGCGCGAGCTTGAGGCACGCGCTGGAGCCTTACCCATTCCTGCATCTGCAGCCGGGCGCTGCGACGCCGGGCGGCATCTGGTGGCATCAACGGGTCAGGAGACTGGTCGAAGATGTCAAATGTTACAAGGCTGTGGCGAAAGGATTGGGCTGCGTGCAGTACATGCCCTACCACTCACAGAAATATCATCCCCGGAGCCCCGCGCTGCCCTCGCAGCAGTACAGCTTCGCGCTGGTGCGCGAAGCCATCGCCCGAAAAGCGGAGATCGTCATCCTGCGCTCCGGAAGATTGTGGCTGGATTCAGTGCCGGAGTTGGAGCGTTACGATCGCTGCCACTACGGCGCCAATCCTCGCTCTCCCTATCTCTCGCCGGGCAATCTCGGAGGCGCTTACGATCGCATCGTCAGCCGATTGAGAGAGCATGCGTGTCTGACTGCGTCCTGTCCGCAAGGTCGTACATGTGAAATTAGACTTGGGCGCGGCTAGGGGACGAGCAGAAGCTTGCCGACGGTCCGGCCGCTTTCCAGCGCGCGGTGCGCAGTGGCTGCTTCGCTCAGCGGCAGCGTCTGGTGGATCAGGATCTGCAAGTCGCCAGCGGCGATCGCGCCGAACACCGCCGCCGCATGCGCGCGCAGCGCAGTGGGCTCCGCGATATAGTGGAACAGGCTGGGGCGGGTGAGGAACAGCGAGCCGGCCGCCAGCCGTGCGGGATCGACCGGCGGCACCGGGCCGCTAGCCTGACCGAACAGCACCAGCATGCCGCGCCGGGCCAAGGCGGCCAGCGAGGTATCGAAGGTGGCCGCGCCGATGCCGTCGAACACGGCCCGCACGCCTTTTCCCTCCGTCCAGTCCCGGCAGGCGGCGAGCACATCTTCATGGCTGCGGTCGATCACCCGCTCGGCACCGGCCGCGCGGGCCAAGGGCATCTTGTCCGCATGCCCGACGGTGGTGATGACCCGCGCGCCGCGCGCCCGCGCCATCTGGATCAGCAGCCGGCCCATGCCGCCCGCGCCGGCATGAACCAGAACTTGATCGCCGGGTGCGAGCGGGCAGGTTTCGGCCGTCAGGACGCGCGCCGTCAAACCCTGCAGCAGTGCGGCGGCCGCCTGCTCGGCGGTCAGCGTGGCCGGAACCGGCACCAGCCGATCGGCGGGAACGACGATCCGTTCGGCGTAGCTTCCCGGCACGCCTGCCCAGGCCACGCGATCCCCGATCTGCCAATCGGTGACGCCGGCACCGACGGCACCTACCGTCCCGGCCCCTTCCATGCCGGGCGTGAACGGCAGTGGCTGGGGATACAAGCCGCTGCGGTGATAGCAGTCGATGAAATTGACGCCGGCCGCCTCGACGGCAATGAGCACCTCACCGGGCGCCGGCGCCGGCTCGGGCAGCGTTTCGAGGGCGAGGACTTCCGGGCCCCCGGTCTGGTGCATGCGTACGGCTTGCATGGTGGCACCTCTGGCGGGTAACGGGATCAGGCCGACTTCGGCAGAGCAGGATAGACGGGCAGGCGGCGGATGCGCACGCCGGTCGCGGCGAAGATCGCGTTGCAGACTGCCGGCGCGATCACCGCGGTCGCATGCGCCATACCCGGCTTCGAAATCAGGCCGCGCGCGCATCCGCTGCGTTCTAGCCGTCCTGCTGCCGCTACCACTCCGGCCCACTGGCGGATGGCCTTGCCGAACGTCGGGCATCATGTCGCGATGCGCATTATCGCCTGAAATCCGACCCAACGGACCCGGCGTGGTGGCGATGATGGCGTCCGCCAGAAAGGCGGGTTTTCCTGATGGGGACGCCGCGACATTGGACCGATCGCCCAAAGAACCGCTAGACTCACCGCCGTCATCGGGGAGTAGCCGCTCTTCCGCCGGAAGAGGCTTGCGTCAACACACTTGGCCCATGGGCCGTGGCGCAGGCAGTCCCGCACCTGGCAAGACCTTTGACCACAGCGCCTCCACGGGCCGGGGCGGCGCCGTGGTCAAATGCGTCGTTCCGGCCAGGGAATCTCATGGAAGCCTTCCTCGTCTCCACAGGCCTCGTCGCGCTGGCCGAAATCGGCGACAAAACCCAGCTCCTCGCCTTCATCCTCGCGGCGCGCTTTCGGCGCCCCGTGCCCATCGTGCTGGGCATCCTCGCGGCCACGTTGTTCAATCATGGCCTCGCCGGCAGCCTGGGCGCCTGGATCGCGGGGGCGGTCGATCCGGCGATTCTGCGCACCGTGCTGGGGCTTTCCTTCCTCGCCATGGCCGTCTGGATGCTGATCCCCGACCGGATCGACGCCGACGAGATGCGTCTGTCGCAGCGACTGGGCGTCTTCGGCACCACGCTGCTCGCCTTTTTCTTCGCCGAGATGGGCGACAAGACCCAGATCGCCACGGTGGCGATGGCCTCGCATTACGCCGCGCTCGTATCGGTGGTCAGCGGCTCGACGCTCGGCATGATGATCGCGAACGTTCCGGCCGTCCTGATCGGCGAGCGCCTGGCGCAGCATCTGCCCACCGGCCGCATCCATCAGCTCGCCGCCGTACTGTTCGCGCTGCTGGGCGCGGCCGTCCTGTTGGGCGTAGGCGCGTAAACCGGGCCGGTTTCACCGCATCCCCGCGGCGGAGGCGCCCGCATGATTGGGATATCATGACGGCTCCGCCGTTTTCCGCGAGTCGATCGACCATGGACAACACCGCGACGCCGCCGCGACATCCGACCCACGCCGTGCGCGTCCGCAACCTGACGGTCGGCGGCAGCGCGCCCGTCGCCGTGCAGTCGATGACCAACACCGACACTGCCGATGAGGTCGCCACCGCCATCCAGGTGGCGCAGCTCCATCGCGCCGGTTCGGAACTGGTGCGCATCACGGTCAACACGGTCGAAGCGGCCGCCGCGGTGCCCGGCATCCGCGAGCGGCTGGACCGCATGGGCCTCGACGTGCCGCTGGTCGGCGATTTCCACTTCAACGGCCACAAGCTGCTCGCCGGCGACCCGGCCTGCGCCGAGGCGCTGGACAAATACCGCATCAACCCCGGCAACGTCGGCAAGGGCCAGCGCCGCGACAGCCAGTTCGCGCAGATGATCGAACTGGCCTGCCGCTACGACAAACCGGTGCGCATCGGCGTGAACTGGGGCAGCCTCGATCAGGATCTCCTGGCGCGCATGATGGACGACAACGCCCGCCGGCCCGAACCGTGGGACCCGCGCCGCGTCATGGACGAGGCGCTCATCGCCTCGGCGCTGGACAGCGCGGCGCGGGCCGAGGAACTGGGCCTTGCCGCCGACCGCATCATCATCTCCTGCAAGCTCAGCGGCGTGCAGGACCTGATCCGCGTCTATCGCGATCTGGCCCGGCGCTGCGCCTATCCGCTGCATCTGGGCCTCACCGAAGCCGGCATGGGCGTCAAGGGTATCGTCGCCTCCACCGCCGCGCTGGCCGTGCTGCTCCAGGAAGGCATCGGCGACACCATCCGCATCTCGCTCACGCCGCAACCCGGCGAGCCGCGCACCCGCGAGGTGGAAGTGGCACAGGAGATCCTGCAGAGCATGGGCCTGCGCGCCTTCACGCCCAGCGTCGTCGCCTGTCCCGGCTGCGGACGCACCACCAGCACCGTGTTCCAGGAACTCGCGCGCGACATCCAGAGCCATCTGCGCGAGCAGATGCCGATCTGGCGCGAGCGCTATCCGGGCGTGGAGAACATGACGGTCGCCGTCATGGGCTGCGTGGTCAACGGCCCCGGCGAAAGCCGGCATGCCAACGTGGGGATTTCATTGCCCGGCACCGGCGAGGTGCCGGTGGCGCCGGTCTATGTCGACGGCGAAAAGACGGTCACGCTCAAGGGCGAGACCATCGCCGCGGATTTCTCGCGCATCGTGGACGACTACGTGGTCCGCCGCTACGGCAAAGCCGCAGTCTGAATCGCGCCGGCCGGGGAGGCGGCGCATGCGTTCAGCAATTGCCTTTCTTGGCCTGCCCCGGTGGGCAGAAGCCACCACCGCGCGCGGGCGGCGGGGCCACGATGACCGCCGGCGCCGAACCACCGACCGCGTGATGGTGATGGCCATCATGATCCTTGTCGACCGCAATCGCCGCGCCGGCAGCGCCGCCGACTGCGCCACCCAGGATGGCGCCTTCGCGACCGCCGACCTGCTGGCCGATGACGGCGCCCGTGGCGCCGCCGAGCGCGCCGCCGATGGCCGCCTCGGTCGTGGCGCTCTGGGCCAGCGCCTGCGCGCCATACATCAAGGCCAACGCCGCCATCGCAATCAGTGCCACTTCGCGTTTCATGTTGCTGCCCCCTACGGGTTCTGCGCGAACCGGCCGGCTTGCGACCAACCGGTCCGCATGTGGGCGCCGCTGCCGGCGTCGATCAATGACCGTGCCGGTCACGGTACTTTTTGTGCTGTGCGCCATGCTGGCGTAAGGCATGCGCGGCCACCGGATGATGGTGGGCGACGTGATGCTGGACGGCATGTCCCGCAATGTGCCGGGCTACCGGATGATGGTGGTGGCCGTGCCTGACCACGACCGGGCGGGCTGGGTGGTACGCGACCGGCCGCGTGGGGTAGTAGGCCACGGGATGAGCCGGATAGTAGGCCACCGGTCGGGCCGGGTAGTAGGCCACCGGCGCCGCATGGCCGCCGGAGTAAGCGGGGCGATTGTGGTCATGATCGTCCACCGCCAGCCCCGCGCCGAGGGCGCCACCCAGCGCGCCGCCGATGGCCGCGCCCGTGGCGCCGCCGAGCTGCTGTCCGATCA
>DAOKZK010000015.1:3425-13897 GCA_035325645.1 Candidatus Macondimonas sp. | reverse complement strand
CCCAGCGCGCCGCCGATGGCCGCGCCCGTGGCGCCGCCGAGCTGCTGTCCGATCACGGCGCCCGCCGCGCCACCCAGCGCGCCGGCGACGATCGCCTCACGCCGATCATCGCCTGCCAGCGCGCTCGTCGATCCCAACAAACCAATCAATCCCGCCAGCAATAATCGTTTCATGGCTGTCACTCCAACCAGACACCCCTCTTGGGGCGCGTACAGATTGGAACACGGCAAACGGCGCAAGCAACTGTTTCCACTCAGCGACAAGCCTCGAACAGCTCCGTCAGGCGGCGCTCCGAGACGCGGCCCAAGACCCCGAGTTCCTGGGCGAACAACGACAGGCGGTATTCCTCGATCATCCAGCGCAGGGTGTCGCGCTGGGCCTGCCGCACGGGATCGTCGGTGGCCGGCAAATCCGCGAGACGCCGCAGCCAGTGCGCCACGGCCGCCTGCCACTGGGCGTCGCGCGCCGCCCGCCCGGACAGCTTGTCGAGCCGCAGCCGAGCGCCCTTGAGGTAGACCGCCAGCCGGCCGAGCCAGGGGTCCTCGACGCGCGCCGCAAACCCCGGCGCCATCAGCCACTCGGCTTGCGCCTGGACGTCGGCCAGGACGCTGCGCCGTGGCTCGGGCGCATCCACCTGCAACAGGGGCCGGAGCTGCTTGTACTCGGTGAGCGCTGCGTGCACGGCCTGCGTGACCTGTCCGGCCGTGCCCATGAGCTGGCGCCGACCCGCCTCCAGCCGTGCGGTGAAGGTCTCGCCATCGCGCGGCAAGGGCGGGGCCAGAAACGATCGATCGAGCACCGCCTCGATCAGATCCGCTCGCAGCGCCTCCCAGCGGCCCAGCGGCGCGTACAACAAGCCCAGCTCGCGCGTGAGCGGCAGCTGCTTTTCCAGCAGGCGCAGAGCGGCGCCCAACTGCAGGCGCACCAGCGCCAGCACGCCGGCGCGGTGCGCAGTCCGGGCGGCCTCGGGCCGGTCGAAGAGCCGCAGCGCCACGGCGCCTCCTTCCGCCGCCAGCGCCGGCCAGGCCGGCACGCGCAGGCCGGCCCGCACGATGTCCACCGGCCCCTCGGGCAGCGGCCCGAAATCCCACGCACTCACGTGGTCCCGATTCCAGCGCGCCGCTTCACCGCCCATCGCCGGGGCGGCCTCTGCCGGCGCCGCGATCCGTCCGTCGCCGCGGTGGGCGGCCTGCAGCGCGGCCAGATCGCGCCCGGCCGCGACGATGCGCCCGTCCGGCGCCAGGACCTCGAAGCGCATGCGCAGATTGTCGGGCAGCGCCGCCTCGGGCCAGTCTTCGGGCGGCACCACGACGCCGGTCATGCGCGCCAAGGCCTCTGACAGCGCACTGCGCAAAGGCGCCTCGGGCGCTTCCAGCAGCGCCTCGGTCGCGGCTTGCGCAAAATGGGGCGCCGGAATGAAATGGCGGCGCAGCGCCTTGGGCAGGGCGCGGATCAGCGCCTCCACCTTGTCCGCGAGCATGCCCGGCACCAGGCGCTCGAACGATTCGGCGCGCAGCGGCGCCAGAGCCGGCTGGGGGATCTGGACCGTGACCCCGTCCTCGGGATCGCCGGGCTCGAAGCGATAACGCAGGCGCAGCGGCATGCCCGCGACCGTCATCTGGTCGGGATAGGCGCGGCTGTCCGCCCAGGCCGAATCGGCGCGCACCAGATCCTCGCGGCGCATAAACAGGAATCGCGGCGCGTCGCGCTCGACCTCCTGGCGCCATCGCTCGAAACGCGCCATGTCGTGAACCTCGGCCGGGATGCGCTGCGCGTAGAAGTCGAAGGGTGCGTTCTCATCCAGCAGGGCGCCGGGCTGGCGGAGCTTGGCCTCCTCCTCGGTCAGCTCCGCCCACAACGCGCGGTTGTGCGCCAGAAAGCCCCCGCGGGTGCGGCATTCGCCGGCGACCAGACCCTCGCGGATCAGAAGCTCCCGCGCGAGCACAGGATCGATGGGCCCGTAATCGACCGGCCGTCTGGCACTCAGAATCAGGCCATGCAGGCTGGTCTGCATGTAAGCGCCGGCCCGCCCGGCGCGTGCCTGCCAGTGCGGCTCCAGATAGCTGCGCTTGAGCAGATCCCCAGCGGCAGCCTCGACCCAGGCCGGCTCGATCGCCGCCACAGTGCGCGCGTAGAGCCGGGTGGTCTGCACCAATTCGGCAGCCATCACCCACTCCGGGCGCTTCTTCGCCAGCCCGGAGCCGGGATGCAGATGAAAGCGCACCCCGCGCGCACCCTGATAATCGCCCTCCTCGCGCTTGCGCCCGATGCGCCCCAACAAACCGCTCAGCAACGCCTGATGGATGGCGGCCTCGGTGGCCGGCTCCTGATTCACCCGCAGGGACTGCTCGTGCGCCAGTTGCAGCAGTTCGCGGTGCACGTCCGACCACTCGCGCAGGCGCAGCGCCGAGACCATGTGCGCGTCACAGAACTGCCGCCGCGCCGCACCCGAACCGCCGGCCTCACGCCAGGCCTCCCACAGCCGCAGGTAACTCAGAAAATCCGAGCGCGGGTGCCGAAACACCGCCTGTTTGCTGTCGGCGAGCGCCGCCTGCTCCGGCGGCCGCTCGCGCGGATCGCCGACGGCCAGCGCGCTGGCGATGATGAGCACCTCGTGCAGGCAGTGGTATTCGGCGCCCGCGAGCACCATGCGCCCGATCACCGGGTCCACGGGCAGCCGCGCCAGATCCCGGCCGCGGCGGGTGAGCTGGCCCGCAGCATCGAGCGCGCCCAGCTCGCGCAGCAGTTGCACCGCGTCCTTCACATAGCGCGCATCGGGCGGATCGGGGAAGGGGAACGCCTCGATCTCGCCCAGCCGCAGCGCCTTCATCTGCAGCACCACGCCGGCGAGATTGGTGCGCAGGATCTCGGGGTCGGTGAAGCGCGGCCGCGCCAGATAGTCCGCCTCGCCGTAGAGCCGGATGCAGACGCCGGGCGCGGTACGCCCGCAGCGGCCGGCGCGCTGGTCGGCGCTGGCCTGGGAGATGGGCTCGATGGGCAGGCGACCGACCTTGGTGCGGTGGCTGTAGCGACTGATGCGGGCAAGGCCGGTATCGATGACGTGGCGGATGCCGGGCACGGTGAGCGAGGTCTCGGCAACGTTGGTCGCAAGCACGATGCGCCGCTGCCGATGCGACTGGAACACCAGATCCTGATGCCGCGCGGCGAGCCGGGCATAGAGCGGCAGGATCTCGGTGCCGGGCAGGTTCTGCCGGCGCAGCGCCTCGCCGACCTCGCGGATGTCGCGTTCGCCCGGCAGGAAGACCAGGATGTCCTCGCGGCCGCCCCGGTCCAGCTCGGACACCGCCGCCAGCACGCCGTCGGTGGGATCGCGCAGCGCCTTGGGATCGGCGTCGAGCGGCCGGTAGCGCAGTTCCACGGGATAGGTCCGCCCCGCCACGCTGAACACCGGCGCACCGTCGAAGTGGCGTGCGAACCGCTCCGGATCGATGGTGGCCGAGGTGATGATGATCTTCAGATCCGGCCGGCGCGGCAGCAGTTGCTTGAGATAACCCAGGAGGAAGTCGATGTTCAGGCTGCGCTCGTGCGCCTCGTCGATGATCAGGGTGTCGTAGGCCCAGAGCATGCGGTCGCGGGTGAGCTCGGCGAGCAGGATGCCGTCGGTCATGACCTTGATGAAGGGATCGGGACCGAGCTGCTCGGCAAACCGCACCTGGTAGCCCGCCACCTCGCCCAGCGGCGCGCCCAGCTCCTCGGCCAGCCGCGCCGCCACAGTGCGCGCCGCCAGCCGGCGCGGCTGGGTGTGGCCGATGAGTCCGCGGATGCCACGCCCGGCTTCCAGGCACAGCTTGGGGATTTGCGTGGTCTTGCCCGAGCCGGTCGCGCCGCAGATCACCACCACGGGATGATCCGCGATGGCGGCGACCAATTCCTCGCGCGCGCCGCTGACGGGCAGCTCGGGCGGGTAATGCAGGGCCGGGAGCCGGGCCCGCCGTGTCTCGCAGGCCGCGCGGCTGGCAGCGATGGCGGCCGCGAGCTCGGTCATCGCCGACGCGCTCGCGGCGCCCCGCCGCTGCATCTCCTGCAGCGCCGACCAGCGTCGGCGCAGGGCGGGCTGGTCAACGCTGCGGCAGGACTCCAGATCGGCCGGCAGGGAGAAGTCGGCGCGGGGCATGAGGGGACGACGGGTCAGGGGATGGGCCTCAGGGCGTGCACGAGATGCAGATGCGGCAGCACCTCGCGCAGGTCGTCGCGCCCGGCGAGATAGCGCGCTGCGAGCGCATCCGGTCCCAACGGCTCGGCCAGGGCAAACCCGGCCTGCGCCAGTTGAGGTGCCAACTGCTCCAGCAGCAGACCACCGGGCAGCGACTCGCCGAACAGATGCGCCATGAGCCGGGTTCGCGCCAACAGTTCCGGGAGCCTGGGCTCTGCGAACGCACCGGCGGCGAGGACATCCAGCGTGAAATGGCTGCCCGGCGCGGCGCACTGCCCCACCGCCGCGATCAGGCTGCGGCATGCCTCGGGCGTCAGGTAATAAGCCACGCCGAGCCAAGCGAACAACGCCGGCCGGTCGGCATCGAAACCGGCTGTGCGCAGCGCCTCCGGCAAGCGCTCGGGCGTCGACAGATCGAGCGGCACCGGCGTGCGCCGATGCGGCGTGGGCAAACCGGCCCGGCGGGCACGCGCCGCCTTGTCGGCCAGGACCGCAGGCAGATCGACTTCGAACAAACGCACGGCGTCGAGCGCCGGTGGCCGGCGCCAGGCGAAGCTGTCGAGCCCCGCGCCGAGAATCACGTACTGATCGAGCCCCTGCGCCGCGGCGGCCGCCGCGAGCGCCTCCTCGGTGTAACGGCTGCGCACCAGGGTCGTCGCGGCGCCGGCGAGAAAGGTGCGATGAAAACCCGTCAACCGCCCGGCCAGCGCGCCGAGGCGCGGGCGCACCAGCAAACGGTAGGCCGGATTGACGAGGGTGAGCGCGTAGGGATCCTCGAAGACCCGCGGCTGCCGACCGTGGCGATAATGATCGGCGCGCGCCAGCGCGGCGGCTTCGGCCATCGGGCTGGCCGCCAGAAACGGCAGATGACCGAGCCCACCGAACAGCTTGTCCTGCCACCCCATCGATGGTTCACCGCGGTCAAAGCGTCCATGATAATGGATCGGCGCGGCATTGCAGTCGCGCCTCTATTTGGAGAACAACCATGGACGGAACCCCGGCGCCGCAGGCGCCCATGACGGCAGCCGTATTGATCACCGGCGCTTCCTACGGCCTCGGTTATGAACTGGCGCGCTGCTTCGCAGCCGACCGGCATGACCTGATTCTGGTGGCCCGCAGCGGCGAACGCCTCGCGTCCGTCGCCGCGGAACTGCACTCGGCGCATGGTATTGCGGTCGAGACGATCACGATGGATCTGGCCCGTCCCGAGGCCGCCAGCGAGTTGTTTGCGGAGGTCCAGGGGCGCGGGCACGCGGTCGAGACGCTGGTCAACAACGCCGGCTTCGGCACCTATGGCCGCTTTTCCGACATCGATTTCGACGCCGAGACCCGGCAGATGCAGCTCAACATGCTCACGCCGACCCAGCTCACCAAGCTGTTCCTGCCCGGCATGCTGGCGCGGCGGCGCGGACAGGTCGTGAACATGGCGTCCATGGCCGGCTACACGCCCGGGCCCTACATGGCCATCTATTTCGCCTCCAAGGCCTATCTGCTGTCCTTCTCCGAGGCCATCGCCGAGGAATTGCGCGGTTCCGGGGTTGCGGTCACGGCGGTGTGTCCCAACGTGGTCGAGACGCGTTTCCAGGAAGCTGCACAAAACCAGGCGGCCTACATCGGCGGCCGCTTCCGCCCGCTCATGGCCGATGCACGCACCACCGCGCGCCAGGCCTATGCGCTCATCCGGGCCCGCCGCGTGGTGGCCATCCCCGGCTGGACCAATCGCCTCGCGGTGGCGGGGCTGCGGCTCGTGCCGCGCGCCCTGCTGCGCCGCGCCATGGTGCCCTTCCAGAAAGGCCCCGACATTGCCGATTATCCGAAAGGAAACTGACGTCGCGAACGGCCTGGCGACATTGGTCACAATAAGCCCGTATTCTCGCGGCGCTCGCAGTGAGCCAATCATGGCCGGCGAGTCGCCGGGGGTGAGGAGGCCGGAGCTGCGCGACTGACCGGCGATCACCCCGACAGACCCTGTACATCAAGATCTCGTTTGCCGAGGAAGCTGCATGTCCCCGAAACGCTTTACGATCGAAGTCCAGGCCCACCTGCCCGAGCGGCTGCGCGATCTCAACGTGCTGGCCAACAACCTGCTCTATGCCTGGGACCGGCGCGTGCGGCGGGTCTTCCGCCACATGGATCCGGCCCTGTGGGACCGCTGCGGCCACAACCCCAAGGTTTTCCTGCGGCTCATCTCACAAAGACGGCTGCATGAATTGCTCGATGACATCAATTTCATGGAGGAATACGAGTACGCCCTGAACGTCTCGCGGCACTATCACGATCAGACCCGCCGCCTGCATCCCAAACTGGCTCGCCATCTCGACCCCGCGAAGGATGTCATCGCCTACTTCTGCGCCGAATACGGCCTGCACGAGAGCCTGCCCATCTATTCGGGTGGCCTCGGCATTCTGGCCGGAGACCACTGCAAGGCGGCAAGCGATCTGGGGCTGCCCTTCGTCGCGGTGGGGCTGATGTACCACCAGGGCTACTTCACCCAGATCATCGACGAGCATGCCGAACAGCGAGCGGAGTTCCATCCCCACCGACTCGAGGACCTGCCCATCACCCCGGCGCTCGGTGCCGACGGTCGACCGGTCGAGATCGAAATCGCCTTCCCCGGCCGCATGGTCCGGGCGCGCGTCTGGCAGGCGATGGTCGGGCATCTCAAGCTTTATCTGCTGGATACCGACGTCGCCGAAAATCGCGATGACGATCGCTCGATCACCTACCAGCTCTATGGTGGCGACCGGATCACCCGCCTCAGCCAGGAGATCGTGCTCGGCATCGGCGGTGTGCGGGCCCTGCGTGCGCTGGGCATCGCACCGACCGTCTGGCACATCAACGAAGGCCATGCCGCCTTTCTGGTGCTCGAGCGCTGCCGGGAACTGGTTGCCAATGGCTTGCCGTTCACCACTGCTCTCGAGCAGGTCGCCAGTGCCACCCTGTTCACCACGCACACCCCGGTACCGGCCGGTCACGACGTGTTCGATCGAGCCCTGATCGAGCCTTATCTCGGAGAGATGACACGCAGCCTCGACATCACCATGGAGGATCTGCTCGCACTGGGTCGCTCGCCCGGCGTTGAATCAGGCTTCAACATGACTGCGCTGGGGCTGCGCGGATCGCGTTTCCACAATGGCGTGAGCCGCATCCATGGTGAGGTGGCCTCGCGCATGGAGGCCTATCACTGGCCACAGATCCCGCCCGAGGAAAACCCAATCGGCTACGTCACCAACGGCGTGCACGTGATGACCTTTCTCGCCAGCGAATGGGTGATGTTCTTCGACTCGCGCTCGCGCGGTTGGCGCGAGTACATGACCGACAAACGGTTCTGGCAGGACTATGTGCAATCCATCCCCGACCAGGCCTTCTGGAGCCTGCGCCAGAACATCAAGGCCGGTCTGCTGGATCACGTCCGCGAGGCATTGTGCCGGCAATATAGGCGCAACCACGTGGGCGAGGCGCACATCCAGCGCATGCTCACCCACCTGTCCCCCAACGGCAATCCACCCCTGGTCATCGGTTTCGCCCGCCGTTTCGCGACGTACAAGCGAGCCACGCTGCTGTTTCGCGATCCGGTCCGGCTGGCCCGCATCCTGAACCAGGCTGACAGGCCCATCGTGCTCCTGTTCGCCGGCAAGGCGCATCCACAGGACCGCCCCGGGCAGGATCTGATCCGCGTCATCGGCGACTACGCCGAACAGCCCGAATTCGAGGACAAGCTGTTCTTCATCGAGAACTACGATCTCGCCCTCGGCCGCAAGCTCGTCTCCGGCGTGGACGTCTGGCTGAATACGCCCGAGTATCCCATGGAAGCCTGCGGCACCTCGGGCCAGAAGGCCGGGCTCAACGGCGCGCTCAACGTCAGCATCCTGGACGGCTGGTGGGGCGAGACCTTCGACGGCACCAACGGCTGGGGGCTGATTCCCCAGACCGGCGTCGATGCCGATACACGCGACCGTCTGGAGGCTGAAGAGTTGCTCGACGTGCTGGAACACGAGGTGATCCCGCTCTATTTCGCACGCAACAGCCAGGGTTATTCGCCAGGCTGGGTCAGCCGTTCCAAGGCGGCGATGCAGACCATCCTGCCGCGCCACAGCGCCGAGCGCATGCTGGAAGACTACATTCGCCAGTACTACCTGCCCGCGATCAATCACGGCCGCCAGCTGGCGGCCAACGGCGGCGCGCTGGCGCGGGAACTGACCGAGTGGAAAGCGCACGTCCGCCGCGCCTGGAACGGCGTGCGCATGAGCCGGCTCGATGAGCCAAAGACGCGCATCGACGTCGAGGCATCGCTCGATCTGCGCGTGCGCGTCGAACTCAACGGGCTCGCGCCCGAGCACGTGCGTCTGGAATGCGTGCTGGGCGAGGAAGACGCTTTCGGACGCTTCCATCGAAGCACCTGCTATGCCCTCCAGCCGGTCGGTACCGAGGGCAGCGCGACCATTTTCGCCCTGCAGGAACCCATGACCGAGGCCGGGCTTTACGCCTATGAAATCCGGCTGTTCCCCTTTCATCCCGCCCTGGCTCATCCCTTCGAGACCGGCTGCATGCTGTGGCTGTGAAGCACCGAGACGAAGCGCACGTCCCGCGGGCAGGCGCGCGTGCGTGACACTTCCCCCGGCTATGGCGCGCTGATCCGGCTCGCCATTCCCGTCATTCTGGCCAACGCCGCGGCGCCGCTGCTGGGCCTGGCCGACACGGCGGTGATCGGACATACGGGCGATGCCGCCGCCATGGGCGCCATTGCGCTCGGCACGCTGATCTTCAGCTTCCTGTCGTGGGGGTTCGCCTTCCTGCGCATGGGAACCACCGGCTTCGTCGCCCAGGCCCATGGCGCGGGCGATCGATCCGCGGTGCGCGCCATCTTCGCACGCGCCCTGATCACCGCCATCACCATCGGCGTCCTGCTGATCCTGCTGCAGTGGCCGCTGTGCGCCTTTGCCCTCGCGCTGTTCGGCGCCACGCCCGCAGTGGAACAGAACGTCGCGCTGTATTTTCAGGCCCGTATCTGGGGCGCACCCGCAACCCTTGGGCTATATGCCCTGCTGGGGACGCTGATCGGTCTGGGGCGCATGCGCGCGCTGCTTGCACTACAGATCCTCCTGAACGGCCTGAATCTGATCCTTGATCTCTGGTTCGTCCTGGGCCTCGGATGGGGTGTGCGAGGGATCGCGCTCGGGACCGTGCTGGCCGAATGGACCGCTTTTGCGTTGGGCCTTTCCGTCGTCCTGCGCCTCATTCGCCCGCGCCCGACAGACGGCATGCCGCTGTGGTCCTGGCCAGACATCTTCGTCCGTCGGCAATGGCTGCGCATGGTCACCACCAACACCGACATCCTTTGGCGCACCCTGGCCTTGCTGGCGGGCTTCGCCTGGTTCACCAACCAAGGCGCCCGCTTCGGCGATGCGACGCTGGCCGCCAACCACATCCTGCTGCAGTTCACGATCCTGTCGGCCTTCTTTCTGGACGGTTTTGCCTTTGTGCTGGAAGCAGAGGTCGGCCATGCTGCCGGCGCCGGGCATGTGAACCGGTTTCGCGCGACGGTTTGGCGCTCGACGCTGTTGGCCGGCGCCACGGCCGCCCTGTTGGCGCTTGCCGTCGCAGGCCTCGGGCCGTGGTTCGTGCAGCGGCTGACGACCCTCGCGACGGTGCGCGAGCTTGCGCTCGCCCATCTGCCCTGGGCGGCGCTCTACGTCGTGTGCTCGTTTCCGGCCTTTCAGCTCGACGGCATCTTCGTCGGCACGAGCGAAAGCCGGCCCATGCGCGACGCAACGCTGATGGCCCTGCTGACGTTCCTGGGCGCAACCTGGGTGACGGTGGCCCGATGGGGCAACGATGGCTTGTGGCTGGCTTTCGTATGCTTCGTGATCGCCCGCGGCGCGTTTCTCGGCGCCTATTTGCCCGGGCTTGCGCGCCGGCTTCGGCTCGAAGCCATGGATGTCTGAGGGGAAAGGTGGGGTGGACGATGGGGCTCGAACCCACGACCGCTGGAATCACAATCCAGAGCTCTACCGACTGAGCTACGTCCACCACTGATCTTGCGCGATGCAATGCCGCCCGCCCTCGGATTGGCGCGCCTGGCAGGAATCGAACCTGCAACCCTCGGCTTAGAAGGCCGATGCTCTGTCCGGTTGAGCTACAGGCGCTCTTCTGAGCACCCTAGCGGGAATGGTCGGGGTAGAGGGATTTGAACCCCCGACACCCTGCTCCCAAAGCAGGTGCGCTACCAGACTGCGCTATACCCCGAGAGACTGATCCGAGGCTCGGCCTTGCCGCAACCGCATCGCCTACGGCAAGG
>DAOKZK010000015.1:0-3325 GCA_035325645.1 Candidatus Macondimonas sp. | reverse complement strand
TCCCCATGGTTTTCGGACGCGTTCGGGCCAGTTCCAGAACGCCCGTGTCGGAGTAGTCGAAGGCAACCATCACGCCGCCCGCGCACAACGCCTGCAACTCCCTAAAAACATTTTCCACGACAAGCTTGGGCAGGTAGTAGGTCACGCCCATCCAGTTGACGAAGGTCGGCACGGCCGGATCGAATCCTTCGGCCAGCAGGCGCTCGCTCAAAGATTGGGTAGTGAAGTCGATCGGCACGAAAACCTGGTTGGGATGGGCAACCAATCCGCGCTCGGCCAGACGCGCGCGCTTGGCCGCCTGGGTGTCGGGATGATCCAGTTCGAACAACCGCAACCGGTCCATGAGATCCGTTCGGCGCCAGGCAAACGTGTCCCAGCCTGCTCCCAGAATCACGTATTGGCGCACGCCCTCCCGATCCATGGCGCGCACCAGTTCATCCTCGGCAAACCGGGCGCGCAGCAGAAGCGCCGCCAGGAACTTCTTGAGCTTCGGCCGACGCCGGAAGAGCCGCTCCATGATCCGGTAAGTGCGCGGCCGATTGAGAATGCGCCGGCCGCGCGCGTTCAACAATTGCTCCGCGATGGTGTCCTGGAAAATCGGGATTTCGGCTCTCACAGCCAACGCCCGAAAAAACATGACTGCCCGCGATGTGAAACTTCCTTTTCCTTCACGCATGTCGCCTCCTGCGCCTGCGCTCCCCCGAGGAACCATCTTAGTTCACCGAGCGTGCACCGCACGCGGGGACTCAGCACCCGAATGACGCATCTGCGCCGGGATCCAGGCTTGACGGTTCCGAGCGCATGCCGTGGGGGCGGCCACACGATATCGGATCGGGTTCGGCAGCACGGCGGCGAGCAGGGCGGTCTGCCCGCCATCGAGGCGGGCGGCAGAAACGGCGAATCAGTGCCGGCTGGCGGCCTCGGCGCCGTAGACGTTCGGGCCGAACTGCGCCAGATCCGGATCGATCTCGAGAATCCGGGGTTTGGGCAGCAACAGCTCCATCCACAGCGCCAGCCAGGCTTCGAGGCCCTGACGCAGCCAGCTCCGCCCTGGCCGGAGAAACAGATTCTTGACGGTCTGCTGGGTGATCGTGCTGGCGCCGCGCGTCGGGCCGCCACGGGCGTTGTGGTTGGCGGCACGCCGGATCGCCTCCAAGTCGAGTCCGAAATGGCTTGCCAAGCGCTGGTCCTCAGCCGCAATCACCGCCAGGGCAAGCTGGGGCGAAATCCGCTCGGCAGGCACCCAACGATAGTCAGGCAGCCGCCAGTCGCCGGACGCAACGTTGCGTGCCCGTTGCTGCGCCATGAACGCGCTGGTCGGTGGCGGCAGGATGGCGAGTGTCATGAGCAGCGCAACCGTCAAGGCGAGCCCCGCACTCAGCGCCCAAAGACCCCACCTCCGCCATCACCGCGATGTCCGTCGTGTCACCTGACGCTGCCCCGTCGGGATGCGCCGATGCGACCAGGGGAGCGGAAGGGGCATGGCCGAGCGTGCTCCGAGGAACAGGATGCGCGGGAAGGTTGTCGGTCGCACTGGGTTCGCGGTCGCGGCCACGGCGGCGCTGTCGTCGATCGGTCACCGTGGGTATCCCGGCACCGGCATCGAGGAGGCCGGGTCTTCAGCCCCGAATCAGAACGCGAGGTCAAGGCGCGACGGGGCGGGCTTGTGTGGCGCATTGAGCCCCCGTCCCCCGCGTTGGATGATCCCGGCCGTGCCTGCTTAATCCAGAGGCATATCCGAGCGCATGAGGCCGTACTTGCGCAGCTTCTCGACCAGCGTCGTCCTGCCCACGCGGAGCAGCTTGGCGGCCTGTGACACGACGCCCCCGCTGGCATCGAGCGCCTGCCGGATGAGATGGATCTCGATGTCGGCCAGATACTGCTTCAAGTCGATGCCTTCCCGCGGCAAGCGTGGCAAGGCGGACGTCTCACCGCTCGCGAGGTTCGCCAGCGCCGGGTGAACCACCGTCTGCTCACTGGCCGCGCTGTCGCCCACCGCCCGTCGATAAGCCTCGGGCAAGTCAACCTGATCGACTTGGCCGAACGGATGCAGGATGGCCAGACTTTCGACGAGATTGGCCAGTTCGCGCACGTTTCCGGGCCAGCGCGACTGGCAAAGCGCGATGACGGCCGCCGGCGTCAGTCGGACCGACGTTCCGCGTTCGTGCTCCAACCGGGCGACGACTTCCTCGAGCAGCAACGGCAGGTCTTCGATGCGTTCGCGCAGCGGCGGCATTTCGATGGGAAAGACATTCAGCCGGTAATAGAGGTCTTCGCGAAACTGACCTTTCGCGATCTGTTCCTCCAGCACCCGATGGGTCGCCGCGACGATCCGCACGTCCGCTGGCAGACTGCGGTTGCTGCCTACCCGCTCGAACACCCGCTCCTGCAGCACGCGGAGCAACTTGACCTGCATCGGCAGACTCATGTCGCCGATCTCGTCGAGAAACAGGGTGCCGCCCTGCGCCGCCTCGAAACGGCCCTGGCGGCTGCTCACCGCGCCAGTGAACGCCCCTTTCTCGTGGCCGAACAATTCCGATTCCAGCAGCTCGCCCGGGATGGCGCCGCAGTTGACCGCCACGAAAGGGCCGTTGCGGCGCGTCGAGTAGTAGTGGATGTTGCGGGCCACGACCTCCTTTCCGGTACCGGACTCGCCCAGAATCAGGACGTTGGCATCCGATCCGGCGACCTGGCTGATCAGCTTGCGGACGTTGCGTATGGCCCGGGAGTTCCCCACCAAGCTGCGAAACAATTCCACGTTCCGCGGTCGGTCCTTCAGTGCCAGACTCTGCCGATACAGTTCGACCTGCCGCAGCGTCTCCACCAATTGCTCGTGGCGAACCGGCTGCTGGAGGGGCCAGAGCGGATGGTCCGGTGGGCCTGCGGTCGCCGCGTCGAGCCACAGGATGGGCAGTTGCGGCGCCTCGGCGTGCAGGCGGGACAACGACCGCTCCCGTTCCGCAGCGGACGCCAGACGACCGACGCACACCGCGGCCCAATCCTTGGCGCGCCACTGCGACCAGTCCCAGGTTGCCGGGTCCGCCACTTGCTCGCCTTCAACATCGATGAAGTCGAAGATGGCTTTCAGAGACTCGGCCTGGCGCGCATCATCGTCGAGAATCAGAATCTTGGCATGCGCCATGTCCTTCCAGGGCCCCCGCAACGCATGGACTGTTCTTGGAATTTCGGTATGTACACCATGACTGCCGCCAATTGTCAATTTTTTGTCTGGCGGCCGGCAAGTATCCCCACGCATCGCGTCGGCTACAATGACCGGGCCGCACGCCCGGGTGGCGAAATCGGTAGACGCAAGGGACTTAAAATC
>DAOKZK010000014.1:0-52591 GCA_035325645.1 Candidatus Macondimonas sp. | reverse complement strand
TAGGCACGCGGCGATCAGTGCGGCGGACCAGGGATCATGCGCGGGGCCGATCTCGCCACTCGCGAGTTCGCCGATGACGGTCTGCGCCATGAGCTTGCCCAACTCGACGCCCCACTGATCGAATGAGTTGATGCCCCAGACGGCGCCCTGGGTGAAGATGCGGTGCTCATACAGGGCGATGAGGCTGCCGAGCGCCTCGGGCGTGAGCGCGTCGAGCAGAATCGTCGTGCTGGGCTGGTTGCCGGGAAACACGTTGTGCGGCGTCAAGGACTCGACGCGCGCTGCATCCAGTCCGCGAGCGGTGAGGGCGGCGCGCGTTTCCGCCTCGGTGCGGCCGCGCATCAAGGCCTCGCTCTGCGCCAGCAGATTGGCGAGCAGCGCGCGATGATGCTCGGCGTGCGGGTGATGCGGCCGGATGCAGCCGATGAAATCGGCGGGGATGAGGTGCGTGCCCTGGTGCATGAGCTGGAAAAACGCATGCTGGCCATTGGTGCCGGGCGCGCCCCAGACGATGGGTCCGGTGGCCCAGGTCACAGGCTGGCCCTCCCGTGTGACGCGCTTGCCGTTGCTTTCCATGTCGGCCTGCTGCAGGTAGGCGGGCAGGCTGCGCAGCCGATCGTCGTAGGGCAGGACGGCATGGCTGGCAGCGCCGAGAAAATCGGCGTACCAGACGCCCAGCAGGCCGAGCCGCAGCGGCAGGTTGTGTGGCATGGGTGTGTCGCGGAAATGCACGTCCATCGCCCGCGCGCCACCGAGCAGCGCTTCGAACGCGTCCATGCCGACGGCGATGGCGATGGCGAGACCCGTGGCGGACCAGAGCGAGTAGCGGCCGCCGACCCAGTCCCAGATGGGGAAGCGATTCGCCTCGGGGATGCCGAATGCGGACAGCGCCGCCTGATTGGCCGAGACGGCGAGGAAATGCCGCGCCATGACGGCCTCGGCCGGCAAGCCGGACTGCAGCAGCCAATGCTTGGCGGTGTCGGCGTTGGTCTTGGTTTCGAGTGTGCCGAAGCTCTTGGAGTTGACGATGAACAGCGTTTGGCGCGGATCCAGCGGCGCCAACACGCGGCTGATCTGAGCGCCGTCGATGTTGGATACGAAATGCACGCGCGGGGTGGCGATCGCGTAGGGTGCGAGGGCCTCGCAGACCATGTAGGGGCCCAGGTCGGAGCCGCCGATGCCGATGTTGACGATGTCGGTGACGGGCGCGCCGGTGGCGCCCAGCCAGGCGCCCGCGCGCAGGGCGTCGCACAGTGCGCGCATGCGTGCGCGCGTCGCCAGGATCTCCGGCATCACGTCGGCGCCATCCACCCGGAACAAGCTGCGTGCGTCACCACGCAAGGCCATGTGCAGCACCGCCCGCTGTTCGGTGGTATTGATGCGCTCCCCCGCGAACAGGCGGTTGATTTGCGCCGGGAGTTCGACCTCCTCGGCCAATGCGAAGAGCAGCGCAAAGGTTTCCTCTGTCGCACGATGCTTCGTGTAGTCAATCTGGAGCGTGCCGACCCTACCGCGCCAGCGGTCCCCGCGCCTGGGATCCTCGACGCAGAGCTCACGCAGATGGCGCGCTTTCAGTTCAAGGGCATGATGTTCGAGGGCTTTCCAGGCGGGCACTTGGTCGACGGCCGTCACGCTGCGCTCCTTGGAAGGACAGGGAAGAAGCTCGCAGCTTACACAGCTTGGGCCGGCGGACAAAGCGAAAAAAGCCCCCGCACCGGTATCGGATGCAGGGGCTTTCAAGAAACCGATGCTGCTGCCGATCAGGCAGTGGCGAGTTGCACGGGGATCGTGTTGCGGGTATGGGTCACGAAATTCTGTTCGTCCAGATAGACCAGCTTGGGCTTGAAGCGGGCCGCTTCGGCTGCGTCCAGGCCGGCGTAGGCGCAGATGATGATGCAGTCGCCCACATTGGCTTTGTGTGCGGCGGCTCCGTTGACCGAAATGATGCGCGAGCCTTCCTCGGCACGGATCGCATAGGTGGTGAAGCGCTCGCCATTGGTGACGTTGTAGATCTGGATCTGTTCGTAATCCAGGATCCCGGCCGCATCCAGCAAACGGCCGTCGATGGCGCAGGAACCTTCATACTCGAGCTCGGCGTGGGTCACGCGCGCGCGGTGGAGTTTGGCTTTGAGCAAGGTCAAGTGCATATCACCCATCTCGGCAGTGATGTGGATTGAAGGATCCAAGGCCCTCGAGCGCAACCTCCATCCCTGGCGGCTCGCCCCCCAAAGCGCATCAAACGCAGCTTTTGATCTCGGTCCAAACGCCGAAGGGTCGGCGCGCTCATGCTCCGGTCCCCCGCAGGGGCCGGATTCATCATTCTGAGATCTTCACCTCAATATTGTCAATAAGTCTTGTTGATCCGAGCCGCGCCGCCACGAGCAGGACCAGGCACGACTCGCGGCCCTGTGGCGCCTGCAAATCATCCGGTCGCACGATCCGCACATACTCGACACTGAACCCGGCGGCGGCCAGGCGTGCGGTTGCGTCCGCTTCGATGGCCGCATGACCTGCGCCGGACATGAGCGCGGCTGCGCTGTCGGACAGGACCGCATGAATCAGCGGCGCACGGGCGCGCTGTTCAGGATCCAGATACTGGTTGCGTGAGCTGAGTGCCAGACCATCGGCTTCGCGCTGGGTCGGCACGCCGACGATGTCGATCGGCATGGCCAATTCGCGCACCAGTGCGCGGATCACGGCGAGTTGTTGGTAGTCCTTTTCGCCGAACACGGCGACATCGGGCTGCACCAGATTGAACAGCTTGGTCACAACCGTGGCCACTCCACCGAAGTGCCCGGGGCGGGATGCGCCACACAGACCGGCGGTCAGCAGTCCGCCGACCTCGACGCGCACCGCGCCGGAGACGCCTCCGGGATACATGACGCCCACCGTGGGCAGGAAGGCGACGTCCACGCCGCGCTCGGCCAATGCCGCGCAATCGGCCTCGGGGGTACGCGGATAGACGGCGAAATCCTCGCCGGGTCCGAATTGGGTCGGGTTGACGAAAATGCTGACCACCACCCGGTCGGCTCGCTCGCGCGCCCGATCGACCAGCGCCAGATGCCCGGCATGCAGATTTCCCATGGTCGGCACCAAGGCGATGCGGTCACCGGTCCGGCGCCAGCCCCCGATCCGTTCACGCAAGGCCTCGGCGGTTTCGATGCGCTCCATGTCGACCGGCCTCAGAAGCTGTGTTCGGCGGCGGGGAACTCGCCTTGTTTCACCGCGCGCGCATAGGCCTGCAGGGCATCGGCAATGCTGCCCCGGCCGGCGAGGAAATCCTTCGAGAAACGCGGCCGTTTGCCGAGCGAGATGCCCAGAATGTCGTATACAACAAGGATCTGACCGTCCACCGCCGCTCCTGCGCCGATGCCGATCACTGGCACTGGCACACTGGCCGTGATCTCGGCCGCCAAGGCGGCAGGCACGCATTCCAGCAGCAGCATGTCGGCGCCCGCTGCGACCAGGGCGCTGGCTTCCTCGCGCATGCCGGCCGCGGCCTCGGCGCTGCGGCCCTGTACCTTGTAGCCGCCCAGCTTGTGCACGAACTGCGGCTGCAGGCCGATGTGGGCGCAGACCGGAACGCCGCGCGCTGTCAGATGAGCCACCAGCTCCCGCTGCAAGGCGCCGCCTTCGAGCTTGATCATGCGGGCGCCGCCTTCCTGCATCAGCCGGACCGCGCTGTGCATCGCCTGCTCGGCGGTGTTGCAGGTCCCGAAGGGCAGGTCGGCCACCAGGAAACCGCGGCGCAGTCCGCGTGCGACGGCTTTGGTGTGATGAACCATGGTGTCCAGGGTTACCGGCAGCGTGCTGTCGTGGCCTTCGATCACCATCCCCAGCGAGTCGCCCACCAGCACCCACTCCACGCCGGCCGCGTCCATCTGGGCGGCGAAGCTGGCGTCATAGGCCGTGAGCGAGACGATCTTATCGCCCGCGACCTTCATGCGCCGCAGGGTATCCAGGGTGACGGGAGGAGCGGAGGCGTGGTCACCGCTGTACATCAGGCATCCGGTCTCGACGAGTGATGAGGCGAACAACTTTACCGCAGGCGGCCACCCGGCATCCATGGCGGCCGGTCACATCGCCGGCGCGCAGCAGCGCGAGGGGGATCAAGCCGGTCCGGGGTCGATCGCACCGTCGGGTTCGCGGGCCACCGGGCTGAGAGCGCCGGCGGCTGTGCCTTCCTCGCGGCAGTCACTGCAGCGGCCCAGGATCTCGACGGCTTGGGTCACGAGTTCGAAGCCCAGCCGATCGGCCTCGATGCCGATGAGGCCGAGCGGGTCGGGCGCATCGAGTTCCACGACGACACCGCAGGAGCCGCAGATGAGGAACATGCCGGCGTGCGGTCGGCCATGGGCACCGCAGCCGACAAAGGCGTTCACGGTGTCGAGACGATGGATCAGGCCAGCCTCGCGGAGGAAATCGAGCGCGCGATAGACGGTCGGCGGTCCGGTCTTGATGCCGCGGTCGCGCAGGGCATCGATCAGGTCATAGGCCTTGACCGGCTGATGATCCCGCCAGATCAGTTCCAGTACCTGACGCCGGATCGGGGTCAGGCGCAGCCCCTGTTGACGACAGGCGCGTTCGGCTTCGGCCAGTGCGTGGCCCACACAGTGCCCGTGGTCGTGTCGGGCGCCCGTCGGGGCGCCGAGGATGCGTGCGGCGGACATGGCGTCAGCTCCCGAAAGGTAGGGCCCGGTGTCGCAGGGTGGTGGCCACCAGTGCAAGGGCGTAGACGATCGCGCAAACGAGAATGATGGTGGGCCCGGCCGGCCAGTCCGGGGCATAGGACAAGGCCAGGCCGGTCGCTGTGCAGCCCACGGCCAGGGCGGTGGCGCCCAGTGTCAAGGTGGCGATGGAACGGGCGAACAGGCTGCAGGCTGCGGCAGGCAAGGTCACCAGCGCCATGACCAGGATGAGCCCGGCGACGCGGATCAGGGCGACGACGGTCAGGGCCACGAGCACCAGCAGGATCAGGTAGAGGGCCGCGACGGGCAGTCCTCTCGATCGAGCAAACGCCTCATCCAGGCTGATGGCGAGAAATTGGCGATGCAACAGGCCCACCACCGTCAGGACCACCGCGTCGACCGCGAGCATGAACAGCAGATCGTCCCGACCGACCAGCAGGATGCTGCCGAACAGGTAGCTCATGAGATCCGCGCCCGCTCCAGGCGTGCGATGGATGAACAGCAGGCCGACCGCCATGCCGACGGACCACAGAGCACCGGTGAGCACATCTTCCTGAGCTTCCCAACGCAGGTGAATGACGCCGATCAGGAGCGCGACCACGAGCGCAGCCACGGCCGCCCCGAGCATCGGGGAGCCGCCCAGGAAATACGCGATGCCCATGCCGCCGAGGACGGCATGGGCGATGCCGCCCGCCAGATGGCTCATGCGACGGATCAGCACCCATGGGCCGATGAGCCCGCACCCGATGCTTGCCAGGATTCCCGCCAGCAGCGCACGCTGCAGAAACGGTTCGGTAAGGAGTGCGGCCATGAAACTCACCCGGCCGTCCCTCGCCGCACCGGGATTCCGGCGGACCCTTCGGGATGGCGGCTGTAGGCCCATTGCAGCGCCGCCGCGTCCATGCCCTCAGGCGTGATGATGCGCAGGCGACCGTTGAGCAGCGCGATCCGGTCTGCATGCATCCTGAGAAGGGCGGGATCATGGGAGATTGCGATGACGGTCCGTTCGGGGGTCATCCGGCGCAGCAGGGACCAGATCCGGCGTTCGGCCGCCGGATCGATGTGCGCGGTGGGTTCATCCAGCAGCAGAACCGCAGGATCGGCGGCGAGGGTGCGAGCGAGCACTGCTCGCTGCAGTTCGCCGCCCGACAGTTCCCGCAGGAGGTACGCCGATCGCTCGCCAAGTTCCATCTGGGCCAGGGCCGCCTGAGCCCGCTGCCGCTCGCCGGATCGGGTCCGTCCGAGGGGATGCCAGCCTTGCAGGCAGCCGAGTTGTACGAGCTCTGCGACCGTCACCGGCAGATGCTGAACCGGCGGGGCCTGCTGGGGCATGTAGCCGATGCGATGGCGCATCTCGTGCAAGGGCCTGTCCATGATCGCGATCGTGCCGGCGTCGGGCTTGTGCAGGCCGGCCAGCAACTGGATCAGCGAGCTCTTGCCCGCGCCGTTGGGTCCCAGGATGCCCAGGAACTCGCCGCGCTCGACCGCCAGATCGATGCCTTCGAGGATGGGCGGCCGGCCGCGATAACCGAAGCACAGGCCTTGGACCCGGACCGCGTGCGTCATGGCGGCGGATTGGTCAGGGCCTGCACGAGCCGGCGGACGTTGCCGAAATAATCGGCGGCAAGGGGGTCGACGAGAACCAGGGGGACGCCGAGTTCCCGGGCCACCTGCTGCGCCATCCGGTCGCCATGTCCTGGCTGGAGGAACACTGCGCTGACGCCACTTCTGCGCGCGGTGGCCATCGTGGCGCGCAGTTGCACCGCCCCCGGCTCACGGCCGGACACCTCGAGCGGAAGCTGGCGCAGGCCATGGTGGTCGGCAAGATAGCCCCATCCCGGGTGAAACACGAGGAGGATGCGCCCCCGCTGCGGTTCGAGCTGCGCAGCAATTTCGCTTTCCAGCGCATCCAGGTCCCGGTTGAGTTCCAGACTGTTGGCGCGATAGTTCGCCGCACCGGCGGGGTCCAGTTCGATGAGTCGATCCCGAATCAGCTCGACCATCTTTATCGCGCCCGCCGGATCGGTCCATACATGGGGGTCGGGTGCGCTGGAAGATTGCAGATCGCCGGCTCCAAGCCCGTCGAGCGGTCGGGTGGGCAGTCCGGCACGCAGATCGACCACCTCCATTGATGGATTGATCGATCGCAGCCGTGGCAGCCAGACGCTCTCGAAGGGCAAGCCAGCCAGGATGTACAGTTGTGCACCTGTCACCGCCGCCATCTGGCGTGCCGACGGCTCGAAGGCATGCGGATCGCCGCTACCTTGGAGGATCAGGGTCTCGGCGCGTTCGCCTGCGATGCGTTCGACGAAGGTCTGCAGCACGGGTACGCCGACGGCGACACGCAGTGCCGGAGCGGCGAAGGCAGAACCGCTGGCGAGGAGGCAGAAAAGCCCTGCGATGATGAGCCGGCCGGCAGGGCCGCGGCGGGTGTGTGCGGCGGAGGTCATCGCGTAATGGTATAACGTTTCAATTCTGCGGTGTGAGCCGAGATCGAGTCAGCCAGGGCCAGGAGGGGAAAAATGAAACAGGCGATCAGACGAGGCCTGCAGCGGACCCTCATCGGTATGGTGCGCTGCTACCGTCTCGCGGTGTCACCTTATCTGGCGCCGCGTTGCCGGTACACGCCGACCTGCTCGGCGTATGCCATCGAATCCTTGGAACGTCACGGGCCATGGCGCGGGAGTGTGTATGCCGTGCGCCGGTTGCTGCGCTGCCACCCTTGGGGAGGGTCAGGGTTTGATCCCGTCCCGGATGCGGCGAAGCGGAAACAAGCGGGTGATGAAGTCTGATTCCGCGACGGCCACGGCCCGTCGGGTGGTCGGGGTGACAGGATTCGAACCTACGACCTCTGCTTCCCGAAAGCAGCGCTCTACCAAGCTGAGCTACACCCCGAATTTAACGAAACTTGCCGCTAGCGATCGCGCTGAACCGCAAAGCGGGCCAGCGCTGCAAGCGATGCGCGGAACGGCGATTCATCCAGCGCCGACAGCGCGTCGATGGCCTGCTCGCTTTCATGAGCCGCAAGCCGCGCAGTGTATTCGATGGCGCCTGTCGATTCAATCGCGCTGAGAATGTCGGGCAGGCGATCAAGGCTGCCTTTGCGGATCGCCTGGCGGATGTACTCGGCCTCGTCGTGGGTCGATTCGCGCATGGCGTGGATGAGCGGCAGTGTGGCTTTGCCGTCGGCGAGGTCGTCGCCCAGATTCTTCCCGATGGCATCGACCGAGCCGGTGAAGTCGAGTGCGTCGTCGATCAATTGGAAGGCGTTGCCCAGGTGCACGCCGTAGCGCGCCAGCGCGCGTTCACGGGACTTGGAAGCGTGGGCGATCAGTGCGCCGGCCTGGGCGCTGGCTTCGAACAGACGCGCGGTCTTGTTGCGGATGACATCGAAGTACTGATGCTCCGTCAGGCCCGGATTGTGGCGGTTGGTCAGTTGGACCACCTCGCCTTCGGCGATGTCGTTCGCGGCGGTGGACAGCACGGCAACAATGTCCAGCCGCTCGCTTTCCACGATCATCTGCGTCGCACGTGAATACATGAAATCGCCCACCAGCACACTGGCTTCGTTGCCCCACACCTGGTTGGCGGTAGGGCGGCCGCGCCGGAGTCGTGATCGGTCGACGACGTCGTCGTGCAGCAGCGTCGCCGTGTGCACGGCTTCAACGGCCGCCGCGAGCCGCAGATGTTCGTCGCCTGCGTAGCCGCAAGCGCGCGCGGCCAAAAGCAGGACCGCAGGCCGCAGGCGCTTGCCGCCGCCACCGACGATATGTTGGTTGATCTCGCCGACCAAGGGGACGACCGAACCCGTTGCGCGCCTGAGCACGGCGTCCATGCGCCGCATGTCGTCCTCGATCGGCGCCAGGATATCGATCATCTCGAGATTGTGCATGGAGGCGTTCCGTCTTCTGCCTGACGTCTGGGACTGCCGTGGGGTCTCGGGGATCGTGGCCGGGTATCATGTTCCGCCCAAGGCCAGGGTCGACGTACGTCCTGTTTGACCTGTTCTTGATGCGGGGTTAGACTTTCCAACCTTTGTGACTCGGGCCTTGCGGCCCCAGCGGAGACGGTCAGTAATGTACGCGGTGATCCATACCGGTGGCAAGCAATATCGGGTGCAGCAGGGCGAAGTCCTGCGCGTTGAAAAACTGTGCGCAGAGGCGGGCAGCCAGGTCGAATTCGACCGGGTGCTGCTGATCGGCGAAGGCGAGAATCTCGCCGTCGGTCGTCCCTTCGTCGAGGGCGGGAAGGTGACGGCCACGGTGCGCAGTCACGGCAAAGGCGACAAGGTCGAAATCGTCAAGTTCCGCCGTCGCAAGCACTACATGCGCCGCAAGGGGCATCGCCAGTCCTTCACGGAAGTCGAGATTACGGCCATCCAGGGCGCCTGAGCCCCGGTTTCGGCACTCCAGATCCAGCAAGCAGGTATCGATCCATGGCACACAAGAAAGCAGGCGGCAGCACACGCAACGGTCGCGATTCGCATTCCAAGCGCCTCGGTGTGAAGCATTTTGGCGGCGAGCAGGTGCTTGCGGGGCACATTCTGGTGCGTCAGCGCGGCACCAAGTTCCACGCTGGCGTGAACGTCGGCTGCGGCAAGGATCACACGTTGTTCGCCAAGGCTGACGGTCGTGTCCTGTTCGAGGTCAAGGGGCCGCGCAACCGCAAGTTCGTGAGCATCCTCGCGGACTGAACACCTCCCGCCCGGTTCGTTTTCGAGCGGCCCTGCGTGAATCGGCGCGGGGCCGTTTTGCTTTTTACGGTGGGGCAAGCCCATGCGTTTTGTCGACGAAGCCATCATCACGGTCCAGGCCGGTAACGGCGGCAACGGCTGCGTCAGCTTTCGGCGCGAGAAATTCATCCCGCTCGGCGGTCCCGACGGCGGTGATGGCGGCGACGGCGGCAGCGTCTATCTCGTGGCCGACGGCAACATCAACACCCTGGCCGATTTTCGCGTCCAGCGCACCTACCGCGCCGAGCACGGCGCGAGCGGCGGCGGCAGCCAGTGCACCGGTCGCAGCGGCGCGGACTGCATCGTCCCCGTCCCGGCCGGCACGCTCGTCTTCGAGGCGGATACCGATGAACTGCTCGGCGATCTGGTGACCCCCGGGCAGCGCCTCAAGGTCGCCCAGGGCGGCTTTCACGGTCTCGGCAACCTGCGCTTCAAGAGCAGCATCAACCGCTCGCCGCGCCAGTTCACCGAAGGCAGCCTGGGTGAAACGCGCCGCCTCCGGTTGGAGCTCAAGCTTTTGGCGGATGTCGGCTTGCTGGGTCTGCCCAACGCCGGCAAATCGACCTTGCTCCGGGCCGTTTCCGCTGCCCGGCCCAAGGTCGCCGACTATCCCTTCACGACCCTGCACCCGCATCTGGGCGTCGTCAGTCTGGGGCTCAACCGCAGCTTCGTGATGGCGGACATCCCGGGGCTTATCGAAGGCGCGGCCGAAGGAGCGGGCCTCGGTTTGCGCTTCCTGCGTCACTTGCAGCGCACGCGGCTGCTGTTGCAGGTCGTCGACATCGACCCGGCTGCTGCCCAGGAGGACGTGGTGCGCGGCGTCCGGACGCTGGACGCCGAACTGGCCGGGTACAGTGAGGAATTGGCCGGACGGGAGCGGTGGCTGGTGTTCAACAAGGCCGACCTGCTCCCGCAGCCGGAGCGTGCGGCGCGGGTTGCTGCGCTGGCGCAGGCGCTCGGCTGGTCGGGGCCGGTGTTCGTCGTCTCGGGGGTGACCGGCGAGGGCGTCGGGCCACTGTGCGACGCTTTGTTCCAGCGCCTGCAGACGCTCAAGGGTGAGCCGACGGACACGGACAGCCGCCCGGCATCGGTGCCTTATGATCCGACCCGAAGCTGAGGCGGGTTCCGTGCGGCTGCGCGGGCGTCCGCGGCCCGTCACGAGGGGCGTGTCCATCCGAGGTTGTAAGGGCATGATGGGGGCGAGGGGAGTCGGTAGATGAAGGATCGCGTGGGGCTGGGGCTGAGTCGGCGCTGGGTGGTCAAGGTCGGCAGCGCCCTGGTGACCGATAATGGGCGCGGGCTCGACGAGTCTGCGCTGGCGGGCTGGGCGGCCCAGATCGCGGCGCTCCACGGGCAAGGCAAGCAGGTCTGTCTGGTGTCCTCGGGCGCCGTTGCGGCCGGCATGCAGCGGCTCGGCTGGACGCGCCGGCCCCAGGCCCTGCATGAATTGCAGGCTGCCGCGGCGGTCGGACAGATGCGGCTCATCCAGGCCTATGAGACCGAATTTGCGCGCCATGGCCTGCACGCCGCACAGATCCTCCTGAGCTATGCCGATCTTACGGACCGCCAGCGTCATCTCAACGCCCGCAGCACCCTGAAGACGCTGCTGGCGCTCGACACCATCCCCATCATCAACGAGAACGACACGGTCAGCACCGACGAACTGCGCTTTGGCGACAACGACAGCCTCGCGTCACTGGTCACCAATCTGGTCGAAGCAGAATTGATGGTGATCCTGACCGACCAAGAGGGCTTGTATGAGCGCGATCCGCGTAACGACCCCGAGGCCCGATTGATTCAGGAAGGGCGCGCCGGCGACGCCGAATTGCTGGCGATGGCAACGCCGACGCCGGGCGCGCTGGGTCGTGGCGGCATGTTCACCAAGCTGACGGCCGCGGCCCGGGCGGCGCGCAGCGGCGCCGCGACCGTGATTGCCAGCGGCAGGCATCCCGATGTGCTGTTGCGTGTCGCGCGCGGGGAAGCGGTGGGCACGCTGCTGCATCCGGCCAGCGAGCCTCTGGCGGCACGCAAACAGTGGATCAATGGCCACCTCCAGGTGCGTGGCGAACTCGTGCTCGATGCCGGCGCCGTGCGGGTGTTGCGCGAAGCCGGACGCAGCCTGTTGCCGGTGGGGGTCACGGCCGTGGCCGGACATTTCCGGCGCGGGGATGTGGTGCTCTGCCGGGGTCCGGACGGTGTCGAGGTGGCGCGGGGTCTGGTCAACTACAGCGCAGAGGAATGCCGGCGCATCCAAGGGCAGCCGAGCAGCCGCATCGCGGAACTGCTGGGGTATGTGGACGAGCCGGAACTCATCCACCGGGACAACATGGTGGTGAACTGAGTCTGGCCGGCGTTGGGCGTCGATGCGTGGCTTATTCGGAATGACCGAGGTCAACCGCCGGCCCCGGCGCACGCCGAGGCCGGGGCAGTGGCGCATCGGTCAGGTGGCGGCGATGAACAGGCCCACCACGCACGCAAACCCCGCGGTCCACACGAGACTGCGCAGCGTCGCCAGATTGGCCACGTACATCGCCCCGTAGACGAGGCGGATGATGATGAAGGCGACGGCCAGCGTGTCGATCGTGCCTTGGGCGGCGCCGGCCTGGTGCGCGATGATGACGGCGGCGGCAAACGGCGGAAACGCTTCATAGCCGTTCTGCTGCGCCCAGTTGGCGCGCTGACGCCAGCCGGTCTGGCTTTCCAGGTAGCTGCGCACGGCATGGTTGTCGAAGCCTTTGCCGCCGGCCTTGGCCAGCATGGACATCAGCATGGGGATGATGGCGGCGATCAGCACGCACCAGTAGGCAGTCGTCATGCGAAGTTCTCCTTTACCTTGGGGAGCGGGGATCGCTCCAGCGGCCTAATGGTAGCCGAACTTCATGGCGGTCGAATGGCTGTTCCAGCGCAGGCGCAGGCGAAAAAAAAACCCCGCATGGAGCGGGGCCTTTCGCGGGCGCCAGCCTGATGGTCAGCCTGCGCTGGACTGACTCAGCGCTTTCAGACGCTTGTTCAGACGGCTCTTGTGCCGGGCGGCCTTGTTGCGGTGGACGAGGCCCTTGTTGACCATGCTGTCGATGACCGGAACCGCCGCAGCGAACTGGGACTGGGCAGCGGCCAGGTCGCCGCCTTCCGTCGACTTGATCACTTTCTTGATCGCCGTGCGCATGCGCGTCTTGTGGCTGATGTTGCGCTGGCGCGCGTCTTCGGCCTGTCGTGCCCGCTTTTCGGCCTGTTTGGTGTTCGCCATCGTCTGTCTGTCCGCTCGAAATAGGGATGAAGGGGGTAGACCCACCGAAGGAAAGGACGAAATCATGCGCCAGGGGGGAGGTAAATGTCAAACCGCGCGCGAGTAGCCGGTGTCCCGTGGCGGCGGCGGATCCCGATCGCTACCATGGCGGCCTTCTGCCGGACGGGCGGCTCAGTTCCAGAGATAAAGGCGCGTTGCCATGGCACATAGTCTGATGCGATCGACGGCGGTGGTCAGCGCCATGACGCTGTTGTCGCGTGGTTTCGGATTCGTGCGTGACCTGCTCATGGCGCGCGCCTTCGGTGCCGGCCCGGCCATGGACGCCTTCTTCGTCGCCTTCAAGATCCCGAATTTCCTGCGCCGCCTGTTCGCCGAGGGATCGTTCTCACAGGCATTCATTCCCGTGCTGGCCGAACGACGGGCGCAGGGCGATCTGGCGGAGGTGCGCGCCTTTGCCGATCGCGTGGCCGGCACGCTCGGCGGCATCCTGTTCATCGTGACGGTGCTGGGCGTGATCCTGGCACCGGTGTTGATTTTTCTGTTTGCTCCGGGTTTCGACGGGGCCAATGGCCAGCGCGAACTGGCTATCAGTCTGTTGCGCATCACCTTCCCCTATCTGCTGTTCATCTCGCTCACGGCATTCGCTTCCGGCCTGCTCAACACCTACGGGCAGTTTGCCGTGCCGGCCTTTACGCCGGTGCTGCTCAACCTCTGCCTGATTGCGGCCACCTTGTGGGTGGCGCCCCGCATGGCCGAGCCCGTGTACGCGCTGGCCTGGGGAGTGTTCATCGCCGGCCTGGCGCAGCTGGCGTTCCAGTTGCCGTTTCTGGCGCGCCAGGGCCTGCTGCCGCGGCCGCGCTGGGGCTGGCATTACCCGCCCGTGCGGCGGGTGATGACACTGATGGTGCCGACCTTGTTCGGTTCCTCGGTGGCCCAGGTCAATCTGCTCATCGACACGCTGATCGCCTCCTTCCTCGCGGTGGGCAGCGTGAGCTGGCTCTATTACGCCGACCGGCTGATGGAATTTCCGCTGGGCGTCTTCGGCATTGCGCTGTCCACCGTGATTCTGCCGCACCTGTCGGCTCGTCATGCTGCGGCCGACCCGCAGCACTTCTCGACGACGCTCGATTGGGCTCTGCGCAGCGCCTTGCTGATCAGCCTGCCCGCCGCCGTGATGATGGGCGTGATCGCGCACCCACTGCTGGCGACCTTGTTTCACGGCGGTGCATTCGAGGGACACGACGTGGCCATGTCGGCGGCGGCGCTGTCCACTTATGGCCTGGGGCTGACCGGCTTCATCCTGGTCAAGGTGCTGGTGCCGGGCTATTACGCGCGCCAGGATACCCGCACACCGGTGCGCATCGGCCTGATCGCCATGGGCGTCAATACCGGCATCAATCTGCTGTTGCTCATTCCGGCCGTGCAGCGCAGCCTGACGGCGCCGCATGCCTTTCTGGCCTTTTCCACCAGCCTGGCTGCGTATCTCAACGCCTTGCTGCTCTACCGCGGCCTTCGGAGGGCGGTGGTCTATACACCCAGCCCCGGCTGGCCGCGGTTTCTGACGCGCATGGTGCTGGCCAATGGCGCGATCGGCGCCGGCCTGTGGTTCTGGGTGCCGCCGGCGTCGTATTGGGTCGCCATCGCCGGTCGCGAGCGCCTGCTGGCCTTGGGTATGGTGTTGATGGCCGTGGCGCTGGCCTATCCCGCGCTGCTGTTGATTTTGGGCCTGCGGCCCCGCCATTTCCGGATGCCCGCCGAAGCTGCGGTGACAAGCGCGGCGGAGACTTTATAATCAAGCTCTTTCGCTGCAGGCCGGCCATGGAACTGATCCGGGGTGTCCACAATCTGCGTCCGTCGCACCGCGGTTGCGTGGCCACGATCGGCAACTACGACGGCGTTCACCTGGGCCATCAGGCGGTCCTGGATCAGGTTCGCCAACTGGCCCGCCCGCTGGGCTTGCCGATCACGGTCGTCACTTTCGAGCCCTCGCCGCAGGAGTACTTTGCCGCCGAAGGCGCGCCGGCGCGCCTCAGCCGGCTGCCGGAGAAACTGGGCGAGCTGGCAGGGGCGGGCGTGGACCGGGTGTTGTGTCTGCGCTTCGATCGGACCTTGGCCCGCCTGCCGGCGACCGCGTTCGTCGAGCGCCTGCTGATCCAGGGTCTGGGTGTGCGCGAACTGGTCGTCGGCGATGATTTCCGGTTCGGGCACGGCCGCGAGGGGGATTTCGCCCTGCTCAGCCGCATGGGCGAGCAGGCCGGCTTCGGCGTGCATCGGACCCGGACCTTGAGCGTCGACGGCGAGCGGGTCAGCAGCAGCCGCATCCGTGCCTGTCTGGCGGCGGGCGATTTGCCGGCGGCCCGGCGCCTGCTGGGGCGGCCCTATAGCCTGTGCGGGCGCGTGGTACACGGCGAGAAGCTGGGCCGCGAGCTGGGCTTTCCCACGGCCAATCTGCCGGTGCGCCGGCGCGTGAGCCCCTTGCGCGGCATCTTCGTGGTCCAGGCGCAACTCAGCCACGGCGCGGCCCGACCGGGAGTCGCGAGCCTCGGCACGAGACCCACCGTCAATGGCCGGGAAACGCTGCTCGAGGTCCATCTTCTGGAGCCGGCCGGCGATCTGTACGGCCAGCGCATGCGGGTGTTCTTCCTCAAACATCTGCGGGATGAACAGCGCTTCGCGTCCGTCGAGCTCATGCGCGAGCAGATCGCCCGCGACGCGCAGGCGGCGCGCGACTATTTCAGCCAACCCGGCTGGGCCGAATGACCCGATCAACCGAGAAACCCATGGATTACAAGCAAACGCTCAATCTGCCCGGCACCGATTTTCCCATGAAGGCCGATCTCGCCCGGCGCGAGCCGGCGTTGCTCGCGCATTGGCAGCAGACCCGGCTTTATGCGCAGGTGCGGGCGGCGCGCGCGGGCCGGCCGCGTTTCGTGCTGCACGACGGACCGCCCTATGCCAACGGCGAGATCCACATCGGCCATGCGGTCAACAAGATCCTGAAGGACATCATCAACAAGAGCCGCCTGCTGGACGGGCTGGACGTGCCTTACGTGCCCGGCTGGGACTGCCACGGCCTGCCGATCGAGCTGGCGGTGGAAAAGGCGCACGGCAAGCCGGGCGTGAACGGCGCGCGGGATTTCCGCCGCGCCTGCCGCGCCTATGCCGAGGCCCAGGTCGCTCGTCAGCGCGAGGACTTCATCCGGCTCGGGGTGCTGGCGGACTGGGATCATCCTTACCTCACCATGGATCCGGCCTACGAGGCCGACATCGTGCGCTCCCTGGCGCAGATCGTCGCCAACGGTCATCTGCAGCGCGGCGCCAAGCCGGTGCACTGGTGTGTCGATTGCGGCTCGGCGCTGGCCGAGGCCGAAGTGGAGTACGCCGAACACCAGTCGCTCGCCATCGATGTGCGCTTCCCCTGCCCGGAACCCGAAGTGCTGTTTGCCCGGTTGCAGCATGCGCCGGAGGGCAAGGGCGCGGGGCCGGTTTCGGTCGTCATCTGGACCACCACGCCTTGGACGCTGCCGGCCAACCAGGCCGTGGCGGTGCATCCCGAACTGGATTACGTGCTGATCGAGGTGGAAGGCGCGCGGGGCCGCGAGCGGCTGGTGGTCGCCCAGGCCGAGGTCGACGCCGTGCTTGCGCGCTGGGGCATCGAGACCTATCGCGTGCTGGCCTATGGGCCGGGCGCCGCGCTGGAAGGCGTGCGGCTGCGCCATCCCTTCCAGGCCCGCGAGGTGCCGGTGATCCTGGCTGATTTCGTGACCACCGGTACCGGCACGGGTCTGGTGCACATCGCCCCGGCGCACGGTCCGGACGACTACGCGGTGGGACAGCGCTACGGTTTGGCGGTGGACAATCCGGTGGGGCCGGACGGCCGATATTTCCCGGATGTGCCCGATCTGGCCGGCAAGCCCGTCCTCACGGCGCACGACGCCGTGCTCGAACTGCTCAAAGCGGCCGGCACGCTGGTGCATGTCGAGCGGCTGCGGCACAGCTATCCGCATTGCTGGCGGCACAAGACGCCGGTCATCTTCCGCGCCACGCCGCAATGGTTCATCGCCATGGACGCCGCCGGTCTGCGCGATACGGCCTTGCGCGAGATCGGGCACGTGACGTGGCTGCCGGCCTGGGGCGAGGAGCGCATCCGCGGCATGGTGGCCGAGCGCCCGGACTGGTGCGTGTCGCGCCAGCGGCTGTGGGGCGTGCCGCTGGCCCTGTTCGTCCATCGCCGCACCGGCGCGCTGCATCCGGATACGGCCCTGCTCATGGAACAAGTCGCCGCGCGCATCGAGCGGGCCGGCATTCAGGCCTGGTTCGATCTCGATCCCGCTGAGCTGCTGGGCGATGAGGCGGCCGATTATGAGAAGGTGAACGATACCCTGGATGTCTGGTTCGACTCCGGGGTGAGCAGCGCCGCGGTGCTCGAGCGGCGCGATGAACTGGGCTTTCCGGCCGATCTGTATCTGGAGGGATCGGATCAGCACCGCGGCTGGTTCCAGTCCTCGCTCCTGACCGCGGTGGCGCGGCGTGGTGAGGCGCCCTATCGCGCCGTCCTCACCCACGGCTTCACGGTCGATGAGAAAGGCCAGAAGATGTCCAAGTCGCGCGGCAACGTGGTGGCGCCGCAGGCGGTGATGGACACGCTCGGCGCCGACGTGCTGCGGCTGTGGGTGGCGGCCACCGACTACCGGGCCGAGATGGCCGTCTCGCAGCAGATTCTGAACCGCATCAGCGACGCTTACCGGCGCATCCGCAACACGGCGCGCTTCCTGCTCGCCAATCTCAAGGGCTTCGATCCGGCGACCGACCTGCTGCCCGCCACTGACTTGTTGTCTCTCGATCGCTGGATCATCCACCGCGCCAGCGCGCTGCAGGACCGGCTGCGCGATGCCTACACGCGTTTCGAGTTCCACCGCGTCTATCAGGACGTCCACAACTTCTGTTCGGTGGACCTGGGCGCGTTCTATCTCGACGTGATCAAGGACCGGCTCTACACCACGCCCGCCGACAGCCGCGCCCGGCGCTCGGCCCAGAGCGCGCTCCATCATCTGGCCGAGGCGCTGGTGCGCTGGATCGCGCCGGTGTTGAGCTTCACGGCCGAGGAAATCTGGCGTCATCTGCCCGGTGCGCGGGCGGACTCGGTGTTCCTCGCGGAATGGCACGCGCTGCCCGAGGTCGCCGCGGACGAGGCGCTGTGGGCGCGCGTGCTGGCGGTGCGCGAATGCGTCGGTCCCGAGCTCGAGCGCTGGCGCGTGGCGACCGGTGCCGGCGCCAATCTCGAGGCGGAGGTCGATCTCTATGCCGGTCAGGAACTGTTCGAAGCGCTCGCGCCGCTGGCGGGCGAGCTGCGCTTTGCGCTAATCACCTCCGAGGTCCGTCTCGCCCGGGAGACGGCGCGTGTCCCGGAGGCCGTGCATGCGACCTTGCCCGGCGGCGATGAGCTGTGGATCGCCATCCGGCCGGCCGAGCACGCCAAGTGCCCGCGCTGCTGGCATCGCCGCGCGGATGTCGGCAGCCATCCCGAACATCCCGACCTGTGCGGGCGCTGCGCCAACAATGTCGCGGGACCCGGCGAGGACCGGCAGTGGGCGTGAGGCAAGCCCGGGCAGACGGCGCGCCGCAGGCGCCGCGGATCCTCGACCGGCCCGGGCGCATGGCGCTCTGGCTGGGCCTGGTGGCGGCGCTCGTAGGACTGGATCAGGCCAGCAAGCAACTCGCGGAAGGCCTGCTCGCGCCCTACACGCCGCAAGCCGTCGTGCCCGGCTTTTTCAATCTGACGCTGGCCTACAATCCCGGCGCGGCGTTCAGCTTCCTGGCGGGCGCGGGGGGCTGGCAGCGCTGGTTCTTTCTGGCTTTGGCGCTGGGCGTGGGCGGCGTGCTGCTGCGCTGGCTGCTGCTGCGTCCCGCGCGGGAAATCCTCTGGCCGCTCGCCTTTGCGCTCATCCTCGGCGGCGCCATCGGTAATGCGGTCGATCGGGCGCTGCACGGCCACGTCATCGACTTCATCCAGCTCTATTACCGCGACTGGTACTGGCCCGCCTTCAATCTCGCCGATTCGGCCATCACGGTCGGCGCGGCGCTCTACGTCTGGATGAGTTTTCGCGAGGGCGGCGATTGAATCCATCTGCGGGGACGGTGGTGTGCCGATGACTTGCCGTCAGTGGCCCCCCTTTTCCGCCTGAGTGCCAAGTCATGGGTCTAGGAAAAGGTACCCGTTACGGGTATATTCTAATGATCAAGATGACGCGGATCCTCAAACGAAAGGACTTTGCACGATGGCAAACGGGCGAGAGGCTGCCCGATGCCGCCCTGTGTCGGGCTGTCGAAGAGATGGAAGGCGGCTTGATCGACGCGGACCTGGGCGGCCACCTGTACAAGAAGCGGGTGGCGCGCCCCGGCGGCGGCAAGAGCGGTGGCTACCGCACGCTGCTGTCGGCCCGAATCGGTGGTCGGTACGTGTTCCTGCACGGGTTTTCCAAAAGCGACAAGGCAAACGTCACGCAGGACGAAAAGAAGGCGCTGCAATTCGCAGGTCGGGTGTTCTTGGAACTGTCCGAGGAAGCCTTGACGAAGGCGCTACGGGCCGGCGTGTTGCTGGAGGTACAATGTGAGCAAGATCATTGAATCCCTGCGTGGCGACCTGGCCGCGCTGCACGAAGCGGGCGCCATCGGCAAGGTGACGATGCGTGAATTCGACGCGATTTGCCCTCCGCCGGTGCGCGAGTTCAGCGCGGCCGACATCAAGCGCCTGCGCGAACAGTTGAAATTCAGCCAGCCGGTATTCGCGCACCACCTGCACACCACCGCCTCGACCGTGCGCAAGTGGGAGCAAGGCGAGACCCGTCCCACGGGCCCCGCGCTCAAACTGCTCAACGTCATCGCCGACAAGGGCTTGCAGGCCATTATTTGAGGGCTGAATACGGAGACAGGCATTGGAACGGATTGCCCCCTTCAGTTCCCAGCATCTCGAGGCTGCGTGCCGCGTTCTGGCAGATACCGAGCGCGGCCTGAGCGGTACGCAGATCGAACACCTGCTACAAGAAATCAAGATTGCCGACACGTCGCCCAGCATGACCAAGTGGCAGCGGTTGTTCAACGCGCTGGCCAGCGCACAGAACCAGCATCAGATCGGCAACCATCTCATCATGTTCATCAACCGCGCGATGAACCCAGTGAACTACGCCCGTGACCCGGCGACGTTCGCCTGGCGGCGCGATGAACTCAATGTCGTCCTTGCTTTTTCCGGCTTCTACGTGCGAGAAGATGGAAAGGTAGGGCATGCCGACAAAGCAACGACGCTTGATGCGGCCCGCGCTCGCGCGGGACGACTCAAGGCCGCTCTGGAAAGCCGCGTCGTCCATCCCGGAGTGCTGAAATACTGCTCCGCCGAGTTACTGGACGAAAACTACTTCCACGCCGTCTTGGAGGCAACAAAAGGAGTTTTTGATCGGATACGGTCGCTGTCCGGGTTGAATGCCGATGGCGCGGATCTGGTGAACAAGGCATTTGCAGGCCAGCAGCCCGTTTTGGCCTTGCGGGCGCTCACTACAGAATCTGAAAAAAGCGAGCAAAAAGGTGTTGCCAATCTACTGATCGGTTTGTTCGGCGCCGTGCGCAATCCGCTCGCCCATGAACCCAAGATGAATTGGCCGATGTCCGAACAGGATGCGCTCGACATTCTGACGCTCGTGTCGTTCATTCACCGCAAGCTGGATGGCGCCACAAGAGTGGGCGCCGTAGCTCCATAGAGTGAAGTGGCATCGGCGATGCTCTTCCGCTCGCTTCTCGGCCAGCATGCACGGCCGGTTTTTGTTAAGCCGCTCACCAGCGCATGGTCAGCCCGGCGTACACGGCCCGGCCGTCGCCCGGAATGAACTGGCTCGTGTTGGGGCCGAAGGCGCCCACGGCCGGCTGGGTGATGAGCCCGGTGGTGGCGGCATATTTCTCGTCGGTCAGATTGCGTGCGTCGAGGAAGATCTCGATCTGGCGTGAAACCTCGTAGCTGGCCGTGAGTCCCAGCAGCGCGTAAGCGTCCGTTTCGAGGCTGTTCTTGAAGTCGATGGGATAACCCTGCGGCACCCACTCCACGTTCGGCCCGAATGCGAATCCGGCCGGATGGCGATAGCGCAGCTCGGCGCGCAGGTAGTGATCGGGAATGCCTGGAATGGCGTTGTCGCCCCACTGCGGGTCGCCGTCGAACTTGAAATCGTTGTAGGTGTAGGCGAGGCGGCTGGTGAGGCTCTGGCCGCCGAACTCGGCGAGCCGTGCGCCCACGCCCAGTTCCACGCCCTGATGGATGGTCTTGTCGGTGTTGAGCACGGCGCTCTGGCCGCCGTCGCCGAGGGCGATGAACATCAGCTCGTCGCGCACCCAGCTGCGGTAGAGGCTGGCATCCCAGCTCAGCGCCTGCCATTCGCCCCGACTGCCCACCTCCAGCGTGGTGGAGCGCTGTGCGTCGATGTCCGCAAGTCCGCTCACCCCCGGAATGCTCTGGGTGAGTTCGGAGAAGGTCGGCGGCTCGTAGGCCTGACTCACATTCGCGAACAGCTGCAGCGTCTCGGCGGCGTCCCAGAGCAGACCCAGACGCGGGCTCAGGCCGCGATAGGTCTTGGTGCCGCTGCGGTCGCCGTCGCTGGCGAAGCGGTCGTCATAATCGCGCTCGGCGTAGCTGCCCTGCGCCGCGACGATGCCGGTCCAGCTTGGCGCGAGTTCGGTGCGGTTTTCGGCGAACAGGATGGCATTGCGCGACTGCTCGCGGGCATTGGACGTCAGGTCGCCATAGTCACCGGCCAGGTTCACATAGCGCCGGCTGTCGGTATCGCCAGTGCCGACGCGCGTGCCGACCGTCAGCCGGTTGGCGTGGCCGGCCAGTTCGCCGTTCTGTCGAAAGGTGGCATAGGCGCCGTAGTCCATCGAATCCTGATCGATGAGCTGGAAGATCGGGTGGTAGAGCTGCTTGTTGATGGCATACACGCCGCCAGTGATTTCCTGATCCTCCCCCTTCCACGTGGTCTTGTTGGCGACGCGCAAGACCTTGAAGTCCCGCTGGTAGTTGTTGCGGACATTGCCGGGATTGGCCTGAGAGGGATCGTCCTTGAGCTGGGCCTTGGACAGGCTGCCCGGGAGTTCCTGGTTGATGTCGCCGTAGGTGAGGTAGAAGCGGGTCTCCAGATCGTCGTTCAGGCGGTAGCCGGCGTTGCTGAACAGGCGGGTATTGCCCTGGTCCATGAAGTCGCGAAAGCCATCCGAGCGCAGGTGGCTGACGGACAGGAAATAATCCCCCTGGTCGATGACGTTGCCGGTGGCGATCTGGGCGCGGCCGGTATTGAAACTGCCGCCTTCCAGGCGCAGCTTGAGCCGATCGGCGTCGTATCCGGTCGGTGTCACGAAATTGATTGCGCCGCCGAGCGCGGCGACGCCCAGTTCCAGCGCATTGGCGCCCTTGAGAACCTCGACATACTGGAAGGCGAGGGGGTCGATGTCCTGGAAGTCGCCGCCGCCGTCCGCCAGGTTGATGGGAATGCCGTCCTGGAACAGGCCGATGCCGCGCAAATGGAAGGTCCGCGACAGGCCTGAGCCGCGGATGGACAGGCGCAGTTCCTCGGCGTAGCGCGGCTGTGCGTACACGCCCGGCACGTAGTCCAGCATGTCCTTGATCGTGACTGCGCGGGTGTTTTCGTAGCTTTCGGCGTCGACCACTGCCGCGCTGCCCGGGATTTCCCGGATGCGCGCCTCGGCCGCCTCGGCGTTGGGCACGGTCAGACTGCCGGCTGTTCCCTCGACCGTGACGGGGGGCAGCTCCGGGTTTGGCGGCGTCGCGGTATCGGCCTGGGCGTTTGCCGAAAACGTGGCGAGCGCAGCAAGCAGGCCGGACAGGCGGGGGGACGACGACATGGACACTCCTTTGTCTATAGCAATGAAAACGATCCGAATTATCCTTCAGTCACCCGGGGCGCGACCGAGGGTGCGACAATTTGTCGCAGGCCTCTGCTCGCAGCGCATCGCAGCGGCAACGGCTTGCGCGCGGACAGGAGTTGTCTCAAGATAACGACGGCGCATGTGCGCCATGTCGAGGTCTTCGTTTTATGGATGTGCCCCAACGATGGGCGAGTGCATCTCCCGCCATTCCCGCGCTTGAAGTTCGCGATCTGGTCAAATCCATTCGTTTTTATGAACAGGCACTGGGCCTGGAACTGACCCAATTCATCAACACCGAGCGCCGCGCGCTGCTCTCCCATGGCGACTGGCAGATCTGTCTCGCCGAACAGCGCGAACCGCATCCCAGTACGGCCTGTTTCCAGGTCGCCGAAGCCGAATCCCTCTATCGACGCTGCAACGCAGCCGGCGCCACCGTCGCCGGTTATCTGCGCCGCGCGGCCGACGGGCATCGCCACTTCGAGATCGAGGATCCGGATGGACACAGGTTGCGCATCGATGAGCAGCCGACCGCCTGAATTCGAGAGCCTTGCTGCTGCCTGACCCATCGCCGTCAAAGGAATGACGCCATGAAAGACGCGCTTTACCACCGCGACGGATCGCTCTACGTCCCGACCGAGCGCACCAACTCCCCTTGGGACAGCCGCTTGTTGCACGGTGGCGCCATCGCCGGCCTCATGGCGCACGTCATCGACCGGCACGAACCCGATCCCGAATGGCGCATCCTGCGCCTCACCCACGACCTGTGCCGGCCGGCACCGCGCGTCCCGCTCGCGATCGTTACCGAGACCCTGCGCGCCGGTCAGCGCATCCAGCTCATCCAGGCGCGCATGCTGGCGGACGGCCAGGAAGTCGCGCGCAGTACGGCGCTGCGCGGCCGGGTCCAGCCGGTCGAATTACCGGACCATGCGGTGGTGACGGGTGGCGTCCCCGAGGGGCCGGAAGGCTTGGCGTCGGAAGGGTTTCTGGGCGGGCGCGGCCAGCCCGGCAAGCGCCCGCCGGGGCTCAATGCCGCCATCGAGATGCGGCGCGTGTCGGGGTTCGCCTTCAAGGGCGAGGGCACCGCCTGGCTGCGGATCGAGGCCGACGTCGTGGCCGGCGAGCCCACTACAGCGATCAGCTACATGGGCATGATGTCGGACTTCGGCAACGGCATCGGCCAGCTCTATCTCGGCGGCAAGATGGGCTGCATCAACGCCGACATCGACCTGCACCTCAACCGCTATCCGGACGGGGAGTGGATCTGCCTCGAAAGCCGGACCCACATGGAGCCCACGGGGCTCGGCACCACCCACACGCGGCTCTATGACACGCGTGGTCCCATCGGGCGCGTGGACCAGTGCCTCGTGCTGCGGCCGATGCAGTTTCTGGGTTGAACCCTGATCCATGCGCGAGCATAGTGCGGCAAACACTCGACCTATCTGACGCCTTCAGCGTTTCTGCCTGCCCCAATGTCGAACGCTCGGCCTGATCAGAAATAGGCTTTCGCGTAGGGGTGCCATCCCGGTCAGCCGGAGCTGGGGCGGCATTTCTTGTACCTGGATCCGCAGCCACATGGACGGCAGCGTGTGACGCGCGAATGCCGCCCCTGCTCGAGGGCGCCGCATCTTCGGGTCGCGAAGAACGTGATCGGCCGGTCGGGGTGGGCCATGCGTCTGCTCATCCATGGAGTCATCGTGATTCCGCGGAAACAGCAACGATGACGTTTTCGTTCCGCGCGGTCCGCGTTCGCACGAGCGCCGTGACCGGTAGCAGCCCTCGGCCGCGATAAAAAAGGCGATGAACCGGTTTCGTCAGATGCATATTCTCATTGTTTCAAGTGCACGATCGACGACGGAGATTGTCATGTCGAACTCGAAGTCAGCCATCACGCTCATCGTCCGCATCGCCATTGCATTCTGGCTGGCGACCGCCCAGCTTCCGGCGGCACTCGCTCGCGATGATGTGCCGGCGAGCGTTGCTCAGGAACTGGTGCCGTTTTCTTCCGACGAGGGTCTCGCACGTTTGGCCAGATCGAATGCGAAAGTCGATTTCCCGATGCTCAGCAATCAGTTTGAGCCGCAGTCGAACGGCATTTTTTGTGGGCCTACGTCCGCAGCCATCGTCCTCAATGCCGCTCGGGGCAGAGACGCCGGTCTCCCCCGTGATCGGAGCCGCTTGGCTGCAGGGGACCTCAAGTACGTTCCGAGCAACTTCGACCCAACCATTGCCCGTTTCACTCAGGATAACGTGATAGCGAAGGGTCAGAAGACGCGCGCCCAGGTCTTCGGCGAGCCCGTCACGATCAACGGCAAACAGATCCAGGACTTCGGCTACCAGGTCCGCCAGCTCGATGAAATGCTCAGGGCAAACGGGGCCAGCACCAGACTTACCATCGTGGACGACGACAAGGACGAACAATCGGTTCGTTTCGAGTTGGCTGAAAATCTCAGACGTCCAGGTGATTACGTCATCGTTTCATACAAACGTGATGCCGTCGGCCAGCACGGCGGTGGACATCTTTCGCCGCTGGGGGCGTATGACGAAGCATCCGACTCGTTTCTCGTTCTCGACGTGAATCCAGCAAGCGCAGACTGGGTCTGGATGTCGACGGCGACGTTGGTCAGGGGCATGCGCACTTTCGACACCGTCGAAAATCGTGGATACATACAAGTTCATGTACCTTAAAAAGGTTGCGCCCTGCATACCGACGTTTGATTCATTGGTGGGCGGCGAACCGTCGGTGCTCACAAGGGGTAATCCAGCGGGGCCATGTCTTCGTGGTCTCGGAGACCCTGCCCCGCGTGAGAGACCGTTTGATTCACCATTCCTGGGGCGGTCGAGGCGGCTTCGGTCGCCATCGGGCGGGCAGGTCGGTGACGGCCCACCGGGTGCTTTCGCTGCTCGTTGGAATCCGTGATGCCGATGCGTATGGCGTGATCGGTGATTTCGCGCACAGGCTCATATGCGAGGAAACACTGCCCTGCACTTCAGGACAAGGTGGCTTCGATCTCGCTCTGCAGGTCGAGCCAGCGCGCCTCCAGCCCTTCCTGATCGGCGCGCGCGCGGGTTTGCTGCTGCAACAGTTCCGCCAGCCGCTCCCGATCCGCGCCCGTATAGAGCGCGGGATCGGCAAGTGCGGTCTCGATGCGGTCGATATCGGCCGCGAGCCGGTCCAACTGCGCTTCGATCCGCCCGAGTTCCTTGGTGAGCGGGCCCAACCGGGGTTTGGAGCGGGTCGGGGCGGGGATGATCCTCGCAGGTTCGGCTTTGACCGGCGTAGCGCGCCGCTGGGCGGCTTCCTTGAGCAGCCACACGCGATAGTCGTCGAGGTCGCCGTCATAAGGCCGCACCGCGCCGCCTGCGACCAGCAGGAACTGGTCGGTGGTGGCGCGCAGCAGATGGCGGTCGTGGGAGACGACGATGAGCGTGCCGTCGAACTGCGCCAGGGCCAGCACCAGCGCCTCGCGGGTTTCGAGATCAAGGTGGTTGGTCGGCTCGTCCAGCAGCAGGAGATTGGGCTTGTCCCAGACGATGAGCGCGAGGGCGAGCCGCGCCTTTTCCCCGCCCGAGAACGGCGCGATCGGCGTCGTGGCCATGTCGCCCCGAAAGTTGAAACCGCCGAGGAAGTTGCGCAATTCCTGTTCGCGCGCCGTCGGCGCCCGGCGCATCAGGTGCGCGAGCGCCGAATCGGCGGGCCGGAGCGTCTCGAGCTGGTGCTGGGCGAAATAGCCGATCCGCAGGCCCTTGGCGGTCTGCAGCCGGCCGGCGAGTGGGGCGAGTGCGCCCGCCAAAGTCTTGATGAAGGTCGATTTGCCCTGACCGTTGGCGCCGAGCAGGCCGATGCGCTGGCCCGACTGGATCGACAGCGTGACGGCGTGCAGGACGGTGCGCGTCGCGCCGTCCGCGGCATAACCGCAGTCCACGGCTTCCAGCGCCAGTTGGGGATTGGCGACGGCGTCTGCGGGGCGAAAGGCGAAAGTGAACGCGTTGGCGGCCTGGACGGCGCTCAGCTTCTCCAGCTTTTCCAGCGCCTTGATGCGGCTCTGGGCCTGCTTGGCCTTGCTCGCCTTCGCCTTGAAGCGGGTGATGAAGCTTTGCAGGTGGGCGATGTGCTGTTGCTGCTTGTCGAAGGCCGCCTGCTGCAGGCTCATGCGCTCGGCGCGCAGGCCTTCGAAGGCCGAATAGTTGCCGCTGTAGCGGACGAGCTTGCATTGATCCAGGTGGACGATCGCCGTGCATACCGCGTCCAGGAATTCGCGGTCGTGGGAAATCGCGATCAGCGTGCCGGGATAGTGTGTCAGCCAGTCTTCCAGCCAGACGATGGCGTCGAGATCGAGGTGGTTGGTGGGTTCGTCCAGCAGGAGCAGATCGGACGGGGCCATCAGTGCCTGAGCGAGATTGAGGCGCATCCGCCACCCGCCGGAGAAACTCGCCACCTCGGCGCGGGTCTGCGCCAGCGTGAATCCCAGCCCCAGCAGCAGCGCTTCGGCCCGCGCCGGGGCCGTGTAGCCGTCCACGTCGGCAAAGGCGGCATGCGCCTCGGCTTCGGCCGACCCGTCGCCGCGCGCCTGCGCCGCGGCAATGCGCGCCTCGGCTGCACGCAAGGGCCCATCGCCGTCGAGCACGTACGCCAGCGCACTGCGGGCCAGTGCGGGGGTCTCCTGAGCCACATGGGCGATGCGCCAATGCGCGGGCACGCGCACCTCCCCGGCATCGGTGTGGAGCTGGCCCTGCATCAGCGCGAACAGGCTCGACTTGCCGGCACCGTTGGCGCCGATCAGGCCGACGCGCTCGCCGGGCTGGATCGTGGCGCGTGCATGCTCGAACAGCGGCTTGCCGCCGCGCTGGAGCGAGAAGTCCTCGAAGACGATCATGGGTCAGCGACGCGCACGGAAAAAGGCGCGCAGCAGTGCGCCGGATTCGGCCGCCAGCACGCCGCCGGTGACCTCGATCCGGTGGTTGAGCATGCTGTCGCCGAAGCCGCTGCGCAGATGGCCTGCCGCGCCGACCTTGGGGTCGTTGGCGCCGTACACGAGCCGGGCGATGCGGGCGTGGAGCATGGCGCCGACACACATCAGGCAGGGTTCCAATGTGACGTACAAGATACTTCCCGGCAGGCGGTAGTTGCCGCGCACGCGTCCGGCGGCGCGCAAGGCCATGATTTCGGCATGCGCCGTTGCGTCGTGCAGACCGATGGGTTGATTGAAGCCCTCGCCGATGACGACGTCGTCGAGCACCAGCACGGCGCCGACCGGGACCTCCCCGGCCGCTTCGGCCGCGTGGGCGAGCGCCAGCGCGCGCGCCATGTAGGCCGCGTCCTCTGGCGCCGGGTTTTCGAGTGGCGCGGGTTCGCCTGTCCCTGATGCAGCCTTCGGTTTCACGTGCGCCTCGCAACGCGCCGGCTCATGCCAGCAAGCGCTCCAGCACCTGTTCGTAGATGGCCGCCAGTTGATCGAGTTCGGCCACATCCACCCATTCGTCGATCTGGTGGATCGACGCGTTGACCGGTCCCAGTTCGATCACCTGCGGGCAGTATCGCGCCAGAAATCGAGCATCCGAGGTGCCGCCGGTGGTCGAACACGCCGCTTCCCGGCCGGTGACCTCGAGCACCGCCGTCCGAACGGCTTCCACCAGCGCACCGGGCGGCGTCAGGAAGGGTTCGGCGCCGAGCGTCCAGTCGACGCTGAAGTCGAGGCCGTGCTGGGCCAGGATTTCCTCGGTGCGCTGGCGCAGGCGTTCGGCCGGGCTGGCTGGGTTGAAACGGAAATTGAACTGCACGGTCAAGGTGCCGGGGATGACGTTGCCTGCGCCGGTGCCGGCGTGGATGTTCGAGATCTGGAAGGTGGTGGGCGGGAACTCCGCGCTGCCGTCGTCCCAGTGCTCGGCCACCAGATCCGCGAGGGCGGGAGCGGCCAGATGCACCGGGTTGGCGGCCTTGTAGGGATAGGCGACATGGCCCTGGATGCCGCGTACCGTCAGCTTGCCGCTCAGGGAGCCGCGCCGACCGTTCTTGATCACATCGCCCACGGCGCGCTCGCTGGTCGGCTCGCCGACGATGCACCAGTCGGGGACCTCGCCGCGCCGGACCAGCGCATCGACCACGCGCGCGGTGCCGTCCACGGCGGGGCCTTCCTCGTCGCTGGTGAGCAAGAGGCCGATGCGCCCCGGTGGCGCCGGATGGCGCGCGAGAAACGCGGTGATGGCGGTCACCATGGCGGCGAGGCTGCCCTTCATGTCGGCCGCGCCGCGGCCGTACAGCCGCCCGTCGCGCACGCTGGGCTGGAAGGGCGGCGTGGTCCACGCCTCTTCCGGCCCGCTGGGTACGACGTCGGTATGTCCGGCAAAGGCCAGCAAGGGGCCGGCGTCGCCATGCACGGCCCACAGGTTGCGCACGGCGCCGAACGGCAGGGTCTCGCAACGAAAACCCAAGGAGTGTAGGCGAGCGCAGATCAGTTCCTGGCAACCGGCGTCTTCGGGCGTGACGGACGGATGGGCGATGAGCGCCCGAGCCAGATCAATTGTTGCGGACACGGCGCCTCAGTCCACGTCGCGCAGCAGCGCGTTGATACCCACCTTGGCGCGGGTTTTCTCATCGACCTGCTTGACGATGACGGCGCAGGCGAGGCTGTAGCGGCCGTCGGCGGAGGGCAGGCTGCCCGGCACCACCACGGCGCCGGCGGGCACGCGGCCGTAGGTGATCTCGCCGGTCTGGCGGTTGTAGATCCGGGTGCTCTGGCCGATGAAGACGCCCATCGACAGCACGGCGCCGCGCTCCACGATGACCCCTTCTACGACTTCCGAGCGCGCGCCGATGAAACAGTCGTCCTCGATGATGGTGGGCGCGGCCTGCAAGGGTTCCAGCACGCCACCGATGCCGACGCCGCCGGACAGGTGCACGTTCTTGCCGATCTGTGCGCAGGAGCCGACAGTGGCCCAGGTGTCGACCATGGTGTTTTCACCGACGTAGGCGCCGATGTTGACGTAGCTCGGCATCAGCACCGCGCCACGGCCGATGTAGGCGCCGCGCCGGACGGTGGCAGGTGGCACGACGCGCGCGCCCAGGGCGCGGAAGTCGGCTTCGGAATACGCTGCGAAGCGCGTGGGAACCTTGTCGTAGAAGCGGCTGAAACCGCCTTCCAGCGGCTGGTTGTCCGCGAGTCGGAAGGACAGCAGCACGGCTTTCTTCAGCCATTCATGGACCTGCCAACCCCCATCGGCCTGCGGTTCGGCCACCCGGAGGGTGCCCCGCTCCAGCAGGTCAAGTGCTTCGTGTACCGCGTCGCGCACGCCCTCGGGCGCATCCTGGGGCGTGATCCGGTTGCGGTCTTCGAAGGCGGCTTCGATGGTGTGCTGCAGGGATGTCATGGCGCCTCCTGGGAAATGGCGGGACATTCTAGCAGCCGGCCGCAGCGCAAAGGGTGAAGCTCAGGCTTGCTGATCGAGTGCATGCACGAGGGCATTGGCGAGTTGGCTGCGCCGGCGCGGATCATCGATGCGGCCGGCTGCGTCGCTGATCCAGAAGACGTCTTCGGCGCGCTCGCCGATGGTCGCGATCTTGGCGGCCTGGACGTGGATGCCCTGCTCGGCGAACACCTGGCCGACGCAGGACAGCAGACCCGGCTGGTCGGTGGCGACGAGCTCCAGGACCGTATATGGGCCCGGATCGTCACGAAATTCGACGCGTGGGGCGATGCCGAAAATCCGCGCCAGGCGCGAGGGTCGCCGCGACACCACGAAGCCGTCCGCCGCCGGACGCTCCAGCGCCTGTGTCAATTGTTCGCGGATTTCCTGCAGCCGATAGTGGTCGTCCACGAAACGGCCGTCCTGCTCCAGCACCATGAAGGTGTCGAGCGCATGGGCATCGGCGGTGGAACTGATCCGCGCATCCTGAATGGTCAGGCCAAGCTGGTTGAGGACCGCGCAGACCCGACCGAACAGGTAGTCGCGATCGGTTGCATAGACGAAGATGGCTGTGCTCCCGCGGTCGTTGTCCGGGCGCAGTTGCACGATGGGCGCGGATTCCGGACTGGCGGTGAGCAGGGCGCGGGTCTCCCATGCGATTTCGTCGCCTTGGTGGCGCAAAAAGTAATCGTCCGGGAAGACCCTCCACAGGGTCGTGGCGGCCTCCCGATCGATTCCGCTGCGGGCCAGCTGCATCAGCGCTTCCTCCCGGTTCTCGGCGATCACCGTCGCGGCGTCCAGCGGCTGGTCCAGCCCCCGATCCAGCGCCTCGCGCGTGGCGCGATAAAGCTGGCTCAGCAGGCGGTATTTCCAGTCGGTGAGCAGGGCGGGATGGGTGCCGCGCATGTCGGCGACGGTCAGCAAAAACAGATAGTCCAGTCGCGAACGGGTGCGGACCTTGCGCGCGAAGGCATGGATCTCCTGTGGGTCGGCAATGTCGCGCCGCTGCGCGGTCATGGACATGAGCAGATGATTGCGGACCAGCCACGCCACCAGCTCAGTGTCGCGCTCGCCAAGGCCGTGACGGCAGCAGAAGGCGCTGGCCAGCTGGGCGCCGATCTCCGAGTGATCGCCGCCGTGGCCCTTGCCCATGTCGTGATAGAGCCCCGCGATGTAGAGCAGCTCGCGCTTGGGAATGCGCGCCACGATTTCGCTGCACAGCGGGTATTCGTGCGCGAATTCGGGCACCGTGATGCGGCGCAGGTTGCGCAGCACGAAGAGCAGATGCTGATCGACGGTATACGCGTGGAACAGGTCGAACTGCATGCGTCCGACCAGCGCGCCGAACTCGGGAAGGTAACGGGCGAGGATGCCGTAGCGGTTCATGCGCCGCAGCTCGTGGGTGATGCCCTGCGGCTGGTGCAGCATTTCCATGAACAGGCTGCGGGCGCGGATGTCGTCCCGGAACGGGCCGTCGATGAGATAGCGATGCTGGCGGATCAGCCGTATGGTGGCGGCACGCACGCCCTGGATTTCCGGGTGTTGCATCAGCAACAGGAAGATCTCGAGCAAGGCGAAGGGATAACGGCGGAAGACGTCAGGGCGAGTCACTTCGATGTGGCCGTTGCGAACCTGGAAGCGGCTGTTCAGCGGCAGCGGGGGCGCATTGTCACCCGGATGGAGCAGGGTTTCCTCGAACAATTGGAGCAACAGTTCATTGAGCCGGGCCACGCGGGTGACCGTGCGGTAGTAATGCTGCATGAACTGTTCGACCGCGAGGTTGTGATCCTGATCGGTATAGCCGAACAGGGCGGCCAGCTTGAGCTGGACGTCGAACAGCAAACGATCCTCGCGCCGGCCGGTGAGCATGTGCAGGGCCCAGCGCACGCGCCACAGGAACTGCTGGCTCGCGGTCAGCGACCGCAACTCGCGATCGGTCAAAAAGCCGTGCTCGCGCAGTTCATCGAGTGTTTCGGCCTGGAAGTGGCGCTTGGCGACCCAGCCCACGGTCTGGATATCGCGCAGTCCGCCGGGGCTTTCCTTGACGTTGGGTTCGAGCTGGTAGCCGGTGTCGTGGAACTTGTGATGCCGTGCGGCCTGCTCGGCCACCTTGGCCGCGAAGAACATCCGGCTGTCCCACATGCGTCGCGGCGAGGTGGCCGCGCGCATGGCCTCGAGCAGATGCCGGTCGCCCGCGACGAGCCTGGATTCCAGCAGGTTGGACATGATGGTCAGATCGGCGCCGGCAAGCGCGGCGCATTCGGCCACATCGCGCACGCTATGCCCGACCTGCAGGCCGATGTCCCACAGGACGGTGACGAAGAGGCCGATTGCGCCGGCCCATTGGTCGCCTGCATCCGCCGGCAGGAGGATCAGCAGGTCGATGTCCGAGTGGGGCTGGAGTTCGCCCCGCCCGTACCCGCCGGTTGCAACGAGACAGAGGCGGTGTGCCTGGTCGTCGACGAAATGGGACCAGGAGACACGCAGCAGCCGATCGATCTTATCCAGGCGCTCCTGCATGAGTCGCTCGACGGGCCGTCCAGCCTGGAATTCGATCCACTGCCGATGATCGAGTTCGCGCACCCGCTGGCGCAGCGCAGCAATGCCCGAGGCGCCTTCCGCGAACAGCTGCCGCAAGGTTTGTTCATCCGGGATGCCGGTTTCCGCGGCGCTCGCGCTCGACTGGGCGTTCGTGGACATGTTCGACTCCGGTCAGCGTCCGGGCGGTGACGGAATGTCCTCATTGGACCGCAGGGTGAGGATCTCGTGCCCGGTCTCGGTGACGAGCAAGGTATGCTCCCATTGGGCGGACAGGCTGTGGTCCTTGGTCACGACCGTCCATCCGTCGGGGAGTAGTTTCACGTGGCGCTTGCCGGCATTGACCATCGGCTCGATGGTGAAACACATGCCGGGCTCCAGAACGAGGCCCGTGCCGGGCGTACCGTAGTGCAGCACCTGCGGATCTTCGTGGAATACCCGGCCGATGCCGTGCCCGCAATACTCCCGGACGACCGAGAAGCCTTCCCGCTCGACGTAAGTCTGGATGGCCGCACCCAGGTCGCCGAGTCGCACGCCGGGACGGACCATGTTGATGCCGATGAACAGGGCCTCACGTGTCACCCGCACCAGCCGCTGGGCGAGCACCGACGCCTCACCGACCAGGAACATCGCGCTGGTATCGCCATGGAAACCGTCCTTGATGACCGTGATGTCGATGTTGACGATATCACCCGATTTCAGCACCTTGGGGCCGGGAATGCCGTGGCAGACCACGTGGTTCACGGAGGTGCAGATCGAACGGGGAAAGCCGTTGTAATCGAGCGGCGCCGGGATGGCCCGCTGTTCGCCGACGATATAGTCGTGACAGATGCGATCCAGCCGCTCGGTGGTCACGCCGGGACGGACGTAGGGCCCGATCATCTCCAGCACCTGCGCGGCCAGTCGACCGGCCACGCGCATTTTTTCCTGTTCTTCAGGCGTCTTCAGATTCACTTGCATGGAAAGGCTCGTCGGTGGGCGCGGGCGCGGGCGCGGTGCGGGGGCCGGTGCACCATCGCGGCGCCCGGTCCATTGTCGTGAAACAGGGGTCTATGGTATAAAGCGCCGGCTTTTTCGGCAAATGCTTATCGTCGATGCCCGTCGATCCTGGCCGGGCATGAACACCAATCCGCACGCGCGTCGTCACGGCTGGCTGGGTGCCCCACGGGGTGGCTCGCCGGGACGCGCGGAGGCCTAACCCAAAACATCGGAGTTTCGATCATGCCTGACATTTCCATGCGCCAGCTGCTTGAGGCTGGAGTGCATTTCGGTCACCAGACGCGATTCTGGAATCCCCGCATGGCGCCCTACATCTTCGGCGCCCGCAACAACATCCACATCATCAACCTCGAACACACGCTGCCCATGCTGCGTGATGCGCTGGATCAGGGGCGTCGCATCGTGGCCCAGGGCGGCACGATCCTGTTCGTGGGCACCAAGCGCGCAGCATCCGATCACATGCGAGAGCAGGCGGTGCGTTGCGGCATGCCGTTCGTGGCGCATCGCTGGCTGGGCGGCATGCTGACCAATTGGCAGACCGTGCGCCAGTCGATCCGTCGCCTCAAGGGTCTCGAGCAGATGGTCGAGGATGGCACGATCGAGCGACTCAGCAAGAAAGAAGCCCTGATGTTGAACCGGGAGCGGGAAAAACTGGAACGCAGTCTGGGCGGCATCAAGGACATGAACCGGCTGCCCGACGCGCTGTTCATCGTCGATGTCGGTCATGAATCGATCGCCGTGAGCGAGGCGGCCAAGCTCGGGATTCCCGTGATCGGCGTGGTCGACACGAACAATTCGCCGTCGGGCGTGCACTACCCGATTCCCGGCAATGACGATGCCATGCGGGCGGTCGGGCTCTATGCCCAGCTGATGGCCGACGCTGTGCTCGAGGGCAAGCTGAGTCGCGGTGAAGGCGGTCTGGGCGATGAATTCGTCGAAGTGGAATCGGACGCCGCGGCAGTCACGAACCCGATGGCCGATACCACGCACTGAGTCGCGCTCCACCTGAAACTCCATTTCGAGGAAATTGCTGATGTCAGTGACAGCTGCCATGGTCAAGGAACTGCGTGAACGCACCGGCGCAGGGATGATGGAATGCAAGAAAGCCCTCACGGAAACGGCGGGGGATCTCGATCAGGCCATCGAACTGATGCGCAAGCAGGGGCTTGCCAAGGCCGACAAGAAGGCCGGCCGCGTAGCGGCCGAAGGCCGTGTGATCGTACAGCGGGATGCCGCGGGGACCGCGGCGATCGCGATCGAAGTCAACTGCGAAACCGACTTCGTCAGCGGTGGGGACGAGTTTCAGTCCTTCGCCGCCCAGGTCGCCGCTGCGGCGCTGGCTGGCGCGCCCGCCGATGTCGATGCTTTGCTCGCATTGCCGCTCGAGGGCGGGCAGCAGATCGACGAGCGCCGCCGCGAGCTGGTGGCCAAGATCGGTGAGAATATCGCCGTGCGCCGCTTCGAGCGCCTCGCCCGCCAGGGCGACGTGTTCGGGTTGTACAGCCACGGCAGCCGCATCGGCGTGGTGGTCGACCTCAAGGGTGGTGACGAAGCCTTGGCGCGCGATGTGGCCATGCACATCGCGGCCAGCCGGCCGATCTGCATTTCGCCGGACGAGGTGCCGGCAGAACTTGTGGCCAAGGAGCGCGAGATTTTCGAGGCCCAGGCGCGGGAGAGCGGCAAGCCCGAGGACATTATCCAGAAGATGGTTGACGGACGGATCCGCAAGTACCTGAACGAAGTCGCGCTCGTCGGTCAGCCCTTCGTCAAGGATGCCGAGCTTACCGTCGGTCAGCGCCTGAAGCAGGCCGGTGCCGAGGTCATGCGTTTCGTGCGCCTGGAAGTGGGCGAGGGTGTGGAGAAGAAGTCCGAGAACTTTGCCGAGGAGGTCATGGCGCAGGTTCGCGGAAGCTGACCTGCGCGGGCGCCGGATCGCTCAGTTCGGCTTGACGTGGGCGGTCCAGAGCGAACTTCCGATTGCGATCGATCTTTCTTCCCGAGGAGTCTATGAGTCCGTCCGCTCCAGCCTTCCGCCGTATTTTGCTCAAGCTCAGCGGTGAGGCCTTGCTGGGTGACGCCGACTACGGCATCGACCCGCCGATCATCGCTCGCCTGGCACGGGAAATCGGTGAGGTTCGGGATCTGGGCGTACAGATCGGCGTGGTGATCGGCGGGGGCAACATCTTTCGCGGTGCAGGGCTGGCCAATGCCGGCATGGATCGGGTCACTGCCGATCACATGGGCATGCTCGCCACGGTGATGAATGCACTGGCCCTGCAGGACGCGTTGGAACGGATCGGGGTGTTCGCACGGGTCATGTCGGCCCTGCGCATCAATGAGGTCTGCGAGGACTATATCCGGCGTCGCGCCATTCGTCATCTGGAAAAGGGGCGCGTGGTGCTGTTTGCGGCCGGCACGGGCAATCCCTTTTTCACGACAGACACGGCCGCCAGCCTGCGGGCGATCGAGATCGGTGCGGAACTGTTGCTCAAGGCGACCAAGGTCGACGGCGTCTATGATGCCGATCCGGTCAAGGATCCCTCAGCGCGGCGCTATGACTGCCTGACTTATGATGAGGTCATCGATCAGCGCCTCATGGTGATGGACACCACGGCCATCGTCCTGTGTCGCGACAACGATCTGCCGCTGCGGGTGTTCGACATCAAGCATGACGGGGCCTTGATGCGTATCATGACCGGCGACCAAAGCATCGGCACCACGGTGGAAACGCAGCCGAGTGCACGCAACCGACCCGCGCCAGGAGCATGACATGATCGATCCTATCCGCAAGGACGCCATCGACCGGATGAAAAAGACCATCGAGGTGCTGCGTCATGGGCTGTCCAAGATCCGCACCGGCCGCGCCCATACCAGCCTGGTGGATCACATCCAGGTCGCATACTACGGCAGCGACGTTCCCCTGACCCAAGTGGCCAGCGTGACGGTGACCGATGCCCGGACCCTGACCATCACCCCGTGGGAAAAGAACATGGTTGGGCCGATCGAAAAAGCGCTGATGGCGTCTGATCTCGGCGTCACGCCCAATACGGCCGGCATGGCGATCCGGATCATCCTGCCGCCCCTCACCGAGGAGCGACGGCGCGATCTGGTGAAGGTGGTCCGGCACGAGGGCGAGGGTGCCAAGGTCGCGGTGAGAGCCATCCGCCGCGATGCGAACGACCGCTTCAAGCAATTGGAAAAGGACAAGCTGATCGGCGAGGATCTGGTGCGCAAGGCGCAGGATGAAATCCAGAAGATCACCGATGAGCACATCGGGCAGATCGATCGGGTGCTTGAGGAAAAGGAGCAGGAACTGCTGCAGATCTGAGGCCCGACCGGAGTGCACCGCGAATGCGTCGCCCGAAGACAGGAAGTCCGCCGCCGATGACGCATGCCGCACTCTCTTCCCTGCCCCAGCACGTGGCCATCATCATGGACGGCAACGGGCGATGGGCGACCCGGCGGGGGCAGCCGCGCGCGGCCGGTCACGAGGCCGGTGTCCGCGCCGCACGGTCCATTGTACGCGCCAGTCGCGACGCGGGCGTCCGCATCCTGACGCTTTATGCCTTCAGCAGCGAAAACTGGTTTCGCCCAACCGCCGAGGTCGAGTTCCTGCTGGAACTGTTCGTCCGTTCCATGGAAACCGAACTCGAGACGCTGCATGCCGAGGGCGTGCGGGTCCGATTCATCGGCGACCGGGCCGCTTTGCCGCCGTCCTTGCGGGCCGTCATCCAGCACACCGAACAGCGTACTGCCGGCAATCCCGGCATGGTGCTGGTCATCGCGTTGGCTTACGGGGGCCGTCAGGACCTCGTGCGCGCGGTTCGCGTGCTGGCTCGGCGCATCGCCGCAGGCGAGATGGCGCCGGATCAGATCGATGAGGCGTCCCTAGGGGCGCAACTCGATCTGGCGGAACTGCCCGATCCCGATCTGCTGATCCGCACCGGCGGAGAGTACCGCGTCAGCAACTTCCTTCTCTGGCACCTTGCCTATACCGAACTCTATTTCTGTGATCGGCTCTGGCCTGATTTCAGCATTGCCGATCTGCAGCGCGCCCTGGCGTGGTACGGTCGGCGCGAGCGTCGCTTCGGCCGCACGGAGACCCCGGTGCCGAGCGATGAAAAGGACGGATCATGCTGAACGAGCGCGTGCGCACCGCGCTGTGGATCGTGCCGCCACTCGTCGCGGCAGTGCTGCTGCTGCCGACCGCGTGGGTCGCTGTCGTGTTCGCGGCGATCGTGTGGGGGGCGGGGCAGGAATGGTCCGCGCTCATGGGTTGGCGGCGGGACGGCGGGCGGGCCGCCGGCATCGTGCTGTTGCCTCTGCTGGTCGTCCTGTATGGGTGGGCGGACGACAGAGCGGTGTTCGCGCTGTTGAGCGCTGCCTTGTTCTGGTGGACGCTCGCTGCCGTCTGGATCGGGGTTTTCCCGCGCGGACTGCCGCAGGGCCGCTTGCTGCGCGGCCGTAAGCTGATGGTGGGGCTGATGCTGCTGGTGCCCGCGTGGATCGCGCTGGTGACGCTGCATGGTGCGCCGCAGGGCGCACGCTGGGTGCTGGTTCTGCTGGTCATGATCTGGTTGGCCGATGCCGGTGCCTATTACGTCGGGCGACGCTACGGGAAGCGCAAACTGGCGCCCCAGGTGAGCCCCGGCAAGACGTGGGCCGGCGTATGGGGCGGCCTGGCTGCCGGCCTGGCTGCCGGGCTGGCGATGCCCTTGCTGCTGCGACTGGACGTCAGTACGGGGATGGGCTATGCCTGCATCTGTCTGGTCACCGTGGCTGGGTCTGTCGTGGGTGACTTGACCGTGAGCATGTTCAAGCGCCAGATGGGCGTCAAGGACACGGGTCACTTGTTGCCCGGACACGGCGGAATTCTCGACCGCATCGACAGCCTCACCGCGGCCGCGCCGATTTTCACCTGGGGGCTGGGGCGGGCGCAGGGATGGCTGTGAGGGGGCTGTGCATCCTGGGCGCTACCGGCAGCATCGGCTGCAGCACGCTGGACGTCGTGGCGCAGCACCCGGACCGGTTTCGGGTCGTGGCGCTGACGGCGCACCGTCAGTTGGATCGGCTGTTGTCCCAGTGTCTGCGCTTTCGCCCGGACGTGGCCGTGGTGGGCGACGCTGGGGCGGCCCGACGTCTGCAGGATGCCCTGGATGCCGCCGGGGTATCGACACAGGTCTGGCATGGCGAGGACGGGCTGATCCGCGCCGCGGCCTTGCCCGAGGCGGATGTGACCATGGCGGCGATCGTCGGCGCCGCCGGCCTGATGCCGACCTTGAGCGCCGTACGCGCCGGCAAGACCGTGCTGCTCGCCAACAAGGAATCGCTCGTCATGGGCGGCGCCCTGTTCATGGACGAGGTGCAGCGCCACGGTGCGCGGCTCATTCCCATCGATAGCGAGCACAACGCAATCTTCCAGTGCCTCCCGCGGGATTTCGCGCCCGGCCTCGCGGGGGCCGGTGTCCGTCGCCTCATGCTGACGGCATCGGGCGGGCCGTTTCGGCATATGGCGACCGCCGACATGGCAAGCGTGACGCCGGAGGCAGCCTGCGCTCATCCCAACTGGGTCATGGGTCGCAAGATCTCGGTCGATTCGGCAACCCTGATGAACAAGGGCCTGGAACTGATCGAGGCGCACTGGCTGTTCGGCCTGCCGCCCGAGCGGATCGAGGTGGTGGTCCATCCGCAGAGCGTGATCCATTCGCTGGTGGAATACGTGGATGGGTCCGTGCTCGCCCAGTTGGGGCATCCCGACATGCGCACGCCCATCGGTCACGCGCTTGGCTGGCCAGAGCGCCTCGCCGTCGACGTCCCGCCACTCGATCTCGTGCAGATCGGTAAACTCGGCTTCGAAGCGCCCGACCACGCAAGATTTCCATCGTTGGGTCTGGCCTATGAGGCCTTGCGGGCCGGAGGCGGCGCGTCCGTCGTGCTCAATGCCGCCAACGAGATGGCCGTGGCGGCATTTCTCGACCGGCGCCTGCCGTTCGTCCGCCTTCCGGAGGTGATTGCGCGCGCCCTGGCGGAGCTCGGTGGCGAGCCCGCGGGATGCTGGGAGGCGGTGATAGAATTGGACCGCAGGACACGCGCAAGCTGTGCGGCGTGGATGGAGGGGGGGGCATGAGTCAGGTGCTGTCGTCCATGCTGGCTTTTCTGGTCGCACTGGCCATTCTGATTGCCATCCATGAGGCGGGGCATTTCTGGGTCGCACGCCGAATGGGCGTCAAGGTCCTGCGCTTCAGCGTCGGATTCGGGCGCTCGGTATGGCAGCGGACCGGCTCGGACGGCACCGAGTATCGGCTCGCCCTGATTCCCCTGGGCGGCTACGTCAAGATGCTGGACGAAAGGGAAGGGCCGGTCCGCGCAGAGGAGTTGGGGCGGGCGTTCAACCGCCAGCCGGTCGGGGTGCGCGCCGCCATCGTCGCCGCAGGGCCCGCCGCCAACCTCTTGCTGGCCATCGCCCTGTATTGGATGGTGCTGTGTCTGGGCGTGCCCGGAATGCGCACGCTGATTGACGACCCGGCGCCCGGCACGGCGGCCGCTTTGGCCGGTCTGCGAGCCGGTGACGAAATCCTGAGCGTCAACGGCGCGCCGACGCCCACATGGGAGCAGCTGGGCATCAACCTTGTGGACGCGGCTCTCGACGAGCGTCCACTGGAACTGCAGATCCGGGGCGACGACGGCTCGCAACGCGTGGTGACCCTCGCCGCGGATTGGACCGGATCCCTCGACGATCCGGCCCGCCTGAACGAATTTCTGGGTCTTTCACCTTATCAACCTCCACTGCCGGCCGAGGTGGGCACGCTGCAGGCTGACGGTCCGGCGGCTCGGTCGGGGCTGCAACCGAATGACCGCATCGTGGCGATGGAAGGCGTAGCCGTCGCCGACTGGGAAGACTGGGTACGGAAGGTGCGCGCGCGTCCCGATCAAACCGTCGGGCTCGAAATCCTGCGGGGCGGGGAGGCGCTTCACCTCACGTTGCGCATCGGTGCCCGGCAGCAGGATGGCGCGTCCATCGGGTTCGTGGGCCTCAGCCCCCGCGTCCCGGAGGAGTTGCAAGAGAGGATGCGCGCCGAGTACCGTTATGCCCCGGCGGCGGCCTTGCCGGCAGCCGCTCAGCGCACCTGGCAGATGAGCCTGATGACCCTGCGCATGATCGGCCGGATGGCAACCGGCCAGTTGGGGCTGGAGAACCTGAGCGGTCCCATCAATATTGCGCAGTATGCGGGGTATTCGGCCCAGATCGGACTGGTGTCCTATCTGGGCTTTCTGGCGGTCATCAGCATCAGTCTGGGCGTGCTCAATCTGTTGCCCGTGCCGGTGCTCGACGGTGGTCACCTGGCGTTCTATCTGGTGGAGTGGGTCCGGGGACGACCCCTTTCGGAGCGGATCCAGTCATGGGGGCAGCAGCTTGGCATCGTCGCGCTGGTGCTCATGATGGGGCTTGCATTCTACAACGATTTGGTTCGACTCCTGGCGCCATGATCTGCGGGATTGCGCAGACCGGGATTCCATCATCATCAAGGTCTTTATGAACAAAATAATGTGGTCGCGCCTGACTGGGGCTGTGTTGTGGCTGTGTCTGGGATCGGCGTGGGCATTCGACCCCTTCGTCGTCCAGAGCATCGAGGTTCAGGGGCTGGCGCGCCACGATGTTTCACGGGTTTATCGGGCCATCAACCTGAACGTCGGCGAGCGGGTGGATGAGGAACGCGTGCGCCAGATGACGCGCGAGTTGTTCAAGACGGGTTACTTCAGTGACGTCGGCTTTTCCCGCACCGGCGACACCTTGGTGATCCGCGTGGTGGAGCGCCCCAGCATCGCCCGCTTCACGGTCACCGGGAACAAGGAAATTCCCTCCGACAAGCTCCTGCAAGGGCTGCGCGACGTGGGACTGGCCGAAGGACGCGCCTTCGATCGGTCGGTGCTCGAACAGGTCGAACAGGAATTGCGCCGCCAGTATTTTTCCAACGGTCGATATGCCGTGAAGATCGATACCCAGGTGAAGGAGGAATCCGACAACCGCGTCGCCGTGGCCATTACCATCGACGAGGGCAAGGTCGCCAGCATCCGGCGCATCAATATCGTGGGCAACGAAGCATTCAGCGATGAGGAACTGCTCAAGCCGCTGCGCGCCCGGAGCAAGAGCTGGTGGCGGCTGTTCGGCAGTCGGGACCGCTATTCGCAGCAGACGTTCTCGGGCGATCTCGAGACTCTGACCTCGTTTTATCAGGATCGTGGCTATCTCAATTTCCGGGTCGAATCCACCCAGGTTTCCCTGTCGCCGGACAAGGAAAGCATCTACCTCACCGTCAATGTCTACGAGGGCCCGAAATATCAGGTCAGCGACGTCGCATTGCTGGGCGAACTCGTGCTGCCGGAGTCCCAATTGCGCCCCCTGGTGACGATCCGCCCGGGCGATACCTTCTCCCGTCAGGCGGCGACAGAGTCGGCCAAGAAGATTTCCGAGCGGCTGGGCGATGAAGGCTACGCGTTTGCGCAGGTCGAGCCGATGACCGACATCGACGAGGCCAACCGGCAGGTGAAGATCAACCTGCTGGTGAAGCCCGGCAATCGGTATTATGTCCGCAATGTCAATTTCCGTGGCAACGTCACGACCCAGGACCAAGCGCTGCGGCGCGAGATGCGCCAGTACGAGGGCGCTTCCTTTGCGGCCAGCGAAATCACCCGTTCACGGGTGCGGCTGGCACGCCTGCCGTTCATCGAGCAGGCCGACGTCAAGGTCAATCCGGTGCCGGGTGAGAGCGATCGCGTCGACGTCGATTTCGAGGTCACCGAACGCAGTGCCGGCGCCTTCCAGGTTGGCGTGGGCTATTCCAGCGGTCAGGGCGTGCTGGTCAACGCGAACGTGTCGCACAGCAACTGGTTCGGAACCGGTAACCGCGTCAGCCTGGACTTCGTCACCAGTGAGTTCAGCCGCAATTACAGCGCCTCCTTGACACAGCCGTTCTACACACTGGATGGCGTGAGTCGCACCATATCTCTGTTCCAGCGCTCGACCGACTCGCTGACCCGCGTGAGCTCGCGCTTCGATACGGATACCTGGGGTGGCTCGCTGCGCTACGGTATTCCTGTCACCGAATACGACAGCATCCGGCTCGGTGGCAGCTTCCGGTCGACGCAACTGACGGTGCTGGAAGGCCGCACGCCGCAGAAGATCATCGATTTCGTGGATCAGAACGGCGATTCATTCAATGCGCTCACCCTCGACACCGGCTGGATCCGCGACACGCGCAACCGGACCGTTTTCGCCGACAAGGGCTATATCCACCGCTTGTTTGCCGACATCGCGGTGCCGGCGGTCGATCTGGAATATTACAAGCTGACCTACGACTACGAGCATTATTTCCCCTTCAACCGGTATCTGACCGGCTCGGCGCGGATCGGTATCGGCTATGCGGACAGCTACGGCGACACCACAGATCTGCCGCCCTATGAGAAGTTCTTTGCCGGTGGCATCAACTCGGTGCGCGGCTACCGGGGCAGCTCCTTGGGTACGCGCGACGAATACAACAATCCCTTGGGCGGCAATTTCCGCACCATCACCCAACTGGAAATGTTTTTCCCGACCCTGCTCGGCGAGAGCCGCAATACGCGTTTGAGCGTCTTTCTCGATGCTGGCAACGTCTTCGACACCTATGAAGACTTCGATGCCGGAGAGGTGAGGGCGTCCACCGGGGTTGGGTTCCAGTGGCTGACACCGATCCTGGGTTTGCTCGAATTCGCGGTGGCCTATCCGCTGAACGATGAGCCCGGTGACGATACGGAAGTCTTCAGTTTCACCTTCGGTGCGACTTTCTGAGCAGGACAGGTTAGGGATGTACATGCGAGCGATGGTGACGGCGGCCCTGATCGGCTTCGGGAGTCTGGCCCATGCGGAGATGAAGGTCGGTGTGATCGATCTGGCGCAACTGCTGCGCGAGGCGCCGCAGGCCCGGAATCTGCGTGAAAGCCTCGAGGCGGATCTGGAACAGCGCAAGCGGACGCTGGCCCGGGAGGAGACCGCATTTACGCAAAAGCAGGAGAGCTTCGATCGGGAAGCAGCGACGCTGGCCCCCGAGCGCCGTGAGCAGGCCGAGCGTGAGTTGTTGCTTGCTCAACGCGAACTCATCCGCAAGCGTCGCCAGTTCGAGGAAGAGTTGCAGGCGCGCCGCATGGAAGGCTTGCGGGAAATCGATCGCAGCGTGACCCGCGTCATCCGGCAACTGGCCGAGCGCGAAAAGTACGACCTGATCCTTTCCGAAGGTGTGCTGTATGCCTCGCCGAGGATGGACATCACCGCCAAGGTGATCCAGGAACTGCAGGGCAAGGTCCCCTGATCCCGCAGGTGGGAGAAGAAGTGGCGGCTTACAGCCTGACTGAATTGGCCGAGCGTCTCGGGTGTCAGTTGCGGGGCGAGGGTGAAGTCCGCGTCTCCGGTGTTTGTCCGCTGTCCCCTGGGCGGCCGGGCTGTGTCGCCTTTCTGGCGACGCCGGCCTACCGACCGCTTCTGGGCGGGACGCAGGCGGCGGCAGTCATTCTCAAAGCCGAGGATGCGCCCCTGAGCCCCGTGCCTTCGCTGGTGACGGAGCATCCCCATCTGGCTTTTGCCCGGCTGGCGGGGCTGCTGCATCCGCCTGATGGCGTGTGTCCCGGGCAGCACCCGACGGCGGTGGTCGATTCCACCGCTCGTATTCATCCGGGGGCCCAGATCGGCGCCCATTGTGTGATCGAGGCAGGTGCCGTGATCGGGGAGGGTGCCGTACTCGGCCCGCAATGCGTCGTTGCCCGAAATGTGTACATCGGCGAGGAGACCCGATTGACCGCCCGGGTTTACGTCGGCCCTGGGGTGCGCTTGGGCAAACGCTGCGTGCTGCATCCCGGCGCAGTCATCGGCGCGGACGGGTTCGGTTTCGCCCGGGACGGCGAGCGCTGGATCAAGGTGCCGCAGCTCGGTACCGTACAGATCGGCGATGACGTGGAGATCGGCGCCGGTACCACCGTGGATCGCGGTGCTCTGGAAGACACGGTGATCGAGGACGGAGTCAAGCTCGACAACCAGATTCAGATTGGCCATAACGTCAGGATCGGCAGACATACCGCCATCGCCGCCTGCACCGGGATTTCCGGCAGCACGGTCATCGGTGCGCGTTGCATGATCGGCGGCGGGGTCGGCATGAATGGCCATTTGAAGATCGCCGACGATGTCGTCATCACCGGCATGACCATGGTGACGCATTCGCTTCACACCCCCGGCATCTATTCATCGGGCATTTCCGCCGATGCGAATCGGCGTTGGCAACGCAATGCGGCTCGCTTTCGCCGCCTCGACGAATTGGCGGATCGCGTGCGCCAACTCGAGCGCCAGACGAAGCTTGCATCGACAGATCCAGAGGAAGAAGGACCCCCGGCTTGAACGATATGGACGTCCCCCAGATTCAGGCGCTTCTGCCGCACCGGTATCCATTCCTGTTGCTTGACCGGGTGGTGGCGCTCGAGCCCGGGCGCTGGCTGGAAGCGCTCAAGAACGTCACCGTCAACGAGCCCTTTTTCCAGGGCCATTTCCCCGGGCGGCCGGTCATGCCCGGTGTCCTGATCCTGGAGGCCATGGCTCAGGCGACCGGGATTCTGGCCTACCGCAGCGCCGCAACCCCCCCTGATCCCGCCGAACTCTACTATCTCGTGGGAATCGATCGGGCGCGATTCAAAAAGCCGGTCGGGCCGGGAGACCAGCTGCGCCTCCATGTCGCACTCCAGCGTACCCTCAAGGGGATCTGGCGCTTCGACACCCGCGCCGAGGTCGAGGGGATCTGTGTGGCCGAAGCCGCAATCATGTGCGCGGCGCGGAGATACGACCGTGATTGATCCACGCGCCATCATCGATCCGGCCGCCGCCCTGGACCCAGACGTGAGCGTGGGGCCTTACAGCGTCATCGGTGGGGACGTGGAGATTGGGCCCGGGTGCGTGATCGGGCCGCACGTCGTCATCAAGGGTCCTACCCGCATCGGTCGCAACAACCGGATCTACCAGTTCGCGTCCATCGGCGATGACCCGCAGGACAAGAAGTACCGCGGCGAACCCACGCGCCTCGAGATCGGCGACGACAACACGATACGGGAGTATTGCACCTTGAACCGCGGCACGGTGCAGGACGAGGGCGTGACCCGCATCGGCAGTCGCAACTGGATCATGGCCTATGTCCACATCGCTCATGACTGCGTGCTGGGCAGCGACATCGTCATGGCCAACAATGCCAGCCTCGCCGGCCACGTCCACATCGACGACCACGCCATCCTGGGCGGTTTTGCCATGGTGCACCAGTTCTGCAAGATCGGCGCCTACGCCTTTTTGCAGTTCGCGGCCGGCGTGAACCGCGACGTGCCCCCTTTCGTGGTGGCCTCCGGCATTCCCGCCAAGCCTGCGGGTCTGAATACCGAGGGGCTGCGTCGACACGGTTTTGACGCCGAACGCGTGGGCGCCCTGAAAAAGGCTTACAAGCTGCTGTATCGCAGCGGTCTGCGTCTCGAGCAGGCGCGCGAGCAGATTGCGGCCTTGTCCGTGGAATGGCCGGACGTGGCCCGGTTCAGCCACTTCCTGGAATCCAACCCCCGCAGCATCATCCGTTGACATGACCCTGCGCGTGGCCATCGTTGCCGGCGAGCTGTCCGGCGATCAGCTGGGCAGCGCACTGGCCGCAAGCCTGCATCGGCAGACAGGCGGGCGTGTCGAACTCATGGGCGTGGCCGGCCCGTCGATGCGCGCGGCGGGCGTCCGGCCGCTCGCCGATTGCCGCGAGCTGGCGGTGATGGGGCTCGCCGAGGTGATCCGCCATGTGCCCCGGCTCATGCGCTTGCGTTGCGAGTTGCTCGATCATTTCCTGCGCGACCGGCCGGACGTCTTCGTCGGAATCGATGCGCCGGATTTCAACCTGGGACTGGAGCGTCGCCTGCGTGCGGCAGGCATCCGCACGGTCCATTACGTCAGCCCCTCGGTCTGGGCGTGGCGTCAGGGCCGGATCCGGGGTATCCGCCGCTCGGTCGATGCCATGCTGACCTTGTTGCCCTTCGAGGCCGAGTTCTATCGGCGGCACGACGTCCCGGTGCGGTTCGTGGGGCACCCCTTGGCGGACCGGTTGCCGGATCCGCCGGATCGGCTGGCCGCGCGGCGCCGTCTGGGGCTGCCGGAAACGGCGCGCCTCATCGGCCTGTTGCCGGGCAGCCGCCGCGGCGAGATCGACCGGCTGGCCGAGCCTTTCCTGGCAGCCGCGCGCTGGGTTGCCACAAAGACCCCTGATGCGCGGTTCCTGCTCCCGCTGGCCCATGCGGACTTGCGCGAGCCGATCGACGCCATGCGCGCCCGGGTGGCGCCGGAGGTGCCGCTGCAGATCCTGGAGGGCGGCGCGCACGATGTGCTGGAAGCCAGCGACGCGGCCTGGGTGGCCAGTGGGACGGCGACACTCGAGGCCATGCTGCTCGGCTGCCCGATGGTGGTGGGTTACCGGCTGGCACCGCTCACCCATGCACTGGCGCGCCACCTCGTGCGCACGGATCATGTGGCCTTGCCGAACCTCCTTGCCGGCGAACGACTCGTGCCGGAGCTGATTCAGGATGCAGCCACGCCCGAGGCGCTTGGCGCGGCCATGCAGCGCTTGCTGGATGAGCCGGGACACGGTGAGTCCCTGCGGATCCGCTTCGCGGCGCTGCGGGGGCAGTTGCGCGCCGGCGGGGCCGACGCAGCCGCCGATGCCGTGCTGCGCGTCGCGCGGGGGTGGGCGCCGGAATGAGCGGCGCGTGCGCCGTGCGCTGGATTGCCGGCATCGATGAGGCCGGCCGGGGGCCCCTGGCGGGTCCGGTCATGGCAGCGGCGGTCATTCTGCATCCGGAGCGACCCATCGCCGGCCTCGATGACTCCAAGCGCCTGACCCCGAAGCGGCGCGAAGCGCTGTTCGAGGTCATCGTCACGCGCGCCCATGCCTGGGCGATCGGCCGGGCCGAGGTCGCGGAAGTCGACGAGATGAACATCCTGCAGGCGACTCTGCTGGCCATGTCCCGCGCGGTGGCGGCGCTCACCGTTCGGCCCGACGCAGTCTGGATCGACGGCAATCAGGCGCCCGCACTGCCCATGCCCGCCCGTACCATCGTCGGCGGTGATCGTGATCGGGGCGCCATCAGTGCGGCGTCGATCCTCGCCAAGGTCGCTCGCGACCGCGAAATGAAGCAACTCGCCGAGCGCCATCCCGAGTATGGCTTCGACCGCCACCAGGGTTACCCGACCGCCGCGCACCTCGCGGCTTTGCTGCAGCACGGCCCGAGCCCGGTGCATCGGCGCAGCTTCGCCCCGGTCCGGCGCGCACTCGCCGGAGACCCGGCATGACCGTTTCCTTCATCCACCTGCGGGTCCATACCGAGTATTCGCTGGTGGACGGCGTGGTGCGCATCAAACCGCTGATTGCGCGTGCCAGGGAACTGGGCATGCCGGCCGTCGGCATCACGGACCAGTCCAATCTGTTCGGCCTGGTAAAGTTCTACAAGGCAGCGCGCAGTGCCGGCATCAAACCGATCGCCGGGGTGGATGTCTGGGTGGATGAGGGGGACGGGCAACCGCCCAGCCGGCTGACGCTGTTCTGCCAGAACCTTGCCGGCTACCGTCATCTCACGCGTCTGGTGACCCGGCTGTACCGCGAGGGCCAGCGCCGCGGGACGCCGTTGCTGACGTGGGAGTGGTTGGCGGAGGAAGGCACCGATGGGCTGATTGCGCTGTCCGGCGGTCGGGAAGGGGCTATCGGTCGTGCCCTCATCGCCGGGCGGGAGGAGCAGGCGCGCGGCCTGGTGGACGAGGCGCTGCGCCTCTTCAAGGATCGCTACTACCTCGAGCTGACCCGTATCGGGCATCCGGACGAGCGCGCTTATCTGCCGGCGGCGGTCGACCTGGCCGGCCGGCTCGGCGTGCCGCTGGTGGCGACCAACGACGTGCGCTTTCTGGAGCGCTCGGACTTCGAAGCGCACGAGGTGCGGGTGTGCATCAACCGCGGTCGTTTGCTCGACGACCCGCGCCGGCCGCGGGACTACACGGCCGAGCAGTTTCTGCGCTCACCCGAGCAGATGGCCGAGTTGTTCGCCGATGTCCCCGAGGCGCTGGCCAACAGTGTCGAGATCGCGCGCCGCTGCAGCCTGCAGCTGCAGCTCGGCGAAAACGTGCTGCCGCGCTTTCCTGTGCCGGATGCGCGTACCCCGGAAGATCATCTCGCCGATCTGGCCCGCGCGGGGCTCATGCAGCGGCGCGATGCCGGACGCGCCAGTGCCGCGCCGGCCGCGGCCTATGACGAGCGTCTGGCCCGCGAACTCGCGGTCATCAGCGGCATGGGCTTTGCCGGCTACTTCCTGATCGTGGCGGATTTCATCCAGTGGGCGCGGGGCAACGGCGTGCCGGTGGGCCCGGGACGCGGCTCGGGCGCCGGTTCCCTGGTGGCCTACGCGCTGGGCATCACCGATCTGGATCCCATCGCCTATGATCTGCTGTTCGAGCGCTTCCTGAACCCCGAGCGGGTCTCGATGCCGGATTTCGACATCGACTTCTGCATGGAGGGCCGCGACCGGGTGATCGACTACGTGGCCCAGCGCTACGGTCGCGAGCAGGTCAGCCAGATCATCACCTTCGGCAGCATGGCGGCCAAGGCCGTGGTGCGCGACGTGGGTCGCGTGCTGGGGCATCCCTACGGTTTCGTCGATCGCATCGCCAAGCTCATCCCCTTCGAACTCGGCATCACGCTGGACAAGGCGCTGGAGCAGGAGCCCGAACTGGGCCGGCTCTACCGCGAGGACGAGGCAGTGCAGTCGCTCATCGATCTGGCGCGCGCGCTCGAAGGCCTCGCTCGCAATGCCGGCAAGCACGCCGGCGGGGTCGTGATCGCGCCTTCCGAGCTCACGGACTTCACGCCGCTGTACTGCGAGGCCGGCGGAGTGAATCTCGTCACGCAGTTCGACAAGGACGACGTGGAAGCCGCTGGGCTCGTCAAGTTTGACTTCCTCGGCCTGCGCACGCTCACCATCCTCGACTGGGCGGTGTCCGCCATCAACCGCCAAAGCGCTGCTCGCGGCGAGGCGCCTGTCGCGCTCGATGCCCTGCCGCTGGATGACGCCGCAACCTTCGCGCTCCTCAAGCGCTGCGAGACCACGGCAGTGTTCCAGCTCGAATCACGCGGCATGAAGGACTTGATCAAGCGCCTGCAGCCGGACTGCTTCGAGGACATCGTCGCGCTGGTGGCGCTGTTCCGCCCCGGGCCCTTGCAGTCCGGCATGGTGGACGATTTCATCAACCGCAAGCACGGACGGGCCAAGGTCGACTACCCCCATCCGGGGCTGGAGCCCATCCTCAAGCCCACCTACGGCGTGATCCTGTATCAGGAACAGGTGATGCAGATCGCCCAGGTGCTGGCCGGCTATACCCTCGGCGGCGCCGATCTGCTGCGCCGCGCCATGGGCAAGAAAAAGCCCGAAGAGATGGCCAAGCAGCGCGAGATCTTCGTTGCCGGGGCGCTGGCCGGCGGCGTGCCGGAGGCGACGGCGACACACATCTTCGACCTGATGGAGAAGTTCGCCGGCTACGGATTCAACAAGTCGCACTCGGCCGCCTATGCGCTGCTGTCCTACCAGACTGCGTATCTCAAGGCCCATCATCCGGCCGCGTTCATGGCCGCCGTGCTGTCCGCCGACATGGATCACACCGACAAGGTGGTGACCCTGATCGATGAGTGCCGCTCCATGGGTCTCACCGTACAGCCCCCCGACGTCAATCAGTCCTGCTATCGCTTCAGTGCGCCGGCACCGGACCGGCTGCAGTACGGCCTGGGCGCGATCAAGGGCGTCGGCCAGGGGGCGATCGAAGCGATCGAGCAAGAACGCGCCCGAGGAGGGCCTTTCAAGGATCTGGTCGACCTGTGCTGTCGCGTCGATGGGCGGCGGGTGAATCGGCGCACGCTCGAGGCCATGATCCGGGCGGGCGCCCTGGACCGGCTGGGAGCAACGCGCGCGGGTCTGATGCAGGGCCTCGATGAAGCCCTGCGTCTGGCCGATCAGCAGGGACGGGCCGGCGCGGTGGGGCAGGACGATTTGTTCGGGCTTGCTGCCGAGCCGGTGCGACCCGCGCTGGCGTGCCCGGACGCGGTCCCCGAATGGCCCGAGGCGCAGCGCCTGCAGGAAGAAAAGGAAACGCTCGGGCTGTACCTCACCGGGCACCCGATTGCGCAGTTCGAGGCGGATCTGCGCCAGTTCGTGACCGACTGCTTGGGCGATCTGACGGGCGCTGCGCTCGATGCCGGGCCGGGGCAGCGGCGCGATGTCGTCGTTGCAGGTCTCGTGGTGGCCATTCGTCGCCAGGCGGGCAAGCGCGCCTTCCTGACGCTTGACGACCGCACCGCGCGCATGGAAGTGGCGGTGTTCGAGGATCAGTATCAGCGCTTCCAGCATCTCATCGTCAAGGATCAATTGCTCATCGTCGAGGGCAGCCTCGGTTTCGACGATTACTCGGGCAACTGGCGTCTGACGCCGCGCCAGTTGTTCGATCTGGAGCAGATGCGCCTGCGCTACGGGCAGCGCCTCACCCTGGAACTTGCGGAAAGCTCAGGGGAGGGGCTCGTCGAGCAACTCGTCGACATCCTGGAGCCTTTCCGGGGGGGCGGCTGCGCGGTACGCATCATCTACCGCAACGCGGTGGCCGAGGCGACATTGAATCTGGGCGATGCCTGGCGGGTGCAACCGTCGGTGGATCTGCTGCAACGCCTGCGGGATCGATTCGGCGCAGCGGCCGTTCAACTCACCTATGCGCGGCTGACTCCCTCCGCGCCCCCGCGTTCTTTTCGCAGGACCGCTGCAGCCCAGCGAGACACTTGAACCACCAATACGGAGCGGCAGCTCGCAAGTGTGGGCGTCGATCAGGACCCGGCGCCCTGCGTTCGGTTGCGGGCCTTGGGAAAAGAAGCGCCGAAAAGCGCGACGGCGAGACTCGATCCCAGCGTCATCAGCGTGTACCCAAGCGGAAGCCGGCCGATCACCGGCGCGGTGAACACCAAGGCCGCAAGCAGGGTCACGCCCAGCGCGTGCCAATATTCCAGTTCAGTTGCCATGGCGGCCGCCGTGTAGCCGGCCGCTCCTGCCGCCAGCACCTCCGGCAGCGCGGCCAGGACGGCTTGGGGGTAGGAGGCGAACTGCGCTGCGAAAAAGGCCCGGATCTCGGGTTCTTCCCAGCCCATCGCGCCGAGGGCAAGCCGGGTCAGTCCCGACAGCGTCACGCTGGCGACGACCATGGCGGTAAAATAGGCCACCAGCCCGCCTGCCAAGGCGCGCAGGCTGCATCGCTGCCATCCTTCGATCACAAGTCAATCCCCATCAGCGCATCCCGGCGTCGATTGTAGCCCGTGGCGCAGCCGAACGCCGCTGGAGGATGTGTCGCGAGACAGTTCCACGATCACCCCGGGAGGGCAGCCGTGGAACGACAGTCGTATGCGAGCGTGTGTTCAGTAAGGGATCGTGAGTTCTCCGTTGGCGTAAAGCAGATAGAGGCCCTGGATGAGTATCGGGAACGCGATCGCTGCCGGCGGCGCGGCGACCACCCAGAGCGGCGCCGTCACGGGTACCAGACGATTGACCGGAGGGGGAGCTTGCTGAATCTGATAGGTCAGGCGTGCGGTTTGCTGGAACGGGATCATCAAGGAGGAGCCAATCCCCATCAGGCCCCAGCCGACGTAATGCACCGTAGGATTGCCTTGCACCGTCGTGAGTTCCGTCCAGTACTCTCTGAATCCCGCGCCGAAGCCGGCGGTGATGGAACCGGCTTTTCCCTGAACCGCGCCAAGCTCGAGGTCGGTCAGTTCAACCATCGCAGCTTGAGCCGTCAAGGGCGCAAAGGCCGCAATCGCCAACAGGGAAGGTGTCATCGCAAATTTCATGAAGCAACCTCATGAGGATGAAGGGCGGCGCATCGGCCGCCCGGTTGGAATGCATCGAAGATAGGTGGTCAGGCCGGTCCACATCCGGTTCAAGGTGGCGCGATATTGCTGGGGGAAC